>NZ_VNXE01000061.1:0-486765 GCF_009820115.1 Escherichia sp. HH41S
CGGGAATAGCTCAGTTGGTAGAGCACGACCTTGCCAAGGTCGGGGTCGCGAGTTCGAGTCTCGTTTCCCGCTCCAAATTCTTCTCTCAATAAAATATCCACAGCGACGCGATGCGTTATTGCTGGTTTTTGTTGTCTCTGACAAACTCTTGTAAACAGAGTTATCCACAGCCTCATGTCGTAATCTTAATTTCAAAGAAACTTCGCACGGTGAATAGTATTTTTTTAACTTATTGATATATAGGTTGAAAATTAAGATCTCGTTTTGTCGAGTCGATCACTTGACGATTTTATTCGCCTTGAATTGCAATGCGTTTTTATTTTTATTCACAAGCTGTGGATGAATCAGGCGTCACGCGGTAACCCTTTTTCAATCACCCGAACCAGACGCTGTTTTTTCGGTAGTTGTACCTCTACGACGCACGCATTTCGCCTCTCGATTTGCTGCGCAATCGCCCACGCTATGTGCTCATCAAGAAGTGGGTGCTCACCTTTACGACTTTCCAGCGCTGTCAAAATCGTTTTATCCCAGGGGGCATTGCCTAATGCCACGGCGATATTACGCAGCCAACGCAGGTGACCTATACGGCGAATCGCCGAACCTTCCGTGACTTTTAAAAACTTCTCTTCACTCCAGGCGAATAACTCAATGAGTTCCGGTGCGTGTAGTGGTTTGCGCGGGCTGAAATCGTCTTCTTTAGTGAGTTGCGAATAGCGATTCCACGGGCAGATAAGCTGGCAGTCATCGCAACCGTAAATACGGTTTCCCATCAATGGACGCAGCTCTTCCGGGATCGCCCCTTCCAGTTCAATGGTGAGATAAGAGATACAGCGGCGAGCATCGACGGTATATGGCTCGACGATGGCGCCGGTCGGGCAAATCGTCATACAGGCCACGCATTTACCGCATCCTTCCTCGACCGGTTGATCCACGGGTAGCGGAATATCGACCAGTAATTCACCTAAAAAGAAGAACGAACCGGCCTCGCGATTGAGGATAAGTGAGTGCTTACCTGTCCAGCCAAGACCTGCTTTTTCAGCTAACGGGCGCTCGAGAATAGGCGCAGAATCGACAAACGGTCTAAAATTCAGCGAAACACAATGTTGCTGAATCATCTCGCCCAGCTTTTTGAGTCGGTTGCGCAGAAGTTTGTGATAGTCACGGCCCAACGCATAACGACTTACATAGCCGAGTTTGGGGTTTTTCAGCGTGCTGGCAAATGCAGCGTTAGCAGGAAGGTAATTCATCCGCACGCTGATGACGCGCAGCGTACCGGGCAATAACTCATGGGGGCGGGCGCGCAGCATACCGTGACGCGCCATCCAGTCCATTTCGCCGTGGTATTGTTTGTCCAGCCATGCTTGCAGTTTGGGCTCGGACGCGCTGAGATCGGTATCGGTAATACCTACCTGCTGAAAGCCCAGTTCCAGCCCCCACTGTTTAATTTTTTGCGCTAACTGATTGAGATCGAGGGGCTCTGACATGACGGACCATACAATGAAGAAAAACCCCGTAAGTATACCACACACCGTCTGGCACGCCGACGATATCCGCCGCGGCGAACGCGAGGCGGCAGATGCGCTGGGGCTTACACTCTATGAACTGATGCTTCGCGCTGGTGAAGCCGCATTTCAGGTGTGTCGTTCGGCTTATCCTGATGCCCGCCACTGGCTGGTGCTGTGCGGTCATGGCAATAACGGCGGCGATGGTTATGTGATTGCGCGGCTGGCAAAAGCGGTCGGCATTGAGGTCACGCTGCTGGCCCAGGAAAGTGACAAACCGTTACCGGAAGAGGCCGCGCTGGCACACGATGCATGGTTAAACGCGGGAGGCGAGATCCATGCTTCAAATATTGTCTGGCCCGAGTCAGTAGATCTGATTGTTGATGCGCTGCTCGGTACCGGATTGCAGCACGCGCCCCGCGAATCCATTAGCCAGTTAATCGACCACGCTAATACTCACCCTGCGCCGATTGTGGCGGTTGATATCCCTTCCGGCCTGCTGGCTGAAACTGGCGCTACGCCAGGCGCGGTAATCAACGCCGATCACACCATCACTTTTATTGCGCTGAAACCTGGCTTGCTCACCGGGAAAGCCCGGGATGTTACCGGAAAACTGCATTTTGACTCGCTGGGGCTGGACAGTTGGTTGGCAGGTCAGGAGACGAAAATTCAGCGGTTTTCGGCAGAACAACTTTCTCACTGGCTGAAACCGCGTCGCCCGACTTCGCATAAAGGCGATCACGGGCGGCTGGTGATTATTGGTGGCGATCACGGCACGGCGGGGGCTATTCGTATGACGGGGGAAGCGGCACTGCGTGCTGGTGCTGGTTTAGTCCGAGTACTGACCCGCAGTGAGAACATTGCGCCGCTGCTGACTGCACGACCGGAATTGATGGTGCATGAACTGACTATGGACTCTCTTACCGAAAGCCTGGAATGGGCCGATGTGGTGGTGATTGGTCCCGGTCTGGGCCAGCAAGAGTGGGGGAAAAAAGCCCTGCAAAAAGTTGAGAATTTTCGCAAACCGATGTTGTGGGATGCCGATGCATTGAACCTGCTGGCAATCAATCCCGATAAGCGTCACAATCGCGTGATCACGCCGCATCCTGGTGAGGCCGCACGGTTGTTAGGCTGTTCCGTCGCTGAAATTGAAAGTGACCGCTTACATTGCGCCCAACGTCTGGTACAACGTTATGGCGGCGTAGCGGTGCTGAAAGGTGCCGGAACCGTGGTCGCCGCCCATCCTGACGCTTTAGGCATTATTGATGCCGGAAATGCAGGCATGGCGAGCGGCGGCATGGGCGATGTGCTCTCTGGTATTATTGGCGCATTGCTTGGGCAAAAACTGTCGCCGTATGATGCAGCGTGCGCGGGCTGTGTCGCACACGGTACGGCAGCTGACGTACTGGCGGCGCGTTTTGGAACGCGCGGAATGCTGGCGACCGATCTCTTTTCCACGCTACAGCGTATTGTTAACCCGGAAGTGACTGATAAAAACCATGATGAATCGAGTAATTCCGCTCCCTGATGAGCAGGCAACATTAGACCTGGGCGAGCGGGTAGCGAAAGCCTGCGATGGTGCAACCGTAATCTATCTGTATGGCGATTTAGGCGCAGGTAAAACCACCTTTAGCCGGGGCTTTTTACAGGCTCTGGGTCATCAGGGTAATGTCAAAAGCCCCACTTATACGCTGGTCGAACCCTATACGCTCGACAACTTAATGGTGTATCACTTTGATTTATACCGCCTTGCCGATCCCGAGGAGCTGGAGTTTATGGGGATCCGCGATTATTTTGCCAACGATGCCATCTGCCTGGTGGAGTGGCCACAACAAGGTACAGGTGTTCTTCCTGACCCGGATGTCGAAATACACATTGATTATCAGGCACAAGGCCGTGAGGCGCGCGTGAGTGCGGTTTCCTCTGCGGGTGAATTGTTGCTGGCGCGTTTAGCCGGTTAACCTTTGAAAGGTGGCGGGATGATGTATCGCATCAGAAATTGGTTGGTAGCGACGTTGCTGCTGCTGTGCGCGCAGGCTGGCGCCGCTACGCTCTCTGATATTCAGGTTTCTAACGGTAATCAACAGGCGCGAATAACATTGAGTTTTACTGGCGATCCTGATTACGCGTTTAGCCATCAAAACAAACGCACCGTGGCGCTCGATATCAAACAAACGGGCGTGATTCAGGGGCTACCGTTGTTGTTCAGCGGTAATAATCTGGTGAAGGCGATTCGCTCTGGAACGCCTAAAGATGCACAAACGCTACGGCTAGTGGTCGATCTCACCGAAAACGGTAAAACCGAAGCGGTGAAGCGGCAGAATGGTAGCAATTACACTGTCGTCTTTACGATTAACGCCGATGTGCCGCCACCGCCTCCGCCGCCGCCTGTGGTTGCGAAACGCGTTGAAACGCCTGCGGTTGTCGCACCGCGCGTCAGCGAACCGGCGCGCAATCCGTTTAAAACGGAAAGTAACCGCACTACGGGTGTTATCAGCAGTAATACGGTAACGCGTCCGGCAGCGCGCGCGACGGCTAACACTGGCGATAAAATTATCATCGCTATTGATGCAGGACACGGTGGTCAGGACCCTGGCGCTATCGGCCCCGGTGGTACGCGGGAGAAAAATGTCACCATCGCCATCGCACGTAAATTGCGTACTTTGCTCAATGACGATCCAATGTTTAAAGGCGTTTTAACCCGTGACGGGGATTACTTTATCTCGGTGATGGGGCGCAGCGATGTGGCACGTAAGCAAAACGCTAATTTCCTCGTGTCGATTCACGCTGATGCCGCACCGAACCGCAGTGCGACTGGCGCTTCCGTATGGGTGCTCTCTAACCGTCGCGCCAACAGCGAAATGGCCAGTTGGCTGGAGCAGCACGAGAAACAGTCGGAGCTGCTGGGCGGAGCGGGCGATGTGCTGGCGAACAGTCAGTCTGACCCGTATTTAAGCCAGGCGGTGCTGGATTTACAGTTCGGTCATTCCCAGCGGGTAGGGTATGATGTAGCGACCAGTATGATCAGTCAGTTGCAACGCATTGGCGAAATACATAAACGTCGACCAGAACATGCCAGCCTTGGCGTTCTGCGTTCGCCGGATATCCCATCAGTACTGGTCGAAACCGGTTTTATCAGCAACAACAGCGAAGAACGTTTGCTGGCGAGCGACGATTACCAACAACAGCTGGCAGAAGCCATTTACAAAGGCCTGCGCAATTATTTCCTTGCGCATCCGATGCAATCTGCGCCGCAGGGGGCAACGGCACAAACGGCCAGCACGGTGACGACGCCAGATCGCACGCTGCCAAACTAAGGATGATTGATGCCAATTCAGGTCTTACCGCCACAACTGGCGAACCAGATTGCCGCAGGTGAGGTGGTCGAGCGACCTGCGTCGGTAGTCAAAGAACTGGTAGAAAACAGCCTCGATGCGGGTGCGACGCGTATTGATATTGATATCGAACGCGGTGGGGCGAAACTTATCCGCATTCGTGATAACGGCTGCGGTATCAAAAAAGATGAACTGGCGCTGGCGCTGGCGCGTCATGCTACCAGTAAGATCGCCTCTCTGGACGATCTCGAAGCTATTATCAGCCTGGGGTTCCGCGGTGAGGCGCTGGCGAGTATCAGTTCAGTTTCCCGTCTGACGCTCACTTCGCGCACCGCAGAGCAGCAGGAGGCATGGCAAGCGTATGCCGAAGGGCGCGATATGGACGTGACGGTTAAACCGGCGGCGCATCCGGTGGGAACGACGCTGGAAGTGCTGGATCTGTTCTACAATACCCCGGCGCGGCGCAAATTCCTGCGTACCGAGAAAACCGAATTTAACCATATTGATGAAATCATCCGCCGCATTGCGCTGGCGCGTTTCGACGTCACTATCAATCTGTCGCATAACGGCAAAATAGTTCGCCAGTACCGCGCAGTGCCGGAAGGCGGGCAAAAAGAACGGCGCTTAGGCGCGATTTGCGGCACCGCTTTTCTCGAACAAGCGCTGGCGATTGAATGGCAACACGGCGATCTCACGCTGCGCGGCTGGGTGGCAGATCCGAATCACACCACGCCCGCACTGGCAGAAATTCAGTATTGCTACGTGAATGGTCGCATGATGCGCGATCGCCTGATCAATCATGCGATCCGTCAGGCCTGTGAAGACAAACTGGGGGCCGATCAGCAACCGGCATTTGTGTTGTATCTGGAGATCGACCCACATCAAGTGGACGTCAACGTGCACCCCGCCAAACACGAAGTGCGTTTCCATCAGTCGCGTCTGGTGCACGACTTTATCTATCAGGGCGTGCTGAGTGTGCTACAACAACAGCTGGAAACGCCGCTGCCACTGGACGATGAACCTCAACCTGCACCGCGCACCATTCCGGAGAACCGCGTGGCCGCCGGGCGTAATCATTTTGCTGAACCGGCAGTTCGCGAACCGGTAGCCCCCCGCTACTCTCCTGCGCCCGCCTCTGGTGGTCGTCCAGCAGCTTCCTGGCCGAATGCGCAGCCAGGCTACCAGAAACAGCAAGGTGAAGTGTATCGCCAGCTTTTGCAAACGCCTGCGCCGATGCAAAAACCAAAAGCACCTGAACCGCAGGAGCCAGCGCTTGCGGCGAACAGTCAGAGTTTTGGTCGGGTACTGACTATCATCCATTCCGACTATGCGTTGCTGGAGCGCGACGGCAACATTTCACTTTTAGCCCTGCCAGTGGCAGAACGTTGGCTGCGTCAGGCGCAGTTGACGCCGGGTGAAACGCCAGTTTGCGCTCAGCCGTTGCTTATTCCGTTGCGGCTAAAAGTTTCTGGCGAAGAAAAATCGGCATTAGAAAAAGCGCAGTCTGCCCTGGCGGAATTGGGTATTGATTTCCAGTCCGATGCACAGTATGTGACCATCAGGGCCGTGCCTTTACCCTTACGCCAACAAAATTTACAAATCTTGATTCCTGAACTGATAGGCTACCTGGCGAAGCAGTCCGTATTCGAACCTGGCAATATTGCGCAGTGGATTGCACGAAATCTGATGAGCGAACATGCGCAGTGGTCAATGGCACAGGCCATCACCCTGCTGGCGGACGTGGAACGGTTATGTCCGCAACTTGTGAAAACGCCGCCGGGTGGTCTGTTACAATCTGTTGATTTACATCCGGCGATAAAAGCCCTGAAAGATGAGTGATATCAGTAAGGCGAGCCTGCCTAAGGCGATTTTTTTGATGGGGCCGACGGCCTCCGGTAAAACGGCGTTAGCCATTGAGCTGCGTAAAATTTTACCAGTAGAGTTGATAAGCGTTGATTCTGCCCTTATTTACAAAGGGATGGATATCGGGACGGCGAAGCCGAACGCTGAAGAGTTACTCGCCGCGCCGCACCGATTGCTGGATATTCGCGATCCGTCGCAGGCTTATTCGGCCGCTGATTTTCGCCGCGATGCGCTGGCGGAAATGGCCGATATCACCGCGGCGGGGCGGATCCCACTATTAGTGGGCGGTACGATGTTGTATTTCAAGGCATTGCTGGAAGGGTTGTCGCCACTACCGTCGGCAGACCCCGAAGTGCGGGCCAGAATTGAGCAACAGGCGGCAGAGCAAGGTTGGGAGTCATTGCATCGTCAACTGCAGGAGATCGATCCGGTTGCGGCAGCAAGGATTCATCCAAATGATCCACAAAGGCTTTCCCGGGCACTGGAAGTTTTTTTCATTTCGGGTAAAACTTTAACGGAACTGACGCAAACGTCAGGAGACGCTCTACCGTATCAGGTGCATCAGTTCGCCATCGCCCCGGCGAGCCGTGAACTGCTCCATCAACGAATTGAGCAGCGTTTTCATCAGATGTTGGCTTCAGGTTTTGAAGCAGAAGTCCGGGCGCTTTTTGCCCGAGGAGATTTGCATACGGACTTGCCTTCCATTCGTTGCGTGGGTTATCGCCAGATGTGGTCTTACCTTGAAGGCGAAATCTCATACGATGAAATGGTTTATCGAGGTGTTTGCGCCACGAGACAGTTGGCGAAGCGGCAGATAACCTGGCTGCGTGGTTGGGAAGGGGTTCACTGGCTTGACAGTGAAAAACCAGAACAGGCGCGTGACGAAGTATTACAGGTTGTTGGTGCTATCGCAGGCTGAATGTGTACAATTGAGACGTATCGTGCGCAATTTTTTCAGAATCGAAAGGTTCAAAGTACAAATAAGCATATAAGGAAAAGAGAGAATGGCTAAGGGGCAATCTTTACAAGATCCGTTCCTGAACGCACTGCGTCGGGAACGTGTTCCAGTTTCTATTTATTTGGTGAATGGTATTAAGCTGCAAGGACAAATCGAGTCTTTTGATCAGTTCGTGATCCTGTTGAAAAACACGGTCAGCCAGATGGTTTACAAGCACGCGATTTCTACTGTTGTCCCGTCTCGCCCGGTTTCTCATCACAGTAACAACGCCGGTGGCGGTACCAGCAGTAACTACCATCATGGTAGCAGCGCGCAGAATACTTCCGCGCAACAGGACAGCGAAGAAACCGAATAAGGTTTCATGCTGTTTTTTTTACACGGGGAGCCAGCGATCCTGCGTTCCCCGCTGATCTATTTAGAGGGTTATACGCTTGTTTGACCGTTATGATGCTGGTGAGCAGGCGGTACTGGTACACATCTATTTTACGCAAGACAAAGATATGGAAGACCTCCAGGAGTTTGAATCTCTGGTCTCTTCCGCCGGTGTCGAAGCATTGCAGGTGATTACCGGTAGCCGTAAAGCGCCGCACCCAAAGTATTTTGTAGGTGAAGGTAAAGCAGTTGAAATTGCGGAAGCTGTCAAAGCGACGGGTGCTTCGGTCGTTCTTTTTGACCATGCCCTGAGCCCGGCGCAAGAGCGTAACCTGGAGCGTTTGTGCGAGTGTCGTGTTATCGACCGCACCGGCCTTATTTTAGATATTTTCGCCCAGCGTGCGCGTACCCATGAGGGTAAGTTGCAGGTTGAGCTGGCGCAGTTGCGCCATCTGGCTACGCGCCTGGTGCGTGGCTGGACCCACCTTGAAAGACAGAAAGGCGGGATCGGTTTGCGTGGTCCGGGTGAAACCCAGCTCGAAACCGACCGTCGTTTGTTGCGTAATCGCATCGTGCAGATACAGTCGCGCCTGGAAAGAGTTGAAAAACAGCGTGAGCAGGGGCGGCAATCGCGTATCAAAGCCGACGTTCCTACTGTTTCGCTGGTGGGATATACCAACGCCGGTAAATCTACCCTTTTCAATCGCATCACCGAAGCGCGGGTCTATGCGGCAGACCAGTTGTTTGCCACCCTCGACCCGACGTTGCGGCGTATTGACGTCGCGGATGTCGGTGAAACCGTGTTGGCAGATACCGTAGGGTTTATTCGCCACCTGCCGCACGATCTGGTGGCGGCATTTAAAGCCACGTTACAAGAGACGCGGCAAGCCACATTGCTGCTGCACGTCATTGACGCGGCAGATGTGCGAGTACAAGAAAACATCGAAGCGGTGAATACGGTTCTTGAAGAGATCGATGCTCACGAGATCCCAACCCTGCTGGTGATGAACAAGATCGATATGCTGGAAGATTTTGAACCGCGTATTGATCGGGACGAAGAGAACAAACCGATCCGTGTCTGGCTTTCTGCGCAGACCGGAGCGGGGATACCACAGCTTTTTCAGGCTTTGACGGAGCGGCTTTCCGGCGAGGTGGCGCAGCATACATTGCGTCTGCCGCCGCAGGAAGGGCGTCTGAGAAGTCGTTTTTATCAGCTTCAGGCAATAGAAAAAGAGTGGATGGAGGAGGACGGCAGCGTAAGTCTGCAAGTTCGTATGCCGATCGTTGACTGGCGTCGCCTCTGCAAACAAGAACCGGCGTTGATCGATTACTTGATCTAACGGCGTAGCGTCTGAAGCGTGGAGTCATATCCTCTGGCGTCGAAAGACAACAGGGATCACCGCATAACAAATATGGAGCACAAACATGGCGTGGAATCAGCCCGGTAATAACGGACAAGACCGCGACCCGTGGGGAAGCAGCAAACCTGGCGGCAACTCTGAGGGAAATGGAAACAAAGGCGGTCGCGATCAAGGGCCACCTGATTTAGATGATATCTTCCGCAAACTGAGCAAAAAGCTCGGTGGTCTGGGCGGCGGTAAAGGCACCGGATCTGGCGGTGGTAATTCATCGCAAGGCCCGCGCCCGCAGCTTGGCGGTCGTGTCGTTACCATCGCAGCGGCAGCGATTGTCATTATTTGGGCGGCCAGTGGTTTCTACACCATTAAAGAAGCCGAACGCGGCGTGGTAACACGCTTTGGTAAATTCAGCCATCTGGTTGAGCCGGGTCTGAACTGGAAACCGACGTTTATCGACGAAGTCAAACCGGTGAACGTGGAAGCCGTGCGTGAACTGGCTGCTTCCGGTGTGATGCTGACGTCGGACGAAAACGTGGTGCGCGTTGAGATGAACGTACAGTACCGCGTCACCAATCCGGAAAAATATCTATATAGCGTGACCAGCCCGGATGACAGCCTGCGTCAGGCTACCGACAGCGCCCTGCGTGGGGTTATCGGTAAATACACCATGGACCGCATTCTGACGGAAGGTCGTACCGTGATTCGTAGCGATACTCAGCGCGAACTGGAAGAGACGATTCGTCCGTATGACATGGGTATCACTCTGCTGGACGTCAACTTCCAGGCAGCTCGTCCGCCGGAAGAAGTAAAAGCGGCGTTTGACGATGCGATTGCCGCGCGTGAAAACGAACAGCAATACATTCGTGAAGCAGAAGCGTATACCAACGAAGTTCAGCCGCGTGCGAACGGTCAGGCGCAACGTATCCTCGAAGAGGCGCGTGCGTACAAGGCTCAGACTATCCTGGAAGCCCAGGGTGAAGTGGCACGCTTTGCTAAACTTCTGCCGGAATATAAAGCTGCGCCGGAAATTACCCGCGAGCGTCTGTATATCGAGACGATGGAAAAAGTGTTGGGCAACACCCGCAAAGTGCTGGTTAACGATAAAGGTGGCAACCTGATGGTTCTGCCGTTAGACCAGATGCTGAAAGGTGGCAATGCCCCTGCGGCGAAGAGCGATAACGGTGCCAGCAATTTGCTGCGTCTGCCGCCAGCCTCTTCCTCCACAACCAGTGGAGCAAGCAACACGTCGTCCACCAGTCAGGGCGATATTATGGACCAACGCCGCGCTAACGCGCAGCGTAACGACTACCAGCGTCAGGGGGAATAACGATGCGTAAGTCAGTTATCGCGATTATCATCATCGTGCTGGTAGTGCTTTACATGTCTGTCTTTGTCGTCAAAGAAGGTGAGCGCGGTATTACGCTGCGTTTTGGTAAGGTACTGCGTGACGATGACAACAAACCTCTGGTTTATGAGCCGGGTCTGCATTTCAAGATACCGTTCATTGAAACGGTGAAAATGCTCGACGCACGTATTCAGACCATGGACAACCAGGCCGACCGCTTTGTGACCAAAGAGAAGAAAGACCTGATCGTCGACTCTTACATCAAATGGCGCATCAGTGATTTCAGCCGTTACTACCTGGCAACGGGCGGTGGCGACATTTCGCAAGCGGAAGTGCTGTTGAAACGTAAGTTCTCTGACCGTCTGCGTTCTGAAATTGGTCGCCTGGACGTGAAAGACATCGTCACCGATTCCCGTGGTCGTCTGACCCTCGAAGTACGTGATGCGCTGAACTCCGGTTCTGCGGGTACAGAAGATGAAGTTACTACCCCGGCGGCAGATAACGCCATTGCCGAAGCGGCAGAGCGCGTAACGGCTGAGACGAAGGGTAAAGTACCGGTCATCAACCCGAACAGTATGGCGGCGCTGGGTATTGAAGTTGTCGATGTGCGTATCAAGCAGATCAACCTGCCGACCGAAGTGTCTGAAGCGATCTACAACCGTATGCGCGCCGAGCGTGAAGCGGTAGCACGTCGTCACCGTTCACAAGGTCAGGAAGAAGCGGAAAAACTGCGCGCGACTGCCGACTATGAAGTGACCAGAACGCTGGCAGAAGCTGAGCGTCAGGGCCGCATCATGCGTGGTGAAGGCGATGCAGAAGCAGCTAAACTGTTTGCTGATGCATTCAGTAAAGATCCGGACTTCTACGCATTCATCCGTAGCCTGCGTGCTTATGAGAACAGCTTCTCCGGCAATCAGGACGTGATGGTCATGAGCCCGGACAGCGATTTCTTCCGCTACATGAAGACGCCGACTTCCGCAACGCGTTAATATAACGACTGCGGTACAGGTCTATAAAGCCACCGCATCCTCAGGGATGTCGGTGGTTTTCTTTTTCTATAAGGATAATGAATGAATTCGACAATCTGGCTGGCGCTTGCCCTGGTTTTGGTGCTGGAAGGTTTAGGGCCGATGCTTTACCCGAAGGCATGGAAGAAGATGATCGCTGCGATGACCAATTTGCCCGATAATATTTTACGTCGTTTTGGCGGTGGACTTGTGGTTGCGGGCGTTGTGGTCTACTACATGTTGAGGAAAACGATTGGCTGAACAAAAAACAGACTGATCGAGGTCATTTTTGAGTGCAAAAAGTGCTGTAACTCTGAAAAAGCGATGGTAGAATCCATTTTTAAGCAAACGGTGATTTTGAAAAATGGGTAACAACGTCGTCGTACTGGGCACCCAATGGGGTGACGAAGGTAAAGGTAAGATCGTCGATCTTCTGACTGAACGGGCTAAATATGTTGTACGCTACCAGGGCGGTCACAACGCAGGCCATACTCTCGTAATCAACGGTGAAAAAACCGTTCTCCATCTTATTCCATCAGGTATTCTCCGCGAGAATGTAACCAGCATCATCGGTAACGGTGTTGTGCTGTCTCCGGCCGCGCTGATGAAAGAGATGAAAGAACTGGAAGACCGTGGCATCCCCGTTCGTGAGCGTCTGCTGCTGTCTGAAGCATGTCCGCTGATCCTTGATTATCACGTTGCGCTGGATAACGCGCGTGAGAAAGCGCGCGGCGCGAAAGCGATCGGCACCACGGGTCGTGGTATCGGGCCTGCTTATGAAGATAAAGTGGCACGTCGTGGTCTGCGTGTTGGCGACCTTTTCGACAAAGAAACCTTCGCTGAAAAACTGAAAGAAGTGATGGAATATCACAACTTCCAGTTGGTTAACTACTACAAAGCTGAAGCGGTTGATTACCAGAAAGTTCTGGATGATACGATGGCTGTTGCCGACATCCTGACTTCTATGGTGGTTGACGTTTCTGACCTGCTCGACCAGGCGCGTCAGCGTGGCGATTTCGTCATGTTCGAAGGTGCGCAGGGTACGCTGCTGGATATCGACCACGGTACTTATCCGTACGTAACTTCTTCCAACACCACTGCAGGTGGCGTGGCGACCGGTTCCGGCCTGGGCCCGCGTTATGTTGATTACGTTCTGGGTATCCTCAAAGCTTACTCCACTCGTGTAGGTGCAGGTCCGTTCCCGACCGAACTGTTTGATGAAACTGGTGAGTTCCTCTGCAAGCAGGGTAACGAATTCGGCGCAACTACGGGTCGTCGTCGTCGTACCGGCTGGCTGGACACCGTTGCCGTTCGTCGTGCGGTACAGCTGAACTCCCTGTCTGGCTTCTGCCTGACCAAACTGGACGTTCTGGATGGCCTGAAAGAGGTGAAACTCTGCGTGGCTTACCGTATGCCGGATGGTCGCGAAGTGACTACCACTCCGCTGGCAGCAGACGACTGGAAAGGTGTAGAGCCGATTTACGAAACCATGCCGGGCTGGTCTGAATCCACCTTCGGCGTGAAAGATCGTAGCGGTCTGCCGCAGGCGGCACTGAACTACATCAAGCGTATTGAAGAACTGACCGGTGTGCCGATCGATATCATCTCTACCGGCCCGGATCGTACTGAAACCATGATTCTGCGCGACCCGTTCGACGCGTAATTCTGGTACGCCTGGCAGATATTTTGCCTGCCGGGCTAACAGTGTGATACATTGCTGTGTCGGGTAAGCCATTACGCTATCCGACACAGTGTTAAATCCTCGCTTTTTTCCTTCCCCGAACTGAAATAAATTAGCGACACAGCTTGTGGCTGGTTTATCATCAATATAAATGTATTTTTTCCCGCTTTCCCTTTTGAGGTTGATGTGCAGTTAACGAGTTTCACTGATTACGGATTACGTGCGCTGATCTACATGGCGTCATTGCCAGAAGGGCGGATGACCAGTATTTCTGAAGTGACTGACGTCTACGGCGTCTCCCGTAATCATATGGTCAAAATAATCAATCAACTTAGTCGTGCCGGCTACGTGACTGCTGTTCGTGGAAAAAATGGCGGCATTCGCCTGGGGAAACCGGCGAGTGCGATACGTATTGGTGATGTGGTGCGCGAGCTGGAACCTTTATCGCTGGTGAATTGCAGCAGTGAGTTTTGCCACATTACACCTGCCTGTCGGTTGAAACAGGCACTTTCTAAGGCCGTGCAAAGTTTTCTTATGGAACTGGATAACTACACGCTTGCCGATTTGGTTGAAGAGAATCAACCGCTTTATAAATTATTGCTGGTGGAGTGACGAAAATCTTCATCAGAGATGACAACGGAGGAACCGAGATGTCACAAGATCCTTTCCAGGAACGCGAAGCTGAAAAATACGCGAATCCCATCCCTAGTCGGGAATTTATCCTCGAACATTTAACCAAACGTGAAAAACCGGCCAGCCGTGATGAGCTGGCGGTAGAACTGCACATTGAAGGCGAAGAGCAGCTTGAAGGCCTGCGTCGCCGCCTGCGCGCGATGGAGCGCGATGGTCAACTGGTCTTCACTCGCCGTCAGTGCTATGCGCTGCCGGAACGCCTCGACCTGGTGAAAGGTACCGTTATTGGCCACCGTGATGGCTACGGCTTTCTGCGGGTTGAAGGACGTAAAGATGATTTGTATCTCTCCAGCGAGCAGATGAAAACATGCATTCATGGCGATCAGGTGCTGGCACAGCCGCTGGGCGCTGACCGTAAAGGCCGCCGTGAAGCGCGTATTGTCCGCGTACTGGTACCAAAAACCAGCCAGATTGTTGGTCGCTACTTTACCGAAGCGGGTGTCGGCTTTGTGGTTCCTGACGACAGCCGTCTGAGCTTCGATATTTTAATCCCGCCCGATCAGATCATGGGCGCGCGGATGGGCTTTGTGGTGGTGGTTGAACTGACCCAACGCCCGACTCGCCGTACCAAAGCAGTGGGTAAAATCGTCGAAGTGCTGGGCGATAATATGGGCACCGGCATGGCGGTTGATATCGCCCTGCGTACCCATGAAATTCCGTACATCTGGCCGCAGGCTGTTGAGCAACAGGTTGCCGGGCTGAAAGAAGAAGTACCGGAAGAGGCGAAAGCTGGCCGTGTCGATCTGCGCGATTTACCGCTGGTCACCATTGATGGCGAAGACGCCCGTGACTTTGACGATGCAGTTTACTGCGAGAAAAAACGCGGCGGCGGCTGGCGTTTGTGGGTCGCAATTGCCGATGTCAGCTACTATGTGCGTCCGCCAACACCGCTGGACAGAGAAGCGCGTAACCGTGGTACGTCGGTGTACTTCCCTTCGCAGGTTATCCCGATGCTGCCGGAAGTGCTCTCTAACGGCCTGTGCTCGCTCAACCCGCAGGTAGACCGCTTGTGTATGGTTTGCGAGATGACCATTTCGTCGAAAGGCCGCCTGACGGGCTACAAATTCTACGAAGCGGTGATGAGCTCTCACGCGCGTCTGACCTACACCAAAGTCTGGCATATTCTGCAGGGCGATCAGGATCTGCGCGAGCAGTACTCCCCGCTGGTTAAGCATCTCGAAGAGCTGCATAACCTCTATAAAGTGCTGGATAAAGCCCGTGAAGAACGCGGCGGGATCTCGTTTGAGAGCGAAGAAGCGAAGTTCATTTTCAACGCTGAACGCCGTATTGAGCGTATCGAACAGACCCAGCGTAACGACGCACACAAGTTAATTGAAGAGTGCATGATTCTGGCGAATATCTCGGCGGCGCGTTTCGTTGAGAAGGCCAAAGAACCGGCACTGTTCCGTATTCACGACAAGCCGAGCACTGAAGCAATAACCTCTTTCCGTTCAGTGCTGGCGGAGCTGGGGCTGGAATTGCCGGGTGGTAACAAGCCGGAACCGCGTGACTACGCGGAGCTGCTGGAATCGGTTGCTGACCGTCCTGACGCAGAAATGCTGCAAACCATGCTGTTGCGCTCGATGAAACAAGCGATTTACGATCCGGAAAACCGTGGTCACTTCGGTCTGGCATTGCAGTCCTATGCGCACTTTACTTCGCCGATTCGTCGTTATCCTGACCTGACGCTCCACCGCGCCATTAAGTATCTGCTGGCGAAAGAGCAGGGGCATCAGGGGAATACCACTGAAACCGGCGGCTACCATTATTCGATGGAAGAGATGCTGCAACTGGGTCAGCACTGTTCGATGGCGGAACGTCGTGCCGACGAAGCAACGCGCGATGTGGCTGACTGGCTGAAGTGTGACTTCATGCTCGACCAGGTAGGTAACGTCTTTAAAGGCGTAATTTCCAGCGTTACCGGCTTTGGCTTCTTTGTTCGCCTGGATGACTTGTTCATCGATGGTCTGGTCCACGTCTCTTCGCTGGACAATGACTACTATCGCTTTGACCAGGTAGGACAACGCCTGATGGGTGAATCCAGCGGCCAGACTTATCGCTTGGGCGATCGCGTGGAAGTTCGCGTCGAAGCGGTTAATATGGACGAGCGCAAAATCGACTTTAGCCTGATCTCCAGCGAACGCGCACCGCGCAACGTCGGTAAAACCGCGCGCGAGAAAGCGAAAAAAGGCGATGCAGGCAAAAAAGGCGGCAAGCGTCGTCAGGTTGGTAAAAAGATAAACTTTGAGCCAGACAGCGCTTTCCGCGGCGAGAAAAAAACGAAGCCGAAAGCGGCGAAGAAAGACGCGAGAAAAGCGAAAAAGCCATCGGCGAAAACGCAGAAAATAGCCGCAGCGACCAAAGCGAAGCGTGCGGCGAAGAAAAAAGTGGCAGAGTGATCATTACCCTCTTCAAACAGAAGAGGGTCAGATTGCTGACAAAATGCGCTTTGTTCATGCCGGATGCGGCGTGAACGCCTTATCCGGCCTACATAATCACGCAAATTCAATACATTGCAGGGATCATGTAGGCCTGATAAGCGTAGCGCATCAGGCAAAACGTAAACAACGAGTACATTAATGAGTGAAATGATTTACGGCATCCACGCAGTGCAGGCCCTGCTGGAGCGCGCCCCTGAACGTTTTCAGGAAGTCTTTATTTTAAAAGGCCGTGAAGATAAACGTCTGTTGCCGCTGATTCACGCCCTTGAGTCCCAAGGCGTGGTTATCCAGCTGGCAAACCGCCAATATCTCGACGAGAAAAGCGACGGTGCCGTGCATCAGGGCATTATCGCCCGTGTGAAGCCAGGACGTCAGTATCAGGAAAACGATCTGCCGGATCTGCTCGCTTCGCTCGATCAGCCGTTCCTGCTGATCCTCGACGGTGTAACCGATCCGCATAACCTGGGTGCATGTCTGCGTAGCGCGGACGCCGCAGGTGTTCATGCGGTGATTGTGCCGAAAGATCGCTCCGCACAGCTCAACGCCACGGCGAAAAAAGTAGCCTGCGGCGCGGCAGAAAGCGTTCCGCTGATTCGGGTGACTAACCTTGCGCGCACCATGCGTATGTTGCAGGAAGAGAATATCTGGATCGTCGGTACGGCAGGTGAGGCGGATCATACGCTCTATCAGAGCAAAATGACCGGACGGCTGGCACTGGTGATGGGCGCAGAAGGTGAAGGCATGCGTCGCCTGACCCGTGAACATTGCGATGAGTTGATCAGCATCCCAATGGCAGGAAGTGTTTCTTCGCTGAACGTTTCTGTGGCGACAGGCATTTGCTTATTTGAAGCGGTACGCCAGCGTAGCTAATTTCTCGGAATTATGAAAAGCCATCCAGATTTGGATGGTTTTTTTTTGTCTATAGCTGGTAAGATAATTACGTACTACAAATATTCATTTTATTAATATTTAAACTTAATTTATATGGAATAATATATGACATGGAATCCGTTGGCGCTGGCGACGGCGCTGCAAACTGTACCTGAACAAAATATTGATGTAACAAATGGCGAGAACGCATTAATTATTAAAATGAATGATTATGGCGATTTGCAAATCAATATTCTTTTTACTTCCCGCCAAATGATCATCGAAACCTTTATTTGCCCGGTAAGTAGTATCAACAATCCAGATGAATTTCATACCTTCTTATTAAGAAATCAGAAGATGATGCCGTTGTCATCGGTAGGGATCTCCAGCGTGCAACAGGAAGAGTATTACATTGTTTTCGGGGCGTTATCGCTTAAATCTTCTCTTGAAGATATCCTGCTGGAAATAACCACGCTGGTAGATAACGCTTTGGATCTTGCTGAAATTACAGAAGAATATTCACACTAATTACAAGGACAGGTATTTATGGGAATTTTAAAAACTTTATTTACGCTGGGTAAATCGGTGATCTCGCAAGCGGAAGAATCCATTGAAGAAGCACAGGGTGTGCGCATGCTGGAACAGCATATTCGTGACGCTAAAGCTGAACTCGATAAAGCCGGAAAATCTCGCGTTGATCTGCTGGCGCGGGTGAAATTAAGTCACGATAAGCTGAAAGATTTACGTGAGCGCAAAGCCAGTCTGGAAGCTCGTGCGCTGGAAGCGTTAAGCAAGAACGTTAATCCGTCGTTGATTAACGAAGTTGCTGAAGAAATCGCGCGCCTTGAGAATCTTATTACCGCTGAAGAGCAAGTGTTGTCGAATCTGGAGGTCTCTCGCGATGGTGTGGAAAAAGCGGTTACAGCGACAGCACAGCGTATCGCTCAATTTGAGCAACAAATGGAAGTCGTTAAAGCTACTGAAGCCATGCAGCGTGCACAACAGGCCGTAACGACCTCTACTGTTGGCGCATCTTCCAGCGTTTCGACAGCGGCAGAATCCTTAAAGCGTCTGCAAACGCGTCAGGCCGAACGTCAAGCTCGCCTGGATGCTGCCGCACAGCTGGAAAAAGTGGCAGATGGTCGCGATCTTGATGAAAAACTGGCGGAAGCCGGAATTGGCGGTAGCAACAAAAGTAGCGCCCAGGATGTATTAGCAAGACTGCAACGCCAACAGGGCGAGTAATGTTCTTCTCATGGATCATTAAAACCTGCCGACGTCACCTTTCCAGGCTTACCTGGCCGGCATTGACTGGATTATTTACAGGACAGTATCTGTTTTGTTATCTGGTGTTAACTGCGTTGCATGAAGAGGCGTTGGTAGGTCAACTGAGTAATTTTATTTATTACTGCTCGGTTGTGGGATCAACGCTGGGGTTTGGTGATATCACACCCCAAACGGTGGGGGGACGTCTGTTCACAGCGCTCTGGCAGATTCCTGTGAGTGTTGGTTTATTTGGCGCTTTAATGGGAAAAGTCATTGCATTAGTGCAAGACATATTGGCGAAAGGAATGACGGGAATGGGCGACTACAGCAATTTGCGCAACCATATGCTGGTCATTGGATGGCGCGGGCATCAGACTGAAAAGATGATTTCATTATTGTTGTTTGATTCCCGAAGAGCATTTGGCCGGGTACTTTTGTGTGAGCGGGATGATATTCAACATCCGATGCCTGGAAATAATTGGGTCGATTTCATTCGTATTAGTAATTTTAATGATCCGCATGAACATACCCGCATGGGACTGGCAAATTGCCAAAGTGTCATCATCTTTTCGCAAACAGATGAGCAGACGTTCACGACCGCACTATCCCTGGCGGATTTTATTCCTGAAAGATGCCATATCGTCGCTTATCTGGAAGATGAACGCTACGCTCGTTTATTAGAGGTTCATTGTCAACGTATTGAAATAGTGCGAAATATTTCAGCAGAACAACTTTCCCGTTCAATACAAGATCCCGGTTCATCTCAATCAGTGGCATCGATTATGAATCCAATGCTGGGGGATACGGGGTTTGTTTTACCGATTCCTGAACGGGTTACCTCAATGCGTTATGGCGCATTGATGCATTATATGAAACTTCATCATGATGCCACCGTCCTGGGAATAAGCAGTTGCAAAAATGGTAGGGGAATGGAACTGAATCCAGTCATTGCAACGGAAGTTAAAGGCGGTATGTGGCTGCATCTTATTGGCAATAACCGTATTTTGGCTGAAGAAGTGGCATGGCAGGACATTGAGGGAAGCATATGACAAGTTTTTTCAAGCGTCTGTTTGGTAAGGATGATAAACCTGCAATCGCACGTGGCCCACTGGGACTTCATCTCAATAGCGGCTTTACGCTCGACACGTTAGCGTTTCGTTTGCTGGAAGATGAATTGCTGATTGCGCTGCCGGGTGAAGAATTTACGGTAGCCGCTGTCAGCCACATCGATCTGGGCGGCGGTAGTCAGATTTTCCGCTACTACACTTCGGGCGATGAATTTCTGCAAATCAATACCACCGGCGGCGAAGATATTGATGACATTGATGATATCAAGCTCTTTGTCTATGAAGAGAGCTACGGTATCAGTAAAGAGAGCCACTGGCGCGAGGCGATCAATGCCAAAGCGATGGGGGCAATGACTTTAAACTGGCAGGAAAAACGCTGGCAGCGATTTTTTAACAGCGAAGAACCGGGGAATATCGAACCCGTCTATATGCTGGAAAAAGTTGAAAATCAAAACCACGCCAAATGGGAAGTGCATAATTTTACCATGGGCTATGAACGGCAGGTGACCGAAGATACCTGTGAATATTTGCTGTTAAATGGTGAGGAATCTTTTAACGATCTCGGCGAGCCGGAGTGGTTATTTTCGCGCGCACTGGGTGTTGATATCCCACTGACATCACTTCATATTATTGGTTAATTACAAGGACGTTTACGATGCATATACTGGATTCACTTCTTGCCTTTAGCGCCTATTTTTTTATTGGCGTGGCTATGGTGATTATTTTTCTGTTTATCTACTCCAAAATTACACCACACAACGAATGGCAGTTAATTAAAAACAATAATACCGCGGCGGCACTGGCGTTCAGTGGTACATTGTTGGGTTACGTGATCCCATTATCTAGTGCGGCAATCAATGCGGTGAGTATTCCGGATTATTTTGCCTGGGGCGGGATCGCACTGGTGATTCAGTTACTCGTTTTTGCTGGCGTCAGACTTTATATGCCCGCATTAAGCGAAAAAATTATTAATCACAATACCGCAGCAGGAATGTTTATGGGAACCGCCGCGCTGGCTGGCGGTATTTTTAACGCAGCTTGTATGACATGGTAATGGACGATCATGGCCAGAAAACGCAAATCAAGAAATAACAGTAAAATTGGTCACGGAGCGATCAGTCGCATTGGAAGACCTAATAATCCTTTTGAGCCGCGACGCAATCGCTACGCACAAAAATACTTAACGTTGGCGCTAATGGGCGGTGCAGCTTTTTTTGTATTGAAAGGTTGTGGCGATAGTGGTGATGTCGATAACGACGGTGACGGAACGTTTTACTCGACAGTGCAGGATTGTATTGATGACGGTAATAATTCAGATATCTGTGCTCATGGCTGGAACAATGCCAAAGCGGCATTTTATGCCGATGTTCCGAAGAATATGACTCAGCAGAATTGTCAGTCTAAGTACGAAAATTGCTACTACGACAATGTTGAACAGAGTTGGATCCCGGTCATTTCTGGATTTTTATTAAGCCGGGTTATTCGTAAAGATCGCGATGAGCCGTTCGTTTATAACAGCGGTGGATCCTCATTTGCTTCCCGCCCCGTCTGGCGCAATACTTCCGGTGATTACTCCTGGCGCTCCGGTTCTGGCAAAAAAGAGTCTTACTCCTCGGGCGGCTTTACCACCAGAAAAGCGTCAACTGTTTCTCGCGGCGGCTATGGTCGTTCTTCCAGCGCCCGTGGGCATTGGGGAGGCTAATCATGCTGAGACACAACGTTCCTGTACGGCGGGATCTGGACCAGATCGCCGCTGACAACGGTTTCGACTTTCATATCATCGACAATGAAATCTATTGGGATGAGAGTCGGGCTTACCGCTTTACCCTGCGCCAGATTGAAGAGCAGATCGAAAAACCAACTGCGGAACTGCATCAGATGTGCCTTGAGGTGGTGGATCGCGCGGTTAAAGACGAAGAGATCCTGAAGCAACTGGCGATCCCGCCGTTGTACTGGGATGTGATCGCCGAAAGCTGGCGCGCACGCGATCCTTCGCTGTATGGACGGATGGATTTTGCCTGGTGTGGCAATGCGCCGGTGAAGCTGCTGGAGTACAACGCCGATACGCCAACCTCGTTGTATGAATCGGCTTATTTCCAGTGGCTGTGGCTGGAAGATGCCCGGCGCAGCGGCATTATTCCGCGTGATGCCGATCAGTACAATGCCATTCAGGAACGCCTGATTTCGCGTTTTAGCGAGCTTTACAGTCGGGAACCGTTTTATTTCTGCTGTTGTCAGGATACCGACGAAGACAGGAGTACTGTGCTGTACTTGCAGGACTGCGCTCAGCAGGCTGGGCAGGAGTCACGGTTTATCTACATTGAAGATCTCGGTTTGGGCGTCGGCGGTGTACTGACCGATCTTGATGATAATGTCATCCAGCGTGCATTTAAGCTGTATCCGCTGGAATGGATGATGCGTGACGATAACGGTCCGCTGCTGCGCAAGCGCCGCGAGCAATGGGTGGAGCCGTTATGGAAAAGTATCTTGAGCAACAAAGGGTTAATGCCGCTGCTTTGGCGCTTCTTTCCTGGTCATCCTAACCTACTTGCATCCTGGTTTGATGGCGAAAAACCGCAGATTGCCGCTGGCGAAAGCTATGTGCGTAAACCGATCTACTCACGTGAGGGCGGTAACGTCACCATTTTCGATGGTCAGAATAACGTCGTTGACCACGCTGAGGGTGATTATGCCGATGAACCGATGATCTACCAGGCATTTCAACCTCTGCCACGATTTGGCGATAGCTACACACTCATTGGTAGCTGGATTGTCGATGATGAAGCGTGCGGAATGGGGATCCGTGAAGATAACACGCTGATCACCAAAGACACCTCACGTTTCGTTCCGCATTATATTGCTGGCTAAGAATGTTTTAGCAATCTCTTTCTGTCAGGAATCCGTGGCAGTGACCATACTAAGGGTGACTGCCATTGATGGAGGGAGACACAGTGCACTGGCAAACTCACACCGTTTTTAATCAACCTATACCATTAAATAACAGCAACTTATACCTGTCTGATGGCGCGCTCTGCGAAGCGGTAACGCGTGAAGGTGCTGGCTGGGATAGCGATTTTCTCGCCAGTATTGGTCAGCAGTTAGGAACGGCTGAATCCCTTGAACTGGGGCGACTGGCGAATGTGAATCCGCCCGAATTATTGCGCTACGATGCGCAAGGACGCCGTCTGGACGATGTGCGTTTTCACCCCGCCTGGCACCTGCTGATGCAGGCGTTATGTACCAATCGGGTACACAATCTGGCCTGGGAAGAAGACGCTCGCTCCGGCGCATTTGTGGCGCGAGCGGCGCGTTTTATGTTGCACGCACAGGTTGAGGCAGGGTCGTTATGTCCGATAACCATGACCTTTGCCGCCACGCCATTGCTGTTACAGATGTTACCCGCACCGTTTCAGGACTGGACCACGCCGCTGTTGAGCGATCGCTACGATTCCCACTTATTGCCAGGTGGGCAAAAACGCGGTTTGTTGATTGGCATGGGCATGACGGAAAAGCAGGGCGGTTCCGATGTGATGAGCAACACTACCCGCGCAGAGCGTCTGGACGATGGCTCTTATCGGCTGGTGGGGCATAAATGGTTTTTCTCGGTGCCGCAAAGCGATGCGCATCTGGTGCTGGCGCAGACTACGGGCGGTTTGTCCTGCTTTTTTGTGCCGCGCTTTTTGCCTGACGGGCAACGCAACGCGATTCGCCTCGAGCGGCTGAAAGATAAGCTGGGTAATCGCTCTAACGCCAGCTGCGAAGTGGAGTTTCAGGATGCCATTGGCTGGTTGTTGGGGCAGGAAGGGGAAGGAGTTCGTCTGATCCTGAAAATGGGTGGGATGACGCGTTTTGATTGCGCCCTGGGTAGCCATGCCATGATGCGCCGTGCATTTTCGCTGGCGATTTATCATGCCCATCAACGCCATGTTTTTGGTAATCCATTGATCCAACAGCCTCTGATGCGTCATGTCTTAAGCCGCATGGCTCTCCAGCTTGAAGGGCAAACGGCGTTGCTGTTTCGTCTTGCGCGAGCGTGGGATCGGCGTGCCGATGCCAAAGAAGCCTTGTGGGCGCGTTTATTTACGCCTGCGGCGAAATTTGTTATCTGCAAACGTGGTATGCCGTTTGTGGCCGAAGCGATGGAGGTGCTGGGCGGTATTGGTTATTGCGAGGAGAGCGAGCTGCCGAGGCTTTACAGGGAAATGCCGGTGAACAGCATCTGGGAAGGTTCTGGCAATATTATGTGCCTGGATGTATTGCGCGTTCTTAATAAGCAGGCGGGTGTATACGACTTACTGTCGGAAGCGTTTATGGAAGTGAAAGGGCAGGATCGCTATTTTGATCGCGCGGTTCGTCGTTTGCAGCAGCAACTGCGTAAGCCAGCTGAAGAAATGGGGCGAGAGATTACTCGTCAGCTATTCCTGCTGGGTTGCGGCGCGCAAATGTTGAAATATGCCTCTCCGCCAATGGCGCAGGCGTGGTGTCAGATGATGTTTGATACGCGCGGCGGCGTGCGGTTGTCAGAGCAGATCCAGAATGATTTATTGCTGCGGGCGACGGGGGGAGTATGTTTATAAACGAGTCAGCCAGATGTGATGCTAGCGCGTCTTATAATGGCAACAGCAGTATTACGTGTTATCAACTAACACAATGAAATTTCAAGAACTGTTGGCCGGATAAGGCACAGGTGCCGCATCCGGCATTGTTCATTTGCTGCGGATGACACTCAAGCATACAGTATCGCCTGTACACGCCAGTTATCAGGCTGCTGGTCTTCGTACATGGTAATAATGCGGTACCATGATGCACCTTGTTCATCGGCCTTTAACGCCACGATACGTTCCACGTCCTGCGGATCCCCTGAAATATTGCTAACCGAGATCTGACCTATTTCATTCAGGCCCGTCACGCAGTCAGCACTGGCGAATTCTGCAGACTGTGCCGTGGTGCTCGCAGGATAAGTCACTAATTGCAGCGAGGGTGAGGCAAGTAATTGTTTCATCGTCAGCTCCATTTTTCGTTTCCCCACATGTTGCAGGGCATTCCATCGCGGTAATAAACGCCCGAGCTTCCAGCTGGTAATTTATTGTGCACAGGTAAACGCATAGGGACGCAAAGCAATGTAAAGCTGGCTGTATAAGTTGTCTGATTTATTTACGGTATAAAATAGCTTGTGAATACCACTGTCCTGTCACGATGGTTTCGTCCACCATGACGACAACGTAATAATCAGCTTTTGCAGCGACAGCTTTCGCTCTGATTTCTGCTAATGCGTCATCCGGAGAACCCCGAACCATCGTGCTTACGCTACCTATTCGCTGTAACCCTTGCGTCTGGTCGCGGCGAATCTCTTGCGGATGGTCCGTTACTGGCGGTGCTGGCTGTGGCGTACCTTGCAGTGCGCTACAGGCACTTAACATCAACACCAATAATAAACTGGCAAACCGGTAAATAACGCTATTACGTTTCCTGCTAACCATAGTGTAGTGCCTTATTAATTTAACTTTGGGGGAATGTTCCCGAATTGTTACCTGGTACGCGATTTTCGAATGAAAACGTGATGAAAGCGTAACCCACATCTCAACATTATGAACTAATACCGCCAGCAGAAACTTGTGCTAAGGATTTCTTCATGTCATACCAGACAAAAAGGAGAGACAGATGATTGAAATAGACTCGCGCGTGCTGGCAGATATTCCCGTTCTTCATGCTTATCCTGTCGGGCAAAAAGATACCCCGTTACCGTGCGTGATTTTTTATCACGGCTTTACTTCGTCCAGTCTGGTGTATAGCTATTTTGCCGTTGCGCTGGCGCAGGCTGGTTTGCGGGTGATCATGCCGGATGCGCCCGATCACGGTAGCCGTTTTAGGGGCGACGCAGCGCGGCGGTTAAATCAATTTTGGCAAATTTTGCTACAAAGTATGCAGGAATTCACTACCTTACGTGCGGCAATAGCCGAAGAAAACTGGCTGCTTGCTGACCGTCTGGCAGTCGGTGGCGCGTCGATGGGCGCGATGACGGCACTGGGAATTACCGCTCGCCACCCCACGGTGAAATGTACCGCCAGCATGATGGGATCGGGCTATTTTACATCGCTCGCCCGTTCACTGTTTCCACCGCTGATACCTGAAACGGCAGCACAGCAGAATGAATTCAATAACATTGTCGCGCCGCTGGCAGAGTGGGAAGCGACAAACCACCTGGAACAACTTGGTGACAGACCTCTACTGCTGTGGCATGGCCTTGACGATGACGTCGTGCCTGCCGACGAATCACTACGTTTGCAGCAGGCCTTAAGCGAGACGGGACGGGATAAACTGCTAACCTGTTCATGGCAGCCAGGCGTGCGTCACCGCATTACGCCTGAGGCATTAGATGCTGCCGTGACATTTTTCCAGCAGCATCTTTAAACACGCAGAATGCTGACCCCTTGCGCTTCCAGTTGTTGCAGGATTTCCGGGTTAGCATTTTTGCCGGTGATCAGCATATCGATTTGATCTGCACGACTAAAGAGCATCCCCGCACGTTCGCCGATCTTACTGCTATCAACCAGTACCACCAGTTTCCCTACCACGCTCAACATCTTCTGCTCTGCCATTGCCGTCAGCATATCGGTTTTATACAACCCTTCTGCAGTCAGTCCTTTGCCGCTGGTAAACATCCAGTGCCCGGCATAGAGACTGTTTTCGCTGCCCTGTGGACTTAAGGTGATGGACTGGCTTTTGTTGTATTGGCCGCCCATGATAATCACGCTGTCATGCTCCTGATCGATCAGGTAATTCGCCAGCGGTAGATAATTAGTAATGATTTGCACTGGCTTGCCACACATTTCCCGCCCAAGCAGAAACGCGGTGGAACCGCAGTTGATGACGACGCTTTCGCCGGGATTCACCAGCTGCGAGGCTGCTTTAGCGATACGTACTTTTTCATCATGGTTCTGCGCCTGATGCAGATTCATCGGCGTCCAGCGTGGGCGCTGCTGGGTAATGGCTTCTGCGCCATTGCGCACTTTTTTCAGTTTGCCGCTTTCGTCAAGTTTATTGATATCGCGTCGAGCGGTAGCAGGCGAAATTCCCAGACGCTCAACGACTTTCTCAACGGTCACAAAGCCCAATTGTGCGAGCATTTCCAGGAGAATTTGATGTCTTTGTGCTTCAGTCATGAGCTATTCCGATAAAATTTGATTTTTTTAGATGATATTTGAAATAGCCAGGAAATACTACGCCGGATAGCGCGAACTTCTCCACGCCATCCGGTATAAACGACAGATTACAGGAACGACTTGAACGGCAGATCCGGTTCAATGGTGAAGCAATCGTCAAAACCGCGTGGATAGTGGTACTCGAAGTTGTCTTTATCCAGCGGCCAGGTAAATTTGCCACCGACCTGCCAGATAAACGGCTTGAAGCCATACTTCAGGCGATCTTTTTTCATCTCCCACAGTACGCGGATCTCTTGCGGATCGGCCTGGAAGTTTGACCAGATATCATGGTGGAACGGGATAACCACTTTTGTATTCAGCGCTTCTGCCATACGCAGGATATCAGCACTGGTCATTTTGTCGGTGATACCACGTGGGTTTTCACCGTATGAACCTAATGCCACGTCGATCTGATGCTCGTTACCGTGCTTCGCATAGTAGTTAGAGTAGTGGGAATCGCCACTGTGATACAGGGTACCGCCCGGCGTTTTGAACAGGTAGTTTACCGCGCGATCGTCCATGCCGTCTGGCAGTACGCCAGCCGCTTTTTGATCGGCAGGCAAAGTGATCAGTGCAGTACGGTCAAACGCGTCAAGGGCATGAATTTCAATGTCTTTCACTTTAACGACATCGCCCGGTTTGACCACGATGCAACGTTCTTTCGGCACACCCCAGCCAATCCACAAATCCACGCAGGTTTTCGGCCCGATAAACGGTACGTCATCAGCGCAGTTTTGCATCACGGCGGCGGCCACGTTGACGTCGATGTGATCGTTATGATCGTGAGTAGCCAGTACGGCGTCGATCTGGCGAATCGCAAACGGATCAAGAACAAATGGGGTGGTACGCAGGTTCGGTTGCAGTTTTTTCACGCCAGCCATGCGCTGCATCTGGTGACCCTGTTTCATTAGTGGGTTACCGTGACTTTGTTTGCCAGTACCACACCAGAAATCGACGCAAACGTTGGTGCCACCTTCAGATTTCAGCCAGATCCCGGTGCAGCCTAGCCACCACATCGCGAATGTGCCAGGAGCTACCTGTTCTTGTTCAATTTCTTCATTCAACCAGCTACCCCACTCCGGGAAAGTGCTCAGGATCCAGGATTCACGGGTGATACTTTTCACTTTACTCATCGCCATTTACCTTCATGATAGTTCAATTTGAATCAATATTTGATTGGTTTTGATTAATCCTGACACTATTTTTTCAGGAAGGCAATGACCATTTTTTGACTTTTTGCCTGATGAGTAGTTGTTGATTTTAAGGCATTAAAGATAAAAAGGATTGTGATATTTAATTAACTACATGAATTTTAATTAATAAGTTTTGCATTGTGTGAATTCCACGCTTTCTATGTGGAATTATTTGCGTGTCGCGTCACATTTAATCATAAATAATCTTGTTGTGATTACTTTTGAAAATTAGAGTGAGTGCACAACATTCCGGGTGTGCGGAATACCCGGTTACCTCTTCTTCAGGAGATCGTTATGGAGATCCTCTACAACATCTTTACCGTGTTTTTTAACCAGGTCATGACTAATGCCCCGTTACTGCTGGGTATTGTGACCTGTCTGGGCTACATCCTGCTGCGCAAAAGTGTCAGCGTGATTATCAAAGGTACGATTAAAACCATTATTGGTTTCATGTTGTTGCAGGCCGGGTCCGGCATCCTGACCAGCACCTTCAAACCGGTGGTGGCGAAAATGTCGGAGGTTTATGGCATCAATGGTGCGATTTCCGATACTTACGCTTCCATGATGGCTACCATCGAACGTATGGGCGATGCCTATAGCTGGGTGGGTTACGCGGTGTTGCTGGCTCTGGCGCTGAACATCTGTTACGTGCTGCTGCGTCGCATTACCGGTATTCGTACCATCATGCTGACGGGTCATATCATGTTCCAGCAGGCGGGGCTGATTGCCGTTACGCTGTTTATCTTTGGTTACTCCATGTGGACCACCATTATCTGCACCGCGATTCTGGTTTCGCTCTACTGGGGTATTACCTCCAACATGATGTATAAGCCGACTCAGGAAGTGACGGACGGCTGTGGTTTCTCCATCGGTCACCAGCAGCAGTTTGCATCATGGATTGCTTATAAAGTTGCGCCTTTCCTCGGCAAAAAAGAGGAGAGCGTTGAAGACCTCAAACTGCCTGGCTGGCTGAACATTTTCCACGACAACATCGTCTCCACGGCGATTGTCATGACCATCTTCTTTGGTGCCATTCTGCTCTCCTTCGGTATCGACACCGTGCAGGCGATGGCAGGTAAAGTGAACTGGACGGTGTACATCCTGCAAACCGGTTTCTCCTTTGCGGTGGCGATCTTCATCATCACTCAGGGCGTGCGCATGTTTGTGGCGGAACTCTCTGAAGCGTTTAACGGTATCTCCCAGCGCCTGATCCCCGGTGCGGTTCTGGCGATTGACTGTGCGGCCATCTATAGCTTCGCGCCGAACGCTGTGGTCTGGGGCTTTATGTGGGGCACTATTGGTCAACTGATTGCAGTTGGCATCCTGGTCGCCTGCGGCTCTTCCATTCTGATTATCCCTGGCTTTATCCCGATGTTCTTCTCTAACGCCACTATTGGCGTGTTTGCTAACCACTTCGGTGGCTGGCGCGCGGCGCTGAAGATTTGTCTGGTGATGGGGATGATTGAAATCTTTGGTTGCGTCTGGGCGGTGAAACTCACCGGTATGAGCGCCTGGATGGGCATGGCGGACTGGTCGATTCTGGCACCACCGATGATGCAGGGCTTCTTCTCCATCGGCATCGCCTTTATGGCCGTCATCATTGTCATTGCACTGGCTTATATGTTCTTCGCTGGCCGCGCACTGCGCGCAGAAGAAGATGCAGAAAAACAACTGGCAGAACAGTCTGCTTAATAAGGAGTTTTGATTATGACCGTACGTATTCTGGCTGTGTGTGGTAACGGACAAGGCAGTTCCATGATCATGAAAATGAAAGTGGACCAGTTTTTAACCCAGTCGAACATCGACCACACGGTAAACAGCTGCGCGGTTGGTGAATACAAAAGCGAGTTGAGCGGCGCGGATATCATCATCGCTTCTACGCACATCGCGGGCGAGATCACCGTGACCGGCAACAAATATGTCGTTGGCGTGCGCAACATGCTCTCTCCTGCTGACTTTGGCCCGAAACTGCTGGAAGTGATCAAAGAACATTTCCCGCAGGACGTGAAGTAAGGGCGCGCTATGAAATTACGTGATTCGCTGGCGGAGAATAAATCTATCCGTCTGCAGGCTGAAGCTGAGACATGGCAGGACGCAGTGAAAATCGGCGTTGACCTGCTGGTGGCGGCGGATGTTGTCGAGCCGCGTTACTACCAGGCGATTCTGGATGCGGTTGAACAGCACGGTCCGTACTTTGTGCTCGCACCGGGCCTGGCAATGCCGCATGGTCGCCCGGAAGAGGGCGTTAAGAAAACCGGTTTTGCACTGGTGACGCTGAAAAAGCCGCTGGAGTTCAACCACGAAGATAACGACCCGGTGGATATCCTCATCACGATGGCGGCGGTCGATGCCAACACGCATCAGGAAGTGGGCATCATGCAGATCGTCAACCTGTTTGAAGATGAAGAGAATTTCGACCGTTTACGCGCCTGCCGTACCGAGCAGGAAGTCCTGGATCTCATTGACCGCACCAACGCGGCTGCTTAAGAAGGAATTGAAAATGTCATTACCGATGTTGCAAGTCGCGCTGGACAACCAGACTATGGCTAGCGCCTACGAAACTACTCGCCTGATTGCCGAAGAAGTCGACATTATCGAAGTGGGCACCATTCTGTGCGTGGGCGAAGGCGTGCGTGCGGTTCGCGATCTGAAAGCGCTTTATCCGCACAAAATCGTGCTGGCAGACGCCAAAATCGCCGATGCGGGCAAAATCCTTTCTCGTATGTGCTTCGAAGCCAACGCTGACTGGGTGACCGTGATTTGTTGTGCAGATATCAACACCGCCAAAGGCGCGCTGGACGTGGCAAAAGAGTTTAATGGCGACGTGCAGATCGAACTGACCGGTTACTGGACCTGGGAACAGGCGCAGCAGTGGCGCGACGCAGGTATCCAGCAGGTGGTTTATCACCGCAGCCGTGACGCGCAGGCCGCAGGCGTGGCGTGGGGCGAAGCGGATATCACCGCGATCAAACGTCTTTCCGATATGGGCTTCAAAGTCACCGTCACCGGTGGCCTGGCGCTGGAAGACCTGCCGCTGTTCAAAGGCATTCCGATTCATGTGTTTATCGCTGGGCGTAGTATCCGTGATGCAGCCTCTCCGGTTGAAGCCGCGCGTCAGTTCAAACGTTCCATCGCCGAACTGTGGGGCTAAGGAGCGGATATGTTGTCCAAACAAATCCCGCTTGGCATCTACGAAAAAGCGCTTCCCGCCGGGGAGTGCTGGCTGGAACGGCTGCAACTGGCAAAAACGTTAGGCTTCGATTTTGTCGAGATGTCGGTAGATGAAACGGACGATCGCCTCTCGCGCCTTGACTGGAGCCGCGAGCAGCGTCTGGCGCTGGTGAACGCGATTGTTGAAACCGGCGTGCGCGTACCATCCATGTGCCTTTCTGCTCATCGTCGTTTCCCGCTGGGCAGCGAAGATGACGCAGTGCGGGCGCAGGGGCTGGAGATTATGCGCAAAGCTATCCAGTTCGCCCAGGATGTCGGTATTCGCGTGATCCAACTGGCGGGCTACGACGTTTACTATCAGGAAGCCAATAACGAAACGCGTCGTCGTTTCCGTGACGGCCTGAAAGAGAGCGTTGAGATGGCGAGCCGCGCGCAGGTGACGCTGGCAATGGAGATCATGGATTACCCGTTGATGAACTCCATCAGCAAGGCGCTGGGTTACGCGCACTATCTTAACAACCCGTGGTTCCAGCTCTACCCGGATATCGGCAACTTGTCGGCGTGGGACAACGACGTGCAGATGGAGTTGCAGGCCGGAATCGGGCATATCGTCGCGGTGCATGTGAAAGACACCAAACCAGGCGTCTTCAAAAACGTGCCGTTTGGCGAGGGTGTGGTGGATTTCGAACGTTGCTTTGAAACGCTCAAACAGAGTGGCTATTGCGGGCCGTACCTGATTGAGATGTGGAGCGAAACGGCGGAAGACCCGGCGGCAGAAGTGGCGAAAGCGCGTGATTGGGTGAAAGCGCGCATGGCTAAAGCAGGCATGGTGGAGGCGGCATAATGCAAAAGCTGAAACAGCAGGTATTTGAAGCCAACATGGATCTGCCGCGTTACGGGCTGGTGACCTTTACCTGGGGTAACGTCAGCGCCATTGACCGCGAACGCGGGCTGGTGGTGATCAAGCCCAGCGGTGTCGCCTACGAAACCATGAAAGCAGACGATATGGTGGTGGTTGATATTAGCGGCAAGGTGGTGGAAGGGGAGTATCGTCCGTCTTCCGACACTGCGACGCATCTTGAACTCTACCGCCGTTATCCGTCGCTTGGCGGCATTGTCCATACCCACTCCACGCATGCCACCGCATGGGCGCAGGCGGGGCTGGCGATCCCGGCATTAGGCACCACGCACGCTGACTACTTCTTTGGCGATATCCCGTGTACGCGTGGGTTAAGTGAAGAAGAAGTGCAGGGGGAATACGAGCTAAACACTGGCAAAGTGATTATCGAAACGCTGGGTGACGCCGAGCCGCTGCATACGCCGGGAATTGTGGTGTATCAGCACGGGCCATTCGCCTGGGGGCAAGATGCTCACGATGCGGTGCATAACGCGGTGGTGATGGAAGAAGTGGCGAAAATGGCGTGGATTGCCCGCGGCATTAACCCACAACTGAATCACATCGACAGCTATCTCATGAATAAACATTTCATGCGGAAGCACGGTCCTAACGCCTATTACGGGCAGAAGTAAAACACGCGCTGCGGAAATTTCCTTCTTCGGGAGATAACTGGTCTAAGTCCGCAGCCGTTTTTCAAAAAAAGCCCCCTGAGAAGGGGGCAAAGCAAACTATGGCAATGTTTCGTTGGTTATACCTGGTGCTAGCGATAAATATCCGCGCTGGCGTGCATGTTGCCGTTACTCCCCGGTTCCCGCATCAGAATCACGTGGTAGTACGTTGCGCCCTGCGCATTTGTCTCTTCATTTAATGCCTGACGCGCTTCGCTTTCAGTGGCGAAATTATGATTGATATAAATCACGCCTAAGCTTTGCACATCGTCCATATTTCTGGCCTGGTGGTTATTAATTTCAATGGCTGCCCATGTATTTGCACTTAGCAAAAGCACAGCCAGAAGGGCTAAAACACGACTGAACATAGATACCTCCTCAACGGCTGACTTTGTGTGCTCTCCTCTGTGATGCTCTTCTGATTTAATTTTAATCAATGATAAAGAAGTGGATGGTGACCATTTCTGATGCAGTTGTTCAAAAAAACACCATGATGAAGTGTGATGAACTTCAAATCAGCGTGTTAGTACGATTTGGTGAAAGATGAGATTTATTTGTCGGCTGGCCTTGAGTTTAGCGGGGTATGTCAGTACTATAACGCGTCATTTTTCAGCCGACCTTTAACACGTTCCTTGCCTCCCCGGGATTCGGCTGACCCAGACAGGAGGCTGAATAATCCGTAAGGAGCAATTCGATGCGTCATTACGAAATCGTTTTTATGGTCCATCCTGACCAGAGCGAACAGGTTCCGGGCATGATCGAGCGCTACACTGCTGCCATCACTGGTGCAGAAGGCAAGATCCACCGTCTGGAAGACTGGGGCCGCCGTCAGCTGGCTTACCCGATCAACAAACTGCACAAAGCACACTACGTTCTGATGAACGTTGAAGCTCCGCAGGAAGTGATCGATGAGCTGGAAACTACCTTCCGCTTCAACGATGCCGTTATCCGCAGCATGGTTATGCGTACCAAGCACGCTGTTACCGAAGCATCTCCGATGGTTAAAGCGAAAGACGAGCGCCGTGAGCGTCGCGATGATTTCGCAAACGAAACCGCTGATGATGCTGAAGCTGGGGATTCTGAAGAGTAATTTCTGATGACCAACCGTCTGGTGTTGTCCGGCACCGTGTGCAGGACTCCCCTTCGAAAGGTCAGTCCATCAGGAATTCCTCACTGCCAGTTCGTGCTTGAGCATCGTTCTGTGCAGGAGGAAGCCGGCTTTCACCGGCAGGCGTGGTGTCAAATGCCCGTTATTGTTAGCGGACACGAAAACCAGGCCATTACTCACAGTATAACGGTCGGCAGTCGCATAACCGTTCAGGGGTTCATTTCATGCCACAAGGCAAAGAACGGTCTGAGCAAAATGGTTTTGCATGCCGAGCAGATTGAATTGATAGATTCTGGAGACTAGCCATATGGCACGTTATTTCCGTCGTCGCAAGTTCTGCCGTTTCACCGCGGAAGGCGTTCAAGAGATCGACTATAAAGATATCGCTACGCTGAAAAACTACATCACCGAAAGCGGTAAGATTGTCCCAAGCCGTATCACCGGTACCCGTGCAAAATACCAGCGTCAGCTGGCTCGCGCTATCAAACGCGCTCGCTACCTGTCCCTGCTGCCGTACACTGATCGCCATCAGTAATCGGTCACGGTCCATTAATACGACTTTGAGAGGATAAGGTAATGCAAGTTATTCTGCTTGATAAAGTAGCAAACCTGGGTAGCCTGGGTGATCAGGTAAACGTTAAAGCGGGCTATGCTCGTAACTTCCTGGTACCGCAGGGTAAAGCTGTTCCAGCTACCAAGAAAAACATTGAATTCTTCGAAGCACGTCGCGCTGAACTGGAAGCTAAACTGGCTGAAGTTCTGGCAGCTGCTAATGCTCGCGCTGAGAAAATCAATGCACTGGAAACTGTTACCATCGCGTCTAAAGCTGGCGACGAAGGTAAACTGTTCGGTTCCATCGGTACTCGCGACATCGCTGACGCTGTAACTGCAGCTGGCGTTGAAGTGGCTAAGAGCGAAGTTCGTCTGCCGAACGGCGTTCTGCGTACCACTGGCGAACACGAAGTGAGCTTCCAGGTTCACAGCGAAGTATTCGCGAAAGTGATCGTAAACGTAGTAGCTGAATAATTCGTTATTCAACGAGACGTAAAAACGCCGACCATTGGTCGGCGTTTTGCTTTCTATTTTTCGTCAGGCATTAATTTCGCAAGTAGATCCATTCACCATTCTCTTGTGTCCATAAGTCAGGATGGTTTGCTGGCGTTAGATGCATACGATCACTCCTTATGTCTCGGTCCTGCGGCACTCGCTCGAAACCTAAACCCGAGTAGATTGCGGCTGAATTTGATAAGGAACGTAGACCAATTTTCAAATCATGGGGTAAATCAGAATACGCGTTTAGCAATGCAGCAATGATGAATCCGAGGGCATTAGAAACGCCTGTAACAGTGCGAAGTTGGTCGATATAAAGATCGATTGTTGGTAGTTCAGATGACCAGCAATTAGGCATTTGGGCAGGAAGGGTTACAACGTATCCTATCGTTTGGCCGGTATAGTCTGGAGTACCATAACCAGGTCCCAAAACCACTTCGTGTATTGTGTATTTACTGTTGGGTTCGAAGGATTCGACATCTTGCAATAAATATTTCAGTTCTGCGGTTAACCGTGCACCCGCGTAAGCTTTATTGTATTTCTGGGCGTGAATATTATCTAATGTAGCTTCATGGTTCCATCCAAAAGAATTATCACCATTCATTGTTATTCCATCGTAAGTATTACACCTCGTCGCTAGCTTATTGAATGCTTGCCAGTCTGAGAGATCTAGTTTGTGGATCTCAACAGTACGTCTGCCATCGCAATTATGATCTCTTCCACGATTTGACAGTAATGTAGCGCGTGCGTATTGATGAAATTTTAGTTTTGCTGGTTTGTCGGTGGACGAAAAACGAGGTAAATATGCGGGGAATGAATAAATAGTTGTTGGTAATGTCATTTTATTGTTGCCTGTTTAATATTTTTACAAATATCGCAGTTGAATGTTCAAAGAAAAAGAATTGATATTAATAAAAATAAGTTTGTTTTCTGAAGTGGAGAAAATAGCGGATGGTGAAAGATATTAATATCAAAAATCGCTCATCACGGATATAACGATGCACCAGGGAGGGGGGAGATGACTGACAACGCGTTGGTAAGCGAGGTTCGATAACTCAAGCTTCTTTAAAAACGCCATAACCTCAATTATAGCGTTTTTATTTAAAATAATTAGTGGGTAGCTAACTGTACTTGTGGTTCTTCATCTTTAACTTTGATAAGCGTCCACAACGCAATAGCACCAATAATGTCAAAGAAAGCCAGGGCAATAAAGAACGGCGCGAAGCCGATAATGTGAACGAATGCCCCGATGAACAGGTTGAAAATCAACTGACCGCTCCACGCACAGGCTCCTGCCATACCCACTGCGGTAGCTACTTCGTCTTTTTTGAATAGGTCACCGCCCAGAGTTGCTGCAACAGTAGAAAGACATTGATGCGAGAATGCGCCAATGCTAATCAGTAATACGGCGATGTAGGGATTTTCGACAATACTCACCAGGCCAATCGTCATCATAATGACGGCTGCAATAGTGAAGGTAATTCTTCGTGAGTTAATTAAACTCACGCCGCGATCGTGGAAGAACTTCGCGACAAAACCACTGGCTAAACAGCCGAGATCGCCCAGCAGGAAAGGCAGCCAGACGAACATGGCAATTTCTTTCAGGCTAAAATGCAGCGTTTCGACGAAGAAAATCGGTACCCAGAAGTTAATGGTTCCCCATGCCGGGTCAGCGAGAAAACGCGCGATGCCAATCCCCCAGAAATTACGTTGGCTGAGGATATGCTTGATTGACGTTTTTTCTTTCTTATCTGTTTTAAGATGCTGTTCTTGCCCAGACTCAATATAGTGGCGCTCTTCATCAGAAAGGCGTTTAGCATCTTTTGGATCTTTATAACAAAAGAACCAAAATAAAGCCGCGAGTAAAGCAAGGCTACCTGAGACAATAAACGCAAATTGCCAGCTATGAAACATAATGCACCAGGCAATCAACGGTGGAGCAAGCATCGCGCCGAGTGAGGTGCCCATATTGAAAACACCTGTCGCCACGCCACGCTCTTTTGCCGGGAACCATGTTGATGCGGTTTTTACACCCGCAGGAATTGCCGATGCTTCGCTGAAACCCATCAGGGCGCGCATAAATGCCAGACCTGACCATGTTCCTGTCAAGGCATGCCCCATTGTCGCCAGGCCCCAGATTGCGGCACATATCGCAAAACTTAACTTCAGACCCACGGTATCAATAAAGAAGCCCATTACCGGTTGCCCCAATGTATAGGCCAACTGGAATGCACTGACAATCCATGAATATTGTTCTTTGGTTATTCCGGTTGTCTCCATAATCGTTGGAGCCGCAATACCTAACGCCGTTCTGTCCAGATAATTGATTACAGTGATAAAGCATACGAGGGCAATCATATGCCATCGATAATTCTTTATTTTATTCATTTTTAAACCTTTTAATTATATTAATAAACCCTGGTTGTTGGTATTTCCATGTAATAGGCAATAAAAATCAGGTACAGAGTAAATATTGAAAATTACTGTGTGTAAATGTCTCCCTTTAAAAAGTCTGGCCAGTTTTTTTCAAAGTAAATACCGTTAATACACGGTTGCATACGTAAAGACTTTACTTCGGTAATAAAAGAACCTTGCGAATATTGAATTGTTAATTTGTGATTTTTGTCTTCAGCGAGTTCAGAGCGAAAACGCCATTCTTCTTTTGCGCCGCGACGAGTTTGTGGTAGGCATTTGCCTTGTGGATCAATAACCATACGCGCCCCACGGCTACCACCACCAGCATCAATATAATGCGTCAATTGCGTTAATACGGCGGTAGACGTCAGTGCCATATGCCGCCACATAAACAGCTCGGCAACTTCGCCCACATGTTTGATTGCCAATCCATGCTGTTGGACAAATTCACTCAATAGCAGGGCATCACGAGTGGCACGTCGAACTTTATCGGCATGGCAAATAAATCCCGCATAGTCAGACATTCGTGCCTGAATTTTTTCTCTCACAATCGACAACGGCATCCCGGTCCCGTTATCGTGCGCCTGAGTAATGATCTCTCTTATAGAAGCCAGTGCCGGAGCTACCAGCTGTGCTATATCTCCATCAATATTACGTTTTTGCGTGCAACCAATAAAACGTGCCAGACGAACAGCAAAAACCTGCCCGGCATTCAATGCCGCACCACCAGGGCGAGTGACGCCGTGTGTGCCAGCAACTTCCCCCACGGCGAAACAGCCGGGCAGGGAGGTTTGCCCCCAGATATCCACTTCAATGCCGCCATTCATATGCTGATTATTCATGGCAAACTGCAATGGCTGCGTGGTGAGATCGTAACCGTGCATCTTATACAGCGAGATAGACAGCGGATTCATTCGTTGCAGTCGTTCGATGGGCGATGGTGCCAGAGCGTCGTTATTTTCCAGATACGCGCGAACGTCGTCGTCCAGTCGATCTAATGAGAACGGCAGGTCACCCGGCACAGATTCAGGATTGCGATTGAAATCCATAAATACCTGACGCCCTGATTGCTGCTCTTGCGCCACCGCCATATCTAACAAACTGGAGCCAAAATCCATTACCCGCGTGGCGTGGAATGGCCACTGATAGCCTTTACGGAAGATGTTTGAAGCCAGTTCCTGGGTCGTTCGATAGTAATCCGCGAGGAAGTTATACTCGTTGCCCCCGGCATCTACGGAATAGATATATGGGATCACCTGTACATAGGTGCCGGACAAATTCCACGGAAAGGTGCTGCGCGGCGTGCCTATACCAAACTGGCTTTCGGTCAGATTGGTTAGCGTCAAACCTTCTTCCAGTGCCAGTCCCAGCGAGCCGAAGCATTTATGTGGATAAACACTGTCGCGATAAAGCTCGCCCGGTCCGCCCGTTGCCAGTACCACATTGGGCGCCGTCACAATTGCCAGCCCCCAAGGGTTATGGGCGCGATGACCGGTCGCGAGGATTGCTCCCGCCACGCGGTCTTCGCCGTTTTCGCCACGCTGATGCAGCAGTTTAATCACTGTTGCACTGGTCAACACTGGAATGGCGAGGCGCTGTACTTCTTCCAGCAGCACTTTCACCATTAACCTTGAGGTACGCGGCCCACACGAGGTTGCTCGCCCGGATTCGTCATGGTCGGTTTGATAACGAAGAATTGCGCCATAGCGATCTTCCGGTAATTCCAGACCAAGATATTGCAACCCGCCAAGAGTGTGCAGAGAACCTACCGCTTCGACATAAGCGGTGTCGTGATCCATCGCCCCACCGCTCGCCAGTGCTTCCGCCAGTTTGGCGAAGTTATCGCCGTTGCCCGCGGTAGCGGCGGTAAACAGCGTCTGTTTATCGGAACCAGAACATGCCGATGTCCCCATATATAACCCGGCGGTGGCGATCAGCACATTTTGCTGGCGGCGCTTAAGTTCAACCGCTGCGCGCAGCCCTGCCGCGCCGCTACCAACGACTAGCGCATCAACTTGCCAGATCGGGTAATCGACATCTTCAACCGTGACAATTGACGCTGGCTCTGCTGACACAAAACCCTTCGGGAAAGTGACGTGCGTCAGCGCATCAAGGAGGGTGTCATCAAGCTGACTCATGCATCCTCCATCGGCGTAAACAGGCTACTTTCCATCAGGCGTGGCTGATTGATAATTGGACGGAAAGCCATATATGGCAGAATGTCGCGCTCAATCTCCACACCTGGTGCGATTTCAATTAATTCAACGCCTTCTGCTGTTAATTGGAATACTGCACGTTCAGTGATATACAACACTTCCTGACCGCTTTGCTGTGCGTAGGCGGCGCTAAAAGTGATTTTTTCCACTTGGGTAACCAGTTTAGGGATTTGACCTGACTGGGCGATATGCAAGCCATCTGGTGTTACATCAATCTTGCTACCTTTGGTGTCGAACGTGCCGCAGAACACCACTTTACGGGCGTTTTGCGCAATTTCGAGAAATCCGCCGGGGCCAATGAGATTGCCATTGAGATGGGAGACGTTGACGTTACCGTACTGATCCATCTCTCCCATGCCGAGGAAGGTGATATCGATCCCTCCGCCACTGTAGAATTCGAATTGATCGAGTGATGGAATAATGGCATCGGCGTTACGGGCGCAGCCGAACAGAGCATCATCCAGCATCATACCGTTATGCACGCCTTGCTCGACGCTCAGCCATAAACTTTGATAAGGCACGCCTTCGCGCAGTGCAACCCCAGGAATGCCGCCGGGAATGCCAAAGCCAAAGTTGGTTGAAGCGCCAGCCACCAGTTCGCGTGCTGCCCGACGGGCAATCAGGCGGCGCACCGGATGACTAACCAGTTCAATAGCGTCGTTAGAACTCAAACGGCGATGCTGACCGCTGATGGTCAGGTCGTAACCGCCAAGATAGGTTTGCGGTTGTTCGCGGTGTTCAACGATTCCATCAACCAGAATGCCCGGTAATTTGACCCGGCGTGGTTCAATGGCACCAGCTTCCAGCACATCGCGCACCTGTACGAATACTTTGCCGCCGCTGTTGTGTGCTGCCAGCGCCATGGAATAGCTATCCATATCAATCGCCTCTTCTTCAAGGCTGACGTTGCCACGCGGATCGGCATAAGTGCCACGCAAAATCGCGTAGTCCACTTTGAAGGGGCGATAACGAAGTTTGGTTTCACCGTCGATTTCAATCAGTTCTACCAGATCCTCAGTGCTGCTAGCGTTCGACTTACCGCCGCCGTTGCGCGGATCAACAAACGATCCCAGCCCAACGTGGGTAAAAAGCCCTGGACGTCCGGCACCGATCTCCCGCAGCAGTGCCTGAATTACGCCACCAGGGAAGCAGTAGGCTTCAATAGCATTGTTTTTTACCAGATCCTGCATCTTGGGCGACCAGGTAAAATGTCCGGCAATGATGCGTTTGAGCATCTCTGCATGAGCGAAGCGGTTAGTGCCTTTGCAGTCGCGATCGCCAATGCCCAGTGAGTGGATTAATGTCAGATCGCGCGGGTGTCCGGTTTGCAGGAAACGCGCTTCAATAGCAGCCAGAATATGGTCCGCTTCCACCATGCCGCCGCCATTACCGCTAATGGCAATGGTTGCGCCGTCCTGAATTTGCGCCGCCAGGGTCTCGGCGGTTGTTATCTTACGCATACAATTTCCTTATTGATTATGGAAGCTCACGCTGGCTTTTTCGGCAAATGCGCGCGTCGCCTGCTGGCAATCCTGAGTGGCGGACATTAATCCAGCCAGTAACTGGTGCGGGTAATCGGCGTGTTTATTTTCCAGCGCCAGAATCAGTTGCTTAATATGTGCCAGCGCCACCGGACCGCATTTTTCCAGCTGCGCTAACTGATTCGCCATCCAGCTTTCCACCTGTTCTTTTTCTACCACTTCATCAATTAAATTCGCCGCCTGAGCTTCCTGCGCCGTCAGGCGTTTACCCAGCATCAGTATCTGGCGACCGACCACCGGACCGACCTGATTAAGCACGCGTTCAATGCCCATCCAGCCAGGCACCATGCCGAGCATTACTTCCGGATTAGAGAATTTCGCACTGGGGCGGGCAATACGAATATCGCAGCACAAGGCAAGTTCAATACCACCGCCGATGGTATGACCGTTGAGATTCGCAACCGTTAATTGGGGTAAGTTGCGCAGGCGATTAAAAACGTCATTGCCGCGTTTAATCCATTTTCTGCCCATATCTAATGGCGAATAGGCCGACCACGATTTAATATCGCCGCCCGCACAAAAGAATTTATCGCCGGTTGCCGTTAATTCGACTAATCGTAATGTGGTGTCGTTTTCAATTTCATTTAAATAATGGTCGAGAGATTCGATCATTTCTTCATTAATAGCATGACATTTATCTTCACGGTTCAATGTCAGGCGGCAGGAAGCCGCCGCTCTGCTGAACAGAACGGGTTGGTCACTCATGATCATTCCTTAGCAATAATGTGCGATGCGATCGACGCTAATATCCAGCGTGCTGTTAATATCTTTTTGCCACCAGTACGGCGAGAATATTTCCAGTTCAATTGCGCCATTAAATCCGGCATTTTCAACCAGCCGACGAATTGACGGAATATTGATGACGCCATCTCCCGGCATTCCCCGGTCATTGACCAGATCGGTGGTTGGTACTAACCAGTCGGAAACATGAAACGCGATGATGCGCTTTCCGGCACGCAGGATCTGACTGGCGAGATCCGGGTCCCACCAGACGTGATAAACATCCACCGCCACGCCGAGGCCAAACTCCCCATCGGGATCGAGTTCATCACACCAGTCCAGTGCCTGGCGTAGCGTGCACAGGCAAGAACGATCAGCGGCGGTCATTGGGTGCAGCGGCTCCAGCGCAATTGGCACGCCGATATCTTTCGAATGTGGCAGCAACTGGCGAATCCCTTGTTTTACTTGTTCCCGCGCTTCGTACAGATCTTTTGTTCCCATTGGCAGACCGCCAACCACCTGCATATAACAGGCGGCGTTCAGTACAGCGGCGTCGTCCAGCGCCCGGCGGTTATCGTCAATCGCCAGTTTGCGTTCCGCCAGCGTCGGCGCGGTGTAGTAAGTGCTACGGCACAAACCGGAAACGCTCATGTTACTGGCAGCAAGCTGGCGGGCGATTTGCTGGAGATCTTCGCCCTGCAACTCTCTGCGCCAGGGGGCAATCGCGCCAATACCGCGTGCGGCGCAGGCATCAATAATGGCAGGTAGCGGGGTTTTATAGCCCAGTGTCGCGGTATTGATACTGAATAAATCCGGGCGTTGTAACAGATCTCTCATGATTCAGCCTCAGAAGCGCGGCATACTTAAGCCGCCGTCGATGGCGACCGCCTGACCGCAGGTGTAAATCAGTTTACCTTCCGCCATCGCGCGGACAGTGGAAGCAATATCAGCCGGATAACCCCAACGTCCCCACGGCACCAGACCTTTGGCAATCAGTTCGTCGTAATAAGCTGTTGCCGGAATAGTCATATCAGTTTTAATTAGGCCAGGGCGCACTTCATAAACGCCAATTTGTTCATTGCAAAGGCGAGCGGCAAACAGACGAGCTGCGGCGGAGACGGCAGTTTTGGCAATGGTATATTCGCCGCGATTCATCGCCAGCATGATGGCGTTTATGGAACTGACAAAAATAATCGAGCGGTGCGGCAGTTCTGCTTCCGGTTTCGGCTGTGCCAGTAATCGCTTACTGAATGCCTGAGCAAGGAAGAACGGCGCACGGGTGTTAATGGCAATGTTTTGGTCGAAGCTGTCTGGTTCGAGGTCGAGGAGGTCACCGCGTTTTTTCACTGAAATCCCGGCGTTGTTGAGTAGACAGTCCAGACGTCCCCACTGGTTTTGCGCCGCGTCGAGCATCTCTTCATGAAGGGAGAGATCGCCAACATCAGCAGGGAAGCAAATCACTTCCACGCCTTCCGCCAGACATTCTTGTTGTGTGGCATGTAATTTTTCTACGCTGTCGGCATCCGGACGATCATTAATCAGCAGATTAAATCCGCCACGCGCAAGTTCCAGTGCACAGCCCTTTCCAATACCACGTGCGGCTCCAGTGATGACAGCAACGGGACGTGTTGACTTCATACAATAACCCTCTTTTTGAATATTATTTCCTTAAGTGACGATTAGCTTGCAATGTGTGGCAAGAAAGATCAACCATCTAGTTGGTTGATATGCGATAATGATCACAGAGCATTTGATAACCCGATGAAATTGCGAGTTTTTAGCCATTTTAGTGGAGCTTCTAACAAATCGGGTTAAGATAGTCATCACGAAGAAGACGTGGGGAAGCAGAATGTATCTTGATACCAGCAACGTACAAAGCCTGAAGGAAAAGCTGTTGTTATGTGCGGTTAATGAATTTGCCGAATATGGTTACGAAGGGGCCAGAGTCGATAATATCGTCAAGGCCGCGGAGTGCAGTAAACAGACGGTTTATCATCACTTTGGTAATAAAGAAAATTTATTTATCGAAGTGCTGGAATATACCTGGAATGATATTCGGCAAAAAGAAAAATCCCTTGATTTCTCAGGTCTTCCGCCACAAAAAGCCATTGAGAAAATTATCGATTTCACCTGGGATTATTACATTGCTAACCCCTGGTTTTTAAAAATTGTGCATAGTGAAAACCAGAGTAAAGGGGTGCATTATGCAAAATCACAGCGCCTTTTAGAAATTAACCACGCACACTTACAGTTAATGGAGTCATTATTAGCTGAAGGCAAACGGCGCAATATTTTTAAGCCAGATATCGACCCGTTGCAGGTGAATATTAATATTGCTGCTCTTGGAGGATATTATTTGATCAACCAACATACGCTTGGCCTGGTTTATCACATCAGTATGGTTTCACCGCAGGCACTGGAAGCCAGGCGTAAGGTCATCAAAGAGACGATCCTTAGCTGGCTTCTGGTTGACCCTTCATCTACCGCGCGCGAATAAAACTGCCATCCGGCTGGCGGGTAAACAGAACCTGTTGATTATTTCCCGTATCAATGGTTAAGCCCGTCACCACGCCGCTGGCGTTCTGGCGGATTTTCACCATCTGCCCATTTTGCAAATTACTCAGTGGCTTATCCGCGCCTTCTACCTGCGCCATTGCATAGACATCGGTAGCGGGCAGTCCGTGGTCGCGGAACAGCTGCGCCATTGTTTTACCGGGTTCGACACGATAAGAGCGCCATTGATTGTCAATTCCGCTATCTGGCTGGAAAGGTTGCACTTGCGAGGTTTGCGGCTGCTCTTCCGGTTGGCCTTCCTGTATCGGTTCTGGAGCGACCGGAGCCACCTGATCAGGATCATTTTGTGGTGTGACTAATTGCGCCCGCAGCTGTTCTTCTGTCGGCGGTTGTGATTGCGACTGAATATCTAACTGTGCTTCACGCGTCACCACCGGCGCGTTTGGCGTATCATCCGACGGGAGTAGAAATCCGACCACCAATACAATAGCGGCAATAATGATCCCCCGACGATGCATCGGCGGTAGCGGGTCCATGAAGCGAAAATTGTCCGGCGCGTGCCAGACTTTCTCCAGGGTTGGTTTTAGTTCAAAGCGCCCGGGCATGGTTTCCTCCTGCTCCGCGTCTTGTTCCTCAATCATAGCCTATGAATAAGCTAACGCTATGATGTCCGTGGTAAACCCGCCTTTATTATATTCATACGGGATATTGCTATTGTTTCTTTTTCCCCGGGATTTGTCATCATTCCCGCGACAAAGTTTTACCCAAAGAAGTGTGGCTGATATGCTGCCCGCTACTTTATACCCTAAGAAAGGAAATACGATGACCACCCCAACTTTTGACACCATCGAAGCGCAAGCAAGCTACGGCATTGGTTTGCAGGTAGGGCAACAACTGAGTGAATCTGGCCTGGAAGGGCTGCTGCCAGAAGCACTGGTTGCAGGCATTGCCGATGCGCTGGAAGGCAAACATCCGGCTGTTCCGGTTGATGTGGTGCACCGCGCGCTGCGTGAAATCCACGAACGCGCCGATGCCGTTCGTCGTCAGCGTTTCCAGGCGATGGCTGCTGAAGGTGTGAAATACCTGGAAGAAAACGCCAAAAAAGAAGGTGTGAATAGCACCGAATCTGGCCTGCAATTCCGCGTGATCAACCAGGGTGCAGGCGCAATTCCGGCACGTACCGACCGCGTTCGTGTTCATTACACCGGAAAACTGATCGACGGCACCGTGTTTGACAGCTCCGTCGCTCGCGGCGAGCCAGCTGAATTCCCGGTTAACGGCGTGATCCCTGGCTGGATTGAAGCACTGACTCTGATGCCGGTAGGTTCTAAATGGGAACTGACTATCCCGCAGGAACTGGCATATGGCGAGCGTGGCGCAGGCGCGTCCATCCCTCCGTTCAGCACCCTGGTGTTTGAAGTCGAACTGCTGGAAATCCTCTAAGCAGCGCATTCTGTTCCCCTCGAGCCAGAGGGGAGCAGGCATTCAGCAATAAACCCTTCAGTTTGCCAAATGGCGCTATTTTGTGTTGCAAAGACCACGTAAGCGTGTATTTTTGTGAGCTGTTTCGCGTTATCACCGTGATATGACACTCACTTTAAACATAAAATTAACATTAGATCTAAATCTTAGTATTCATCCCGCGTATTGTTACCTAATATCGATGAGTCCCGATACAGATTCGTCGTATCATAGACTGACTAAAGGCCGCAGAGCCTGAACAACACAGACAGGTACAGGAAGAAAAAAACATGGTAGATCAGGTAAAAGTCGTTGCCGATGATCAGGCTCCGGCTGAACAGTCGCTACGGCGCAATCTCACAAACCGACATATTCAGCTTATTGCCATTGGTGGGGCCATTGGTACGGGGTTGTTTATGGGGTCCGGTAAAACAATCAGCCTTGCCGGACCGTCGATCATCTTCGTTTATATGATCATCGGTTTTATGCTCTTTTTCGTGATGCGGGCAATGGGGGAATTGCTGCTTTCGAATCTGGAATACAAATCTTTTAGTGACTTCGCTTCCGATTTACTGGGGCCATGGGCGGGATATTTCACTGGCTGGACCTACTGGTTCTGCTGGGTGGTTACCGGTATGGCGGACGTGGTGGCCATCACTGCCTATGCTCAGTTCTGGTTCCCCGATCTCTCCGACTGGGTCGCCTCGCTGGCGGTGATAGTGCTGCTGCTGACGCTTAACCTCGCCACCGTGAAAATGTTCGGTGAGATGGAGTTCTGGTTTGCGATGATCAAAATTGTCGCCATCGTGTCACTGATTGTCGTCGGCCTGGTCATGGTGGCGATGCACTTCCAGTCACCGACCGGTGTGGAAGCGTCGTTTGCGCATTTGTGGAATGACGGCGGCTGGTTCCCGAAAGGTTTAAGTGGCTTCTTTGCCGGATTCCAGATAGCGGTTTTCGCTTTCGTGGGGATTGAGCTGGTCGGTACAACCGCTGCGGAAACGAAAGATCCGGAGAAATCACTGCCACGCGCGATTAACTCCATTCCGATCCGTATCATTATGTTCTACGTCTTCGCGCTGATTGTGATTATGTCCGTGACGCCGTGGAGTTCAGTAGTCCCGGAGAAAAGCCCGTTTGTTGAATTGTTTGTGTTGGTGGGTTTGCCTGCGGCTGCCAGCGTAATCAACTTTGTGGTGCTGACCTCTGCGGCGTCTTCCGCTAACAGCGGCGTCTTCTCTACCAGCCGTATGCTGTTTGGTCTGGCCCAGGAAGGTGTTGCGCCGAAAGCGTTCGCTAAACTTTCTAAGCGCGCCGTGCCCGCGAAAGGGCTGACCTTCTCTTGTATCTGTCTGCTCGGCGGCGTGGTGATGTTGTATGTGAATCCAAGTGTAATTGGCGCGTTCACGATGATCACGACTGTTTCCGCGATTCTGTTTATGTTCGTCTGGACGATTATCCTTTGCTCATACCTGGTGTATCGCAAACAGCGACCTCATCTGCATGAGAAGTCGATCTACAAGATGCCGCTCGGCAAGCTGATGTGCTGGGTATGTATGGCGTTCTTTGTGTTCGTGGTCGTGTTGCTGACACTGGAAGATGACACTCGCCAGGCGCTGCTGGTTACCCCGCTGTGGTTTATCGCGCTGGGGTTGGGCTGGTTGTTTATTGGTAAGAAGCGGACTGCTGAACTGCGGAAGTAACGGCTTTATCATGCTGGATGGCGCAATGCCATCCAGCTTTTAGATCACTCACCCGCCAGCGCGCGCGGGAACAGCACATTGTTTTCCAGACTGATGTGCTCCATCAGGTCATCAATCAGTTCATTAATACCGTTATACATCGCTTTCCAGGTGGTGCAGGCTTCCGGCGGCGGTGTGACGTTATTGGTAGTGTGTTTGATTACTTCCAGCAGTTCACCCGCTTCATCGTGCTCGCTTTCCATTACGCTAATTGGCCCCATCGCCTGGCTACCCATGCCTTGTTTGATCATCGGGAAGAGGATCTGCTCTTCTTTCATCATGTGGCTGGAAAGCTCTTCATGCAGCATGGTCAGGTATTTTGTCAGCCCTTTTGGCACGCTCGGTTTGTCGGCGTGAACGCGTTCGACTTTAGTCGCTTGCAGAATCAGTTCCGGCAGTTGTTCACGGTGACGATCGTGGTAGCGCACGATGATATGGTCGATGATTTCCGCCAGTGGGGCGCTACGCCAGTCTTTCTCAATCGGTTGTTCAGCAAGCTTTGCCAGTTCGGCTTCAATGACGTCAACATCCAGTTCTTTACGTGCCGCCGCACGCGCCAGCGTTTGCTTACCGCCGCAGCAGTAATCCATATCATATTTACGAAACAGAGCCGAAGCGCGAGGAATAGAGAGCGCCAGTTCACCTAAAGGTTGGTCGCGATAAGCCATAGCTGATACCTCATTCTTAATAAGATAAGATGTATTTTAAATGCATCTTTAAGGTGAATGCTATAACCCTTACGTAGCAGAGGCTTATTTAACTCACTGCCAGCGTGTCAACTTTCAGAGACAGGTTCAATTAAGGGTTTTTCCGGTTTTGCTCTGACCGCAATGACCACGCCAACCACTAACAGCGCGATACCGCTCAGCGTCATCAGCGGCGGCATTTGCTGGCGTAACAAAAAGGTGTACAGCAAACCTGCCAGCGTTTCGAAGACAATCAGCGGCCCAAGAATCACCGTCGGTAATCGCTGGCTGGCGACGTTCCAGCAGAGTGCGCCAACCCATGAGCAAAGCACGGCTATCGCAATCATCAGACTAATAAACACCAGCGGACGGGGGCCAAAAGGTAGGGAGAAGCCCGGCGTTTGCGTATTCAGCCAGTAACAGGCGACGAGATAACCGATGAGAGAAACCGGCAGCGTGACCAGCGCCTGCGCCGTCGCCCACATCATCGGATGTTTGTCTGGGTTTTCCCGCAGCCAGCGGGCGTTGCGCAGGGCATACCATGCCCAGCAGACCACGGAAACTAACGCCAGCACGATGCCAGAGGTATAACGTGCCCAGTCAAAATCGGGGAGTCCGTGGTTTAACTCAGCAATATTCACACACGCCAGGCCGATGCCAATACAAACCAGTGCCGGGGCGAGTTTTCCCCACGCGAGTTTGCCGTCGCGCTGGCTATAAAGCAGATTGGCAAAAACGGGAATCACCACCGGCAGGGTGCCAATAATCATCGTGGAAACAGGCGCGCCAGTACGTTGAATGGCACTGGCAAGGCAGAAGTAATAGATGAGGTTGCCCATCATGGTGAGCATCAAGGCGGTAAGCCAGTCGCGACGCGCCAACTGACGCAGACGCACGCGTCCCAGCCAGGCAATGGGCAGCGCAATTAACCCTAACGCCAGATAACGGCCCATCGACTGCAACATCGCCGGGTATTCCGGCACGATCAACGGCCCGACAAATATAAGCCCCCACATCAACCCTGCTAACAGGGCGTACAGCACGCCGCTAATCATTACTGGCATCCATTGATCTGTCAGAAGAAATATTCAGGGAACAACCGTAGTCGTTCCCCGCATCCCGTCATTATCAGAGAGGATACGGGAGGATGCCACTTTAATTAACTAGTTATTAACATTAAAAAGATGGCTTACGCTCTCGGCTAATGTTGTCGTTGGGCGGCCAATCAATTTGCTAAGCGTTTTGCTGTCATCAAACAGGCCGCCTTTCGATGCGCCAACGTCAGAATCTGCCAGCATATCCGCCAGCCCGTCAGGCAGACCGACGCTTTTCAGCGCCGCGGCGAAATCAGCTTCGCTCAGGTTTTGATAGGTAACCTGTTTGCCGCTCTGTTTGGTGAGTTCCGCCGCTAACTGTGTCAGTGTCCAGGCGCTATCACCTGCCAGTTCATAAACCTTGCCTTCGTGACCTGCTTCGCTAATTACGCGCGCCGCAGCTACCGCATAATCAGCTCGCGTAGCTGAGGCAATTTTGCCATCGCCCGCGGCACCGATAAATACGCCGTGCTCCAGTGCTGCCGGGGCGCTGGCGAGATAGTTTTCGGTGTACCAGCCGTTGCGCAGCAAGGTGTAAGCGATGCCAGAAACAGCCAGCATTTTCTCCGTCTCGATGTGCTCATCGGCGAGGCCGAGCGGGGAGGTATCAGCATGTAGCAGGCTGGTATAAGCGATAAATTTCACGCCCGCCGCCTTAGCGGCATTAATAACATTTCGATGCTGCGGGGCACGTTGCCCCACTTCGCTGGAAGAGATCAGCAGCAGTTTTTCCACTCCCTGAAGCGCAGATGTCAGTGCGGCTTCATCGCCGTAGTCAGCCTGACGTACAGTAATGCCTTGCGCGCTCAATGCCTGCGCTTTTGCCGGGTTACGTGCGATAGCCACTATTTGGCTGGCAGGAACGGTTTTCAGTAAGGAGTTAATAACATGGTGACCAAGTTGGCCGGTTGCGCCGGTAATTGCGATCATGGGAAGCCTCCATCGGTTTGTCTTGTGTTTAAATACGCTACCACCTAAACTTACTTTTAGTAAGTACGTACAAAAAGGTAAGTATGAATGAGCCAGGCTAGCCTGTCGCAACAACTGAAAGAGGGTAACCTCTTCGCCGAACAGTGCCCGTCGCGCGAGGTGTTGAAACACGTCACCAGCCGTTGGGGGGTATTGATTCTGGTCGCGCTTCGCGAAGGTACGCACCGTTTTAGCGACCTGCGCCGCAAGATGGGTGGGGTGAGTGAAAAGATGCTTGCGCAGTCGTTACAGGCGCTAGAGCAGGATGGTTTTCTTAACCGTATCGCGTATCCGGTGGTGCCGCCGCATGTGGAATATAGCCTCACGCCGCTGGGCGAGCAGGTGAGCGAAAAGGTTGCTGCACTGGCGGACTGGATTGAGTTGAATTTGCCTGAGGTGTTGGCAGTGCGGGATGAACGTGTGGCATAACAGCCGGATGCGCTGCGCTTATCCGGCCTACGGTTCATGACTTGCAGGGCGGATAAGATGCGACAGCATCGCATCCGCCAATAAATGCCGGATGCGGTTGATGATTTGTATGCCGAAAAAGAAGTGTTTTACTTACTCAAATCCACCTGATAAATCGCAAAGCCGATATCATCGGTCGCGACTTTCTTCATCGGATACTGCCCTTTCTCTTTAATAAACTCTGCGGCTTTATCTGACGGAGAGGTTTCGAAACGGATATCCAGTTTCTTATCGCCGGGAATCGGTGCTAAACGCCAGTTGTTATCTGCCGCCGGGTGAATTTCCCCCGCACGCTTCGACTCATCTGCAATCCACGCTGCCAGCACCGAGCGGTTCTCATCCGGTGAAGCAAAAGCGATATGGCTATCGCCCGTACCTGCAAATTTGCCGCCGTAAGCGCGATAGTTATTGGTGGCAACGAGGAACATCGCGTTCGGATCAATCGGCTTGCCGTTAAAGGTCAGGTTCTTAATCCTTTCCGCATTGGCATTAACCACCTGGCACTCGCCGTCATAGCGGGCGGGCTGAGTAACATCAATCTGATAATTCACACCATCAATGACGTCAAAGTTATAGGTGCGAAAACCATCCCAGTTGATCAGTGACTGTGGTTTCGTGCTGTTAGGATCAATCTGGTTAAACTGTCCGGCGGAGCACTCCAGCCACTCTTTCACCTCTTTACCGCTGGCTTTCACCACAATCAGCGTATTGGGATAGAGGTAAAGATCGGCGGCGTTACGGAAGGTTAATTGACCTTTTTCCACCTCCACATAGCTTGCCGGATCATTTTTGCGACCACCGACTTTAAACGGTGCGGCAGCTGAAAGCACCGGCAGTTTTGCCAGATCCGGATCGCCCTGAATGTAGTGTTCGACATACGCTTTTTGTGCATTATTCACCACCTGCACGGTCGGATCGTCCTGCACCAGCGCCAAATAGCTATACATATTGTCGGCAGATTTACCGATTGGTTTGCTGACAAACTGGCGTGTGGCCTCGTGATCGGCCTTAAGTGTTTCTACCAGCTTGCTGTCTTCCGCCGCGAGGGATTTTTTATTGGCGATATCGTAAATTGGTCGTGCTTCCGCTTTCGCCTGCGTCACCTGCCATTTTCCGCTGTCATTATTGAGTTGCAGATCGACCACGCCGAGATGATCGCCCCACATGCCCGGCATTACCGCCGGAACACCGTTCAGCGTGCCTTTGGCAATATCAGCCCCTTTGATATTCGCAAAATCTTTACTCGGGAAGACGGCGTGAGCATGGCCAAACATAATGGCGTCAACGCCCGGAATTTCACTGAGATAATAAACTGAGTTTTCTGCCATCACTTTATACGGATCGGCAGAGAGACCAGAATGCGCCAAAACGACAACGAGATCGGCACCTTTCTCGCGCATTTCAGGTACGTACTTGCGCACAGTTTCCGTTATATCGTTAACGGTGACTTTGCCAGATAAATTAGCTTTATCCCATCCCATAATCTGCGGCGGTACGACGCCAATATAGCCAATCTTCAGCGTCTGTTTTTTTCCGTCTTTATCGATCACTTCGGTGTCTTTAATCAAATACGGTGTAAACATGGGCTGTTTGGTTTTAGCGTCAATGACGTTGGCGTTTACATAAGGGAATTTCGCTCCTGCCAGTGCATTTTTCAGGTAATCCAGACCGTAGTTAAACTCGTGGTTGCCAAGCGTGCCGACGGTATAGTCCAGCGTATTTAATGCTTTATAGACAGGGTGAATATCTCCGGCTTTTAAGCCTTTCGCCGACATGTAATCGGCCAGCGGACTCCCCTGAATCAAATCGCCATTATCGACCAGTACGCTGTTTTTCACTTCATTGCGGGCATCGTTAATCAGGCTTGCCGTACGTACCAGTCCGAATTTTTCCGTGGCAGTGTCTTTGTAATAATCGAAATCCATCATGTTGCTATGCAAATCAGTGGTTTCCATGATACGCAGATCGACCGTCGCTGCATTCACACTGGCGGCAATCAGCGTGGCCAGGAGCGTTGCGCTAAACTTAATCATCAGGGACATCCTTTTATCATCGGGAATTCGAAAGAAAAGGGAGAATAAACCTCTTACTTTTAGAACAGTGAAGAATGCCACAATTTAACGCTTTGAAAATGATGACACTATCACAGTTGGCGCATTCTTTAACGATAGGGTATAAGTAAAACAACAAGTTAACACCGCTCACAGAGACGAGGTGGAGAAATGTTAGATCAAGTATGCCAGCTTGCACGGAATGCAGGCGATGCCATTATGCAGGTCTACGACGGGACGAAACCGATGGACGTCGTCAGCAAAGCGGACAATTCTCCGGTAACGGCAGCGGATATTGCCGCACACACCGTTATCATGGACGGTTTACGTACGCTGACACCGGATATTCCGGTCCTTTCTGAAGAAGATCCTCCCGGTTGGGAAGTCCGTCAACACTGGCAGCGTTACTGGCTGGTAGACCCGCTGGATGGTACTAAAGAGTTTATTAAACGTAATGGTGAATTCACCGTTAATATTGCGCTCATCGACCACGGCAAACCGATTTTAGGTGTGGTGTATGCGCCGGTAATGAACGTAATGTACAGCGCGGCAGACGGCAAAGCCTGGAAAGAAGAGTGCGGTGTACGCAAGCAGATTCAGGTCCGCGATGCGCGCCCGCCGCTGGTGGTGATCAGCCGTTCCCATGCGGATGCGGAGCTGAAAGAGTATCTGCAACAGCTTGGCGAACATCAAACCACGTCTATCGGCTCTTCGCTGAAATTCTGCCTGGTGGCGGAAGGGCAGGCGCAGCTTTACCCGCGTTTCGGGCCAACCAATATTTGGGACACCGCCGCCGGTCACGCAGTTGCGGCAGCGGCCGGAGCGCACGTTCACGACTGGCAGGGTAAACCGCTGGATTATACCCCGCGCGAGTCGTTCCTGAATCCTGGGTTCAGAGTCTCTATTTATTAAATATATATGGCAGAAACAGTGTATTTCCTGATTCTGCCATCCTGATTTGTTTCCAACCTAAAAAGTTATAGATATAAAGGGATTGTATTTAAAGTGTAAATATTCTAACGCTAATGAGTTATATCTTAATAATGAGCATTTTTTGATAGTTTACTTCTTTAACAAGATATTTAATGGCGACATAGAATAACCAAATATAATAAGGTTGTCATATGTTACCCAAGATTAGACACAATAGTTTTTTTGGTGCAGTGGAGTTATTTGTAAAGTCATCGCATACAAAAATACATTCAAATAATTTCTTTAATAATATTCAGCATGCATTTAAGAAAAGGGATTGGATTTCGAATTATGATAGTCTGTTAATTTTAAGGGAGTTCTTTCTTAGAGCAACACAGATCGATAAAAATAGTTATCAGGTGCTTTCATTAAAAGATGAAACCGTTCACTCCATGGATAATTTTCTTATCAGTTTCCGCCTTAAAGATAACGGTGCCGAATATACAATGACATTGCGAGGCACTGGATTTGAATACGAAGAAATTCCTATAACAATAAATGAGTATAACTCATTTATAGACTTTAAAAACCGTGAATTTCCACTAGCACAAAATAGAAGATTGTATGCCTATGATATTTTGCAGAAAAAACAGTCTGACATACCTGAAAGGATTAACGGTTATTTTCGGAAGGCGGCGGGTAACTTATCTTACGATTCTGCTTATTTGGAGAATGTAGTAAGCAAATTAAAACGGGGTAAATTTGAACTTGAAGGGCCAGAAGGTAGCATTAAAGAATGTGAAGGATGGTATTTTTGCGAGAAAATAAATAATGGAAATTATGCCATGGTCATAGAATCTTTGGGCTTTGCTCTTAAAATCTATGGAGGGGATGAGGAACTTCGAACTGGCTCTTATATTTTTTTGCAGGGTGAAGATTACTCTCTTATTTATAATTTTCTGGTTAATGCAGGTTACCAACAAGTGGAAATAACCGAGCAAGTGGAAGCGATTGTAAGTGCAAATCTGGCCGCAAACGGTAATTATACCGCAGAAAAGATTCACAAGAAATATAAATCTACCATTGAAGCGTTTAAAAAAGAGGTAAAACCGTTAAACGAGAATAAGGGTTATTGATACTAGTATGAGTTCGGCGTAAAAACTCAGAGACTTAATTCCCCTATCCCATATATCTCGAAAGGGGAAATTTATTTTTCCAGAATTTATGTTATTAACATTATTTGAGCAACTTTTGCAGCAGGTCCATCACTTGCTGCACCTCTTCCTGAGTGAGCGCACCGTCTTTGGCCCATTGCACTCGACCGTCTTTGTCCAGCACCGCTACAGCGGAACTTTCTTCATCCAGCTGCCAGGCACCGCGCGCGATGCCATTGCTATCGACAATAAACTGCGACCAGGGATAAAGCTTTTTATTACTCTCCAGACTGCTGCGCACAAACATGCCAGAACCCGGAATCGCGTCGTCGGTGTTCACAATGGTGGTGGTCTGGTAACGATCGTGCGGTAACTTTGCTGATTTAATCGCTTCAATCAGCGTCGCGTTTTTCTCTTTTGCAGAGGTGCGACCAGCAATATGTTGCAGTACTCGCACTTTTCCCACTAACTGCGCGCTGTTCCAGGTTTTGTAGCTAAACTGATCTTTATCAAGCACCAACTCGCCCCGATCGGTAATGCCTATCGGTGGCACTCGTTGACCGGTTTCAAACTGATGTGCGGAAGCCATCATCGGCAACAGCAGGCAGGTGAGTGCCAGAATCTTACGTAGGGTCATGGTGTATCCTTCTTATGATATGCAGGTGATCCGACCACTTGGGGTCTGACTTTTAATCATATGTGCTATTTATCGAATTTCCCGCAAGTGTGATGCCAGTTTGCGGTCAAGCGCACAAATCATATGAAAAATGAATGCTTATACTGAAGACCGCGCTTCGGTAAAAAGATAATTCTGAATAATTGTAACCTTTAGGTAAAAAAAGTTATACGCGGTGGAAACATTACCCGGATAGTCTATAGTCACTAAGCATTAAAATTTGCGCCTCATAATAGTTGGGCCGATTGTGGCACCGCAAAGGCGTAATACTCAGCAGGAGATAACAATGAAAATTTTCCAACGGTACAACCCACTGCAGGTGGCGAAGTACGTAAAGATCCTGTTCCGTGGACGGTTATACATCAAGGACGTTGGCGCTTTTGAATTTGATAAGGGTAAGATTCTTATCCCAAAAGTGAAGGATAAGCTGCATTTGTCAGTGATGTCCGAAGTTAACCGTCAGGTTATGCGTCTGCAAACAGAGATGGCTTAACCAAAGTGCTATGCAGTAAATAAGACGGCTCCTGATTCAGGAGCCGTTGATGTTTCTTGGGGTTACGCGACGTTTTCTTCTTTATCTTTAACGTCAGGCAGTTTGGGCGAAAGGGCGGTGGCCTTGCTGTCGATCCGCGTTACCAGCAACTGGTCGATGCGGTAGTTATCGATATCCACCACTTCAAATTTGTAGCCGGCGAATTTCACCGAGTCGGTGCGTTTCGGGATTTTACGCAGCATAAACATCATAAAGCCGCCGATGGTTTCGTAGTTGCCTGACTGCGGGAACTCATCAATATCCAGCACACGCATTACGTCGTCAATCGGGGTGCCGCCATCAATCAACCATGAGTTCTCATCACGGGCGACAATCTGCTCTTCCAGTCCCTGACCGACCAGATCGCCCATTAGTGTGGTCATTACGTCGTTGAGGGTGATGATCCCCACGACCAGCGCGTACTCGTTCATGATCACCGCGAAGTCTTCACCCGCAGTTTTAAAACTTTCCAATGCCTCTGAAAGGGTTAATGTATCCGGCACAATCAGTGTGTTGCGAATTTGTACGCCGCTGTTCAGTGCCAGGCTTTGGTTAGCCAGCACGCGGTTCAGCAGGTCTTTAGAATCGACATAGCCGATGATGTGGTCAATATCTTCATTACAGACGAGAAATTTCGAGTGCGGATGTTCCGCCACCTTATTCTTCAGACTTTGCTCATCTTCGTGGAGATCAAACCAAATCACGTTTTCACGCGGTGTCATTGACGACGGAACGGTACGGGATTCCAGCTCAAAGACGTTTTCTATCAGCTCGTGTTCCTGTTTACGTAACACGCCCGCCAGTGCACCTGCTTCCACAACTGCATAGATGTCATCAGAAGTGATGTCATCTTTACGTACCATTGGCAGTTTAAAGATACGGAAGATCATATTCGCCAGGCCGTTGAAGAACCACACCAACGGGGTGCAAACGTACAGGCAGAAGCGCATCGGGTTGATGATACGCAAAGCCACCGCTTCTGGCGCAATCATACCGATGCGTTTCGGAGTTAAATCCGCAAACAGGATAAACATGCCAGTTACTAACGAGAAAGAGAGAATAAAGCTCAGTTGCTCAGAGAGTTCCGCCGACATATAGCGGGAGAACAGGCTGTGAAAAGCTGGAGAAAACGCCGCATCACCGACAATACCGCCGAGAATCGCCACTGCGTTAAGACCGATTTGTACCACGGTAAAGAACATGCCAGGATTTTCTTGCATATTCAGAACGCGTTGGGCATTTATATTGCCTTCATCAGCCAGCAGTTTTAGTTTGATTTTGCGTGAAGCGGCAAGTGAGATCTCGGACATCGAGAAGAACGCACTTACAGCGATCAAGCAGAGTATGACAAAAATACTGTTTAACATATCTTATCCGACCTTTCAGGCCAGATCCTCGGAAGGGGAAGTTGATTAATTTGTGTGAAATACACATTGAAAGCCGATTCGAAGAAAGTGAACCGGCATTTTCAGTGGCTAGTATAGCGTAAGGTACTGTAAAGTCGCCAGAGGGTTAAAATTCAGACGACTGATAAATGCAAAACTGCCTGATGCGCTATGCTGTTCAGGCCTACGAAGTCTCTGCAATACATTGAATTTTGAGGGTTTTGTAGGCCTGGCAAGGCGTTTACGCCGCATCCGGCATAAACAAAGCTCACTTTATCAACAATCTGAGTTTGTAACCGTAACGCTATGCTTCCGGCGGCAGACAGACGCCAATTCCGCCAATTCCACAGTAACCATATGGGTTTTTATGCAGATATTGCTGGTGGTCATCTTCGGCATAATAAAATGGTGAGGCGTTAGCGATTTCCGTGGTGATGTGACGATCGTCATCGGCGGCAAGCATCGCCGCCTGAAAACGCTCCAGACTGGCACGAGCGGCGGCATCCTGTTCTGGGGTCAGCGGATAAATCGCTGAACGATACTGCGTGCCGTGGTCATTGCCCTGACGCATTCCCTGGGCGGGATCGTGATTCTCCCAAAATACCTGTAGCAACTGCTCATAGCTGATGACTGAAGGATCGTAAACAATGCGTACCGCTTCGGCATGACCAGTATCACCGGAGCACACTTCCCGATAAGTGGGGTTTGGCGTATATCCGCCGGTGTAACCTGCGGCGGTGCTGTAAACGCCGGGTAACTGCCAGAACAGACGCTCCACACCCCAGAAACAACCCATCGCAAAAATGGCAATCTCCATTCCGTCAGGTACATTGGTCATTGAGTGACCATTGACCGCATGCAGCGTGGCTACGGGCATCGGGGTGTTACGTCCAGGCAGGGCATCGGCGGGGGAAACCAGATGCTTTTTATCAAATAAACTCATGGTGTCGCTCTCCCGAAAATCGGTCATTGGGGTTAAGGTTGTAACAAGAGACGTATTTGCACACAATAACCACCGTGAATAGGTCTAAAGTAAAACATAAGAAATATTTGGGGTTTAGTCTGCTTTTTAATCCATATTACTGGATTTTTGTTAAGCCGTTTAACGGCGTTCCAGGGGCAGGAATAAAGGATATTCAGGAGAAAATGTGCGCTATATCCGACAGTTATGCTGTGTAAGCTTACTCTGCTTAAGCGGATCTGCCTTCGCCGCGAACGTCCGTCTACAGGTCGAAGGGTTATCGGGACAACTGGAAAAGAACGTTCGTGCACAGCTTTCAACAATTGAAAGTGATGAAGTGACGCCAGACCGTCGCTTTCGCGCACGCGTCGATGATGCCATCCGCGAAGGTCTGAAAGCGCTGGGTTATTACCAGCCGACCATTGAATTTGATCTCCGTCCACCGCCAAAGAAAGGGCGGCAGGTATTGATCGCCAAAGTCACGCCAGGCGTGCCGGTGTTAATTGGCGGCACCGATGTGGTATTGCGCGGCGGCGCGCGGACCGATAAAGACTATTTGAAATTGCTCGATACTCGCCCGGCTATTGGTACGGTACTGAACCAGGGCGATTATGAAAATTTCAAAAAGTCCTTAACCAGCATTGCGTTGCGTAAAGGTTATTTCGATAGCGAATTTACCAAAGCGCAGCTGGGCATTGCGCTTGGCCTGCATAAAGCCTTCTGGGATATTGATTATAACAGTGGCGAACGTTATCGCTTTGGGCATGTGACCTTTGAAGGATCACAAATCCGCGATGAATACTTGCAAAATCTGGTGCCGTTTAAAGAGGGCGATGAGTACGAGTCGAAAGATCTCGCGGAACTGAACCGCCGACTTTCTGCTACCGGCTGGTTTAACTCGGTGGTGGTGGCACCACAATTTGATAAAGCGCGCGAAACGAAAGTATTACCGTTGACGGGCGTGGTTTCGCCGCGCACAGAAAACACCATCGAAACCGGTGTCGGTTACTCTACGGACGTGGGACCGCGCGTGAAAGCGACGTGGAAAAAGCCGTGGATGAACTCATACGGTCACAGTTTGACCACCAGTACCAGTATTTCCGCGCCAGAACAGATCCTCGACTTCAGCTATAAAATGCCGCTGCTGAAGAACCCGCTGGAACAATATTATTTGGTGCAGGGCGGTTTTAAGCGCACTGACCTGAACGATACCGAGTCTGACTCCACGACGCTGGTGGCTTCTCGCTACTGGGATCTTTCCAGCGGCTGGCAGCGTGCCATTAACCTGCGCTGGAGTCTCGACCACTTTACCCAGGGTGAAATTACCAACACCACGATGCTGTTTTATCCGGGGGTGATGATTAGCCGCACGCGTTCTCGTGGTGGCCTGATGCCAACCTGGGGCGACTCGCAACGTTACTCTATCGACTACTCCAACACGGCCTGGGGCTCGGATGTCGATTTCTCCGTTTTCCAGGCGCAGAACGTCTGGATCCGCACACTGTACGATCGCCATCGTTTTGTGACACGCGGCACGCTGGGCTGGATTGAAACGGGTGATTTCGACAAAGTACCGCCGGATCTGCGTTTCTTCGCCGGGGGCGACCGCAGTATTCGTGGCTACAAATACAAATCTATCGCCCCGAAATACGCCAACGGTGACCTGAAAGGGGCATCGAAGTTGATAACCGGATCGCTGGAGTACCAGTACAACGTGACCGGAAAATGGTGGGGCGCGGTGTTTGTCGATAGTGGCGAAGCGGTAAGCGATATTCGCCGCAGCGACTTTAAAACCGGTACCGGGGTTGGCGTGCGCTGGGAATCGCCGGTCGGGCCAATCAAACTCGATTTTGCCGTACCGGTCGCGGATAAAGACGAACACGGGTTACAGTTTTACATCGGTCTGGGGCCAGAATTATGAGTTTATGGAAAAAAATCAGCCTCGGCGTGGTTATCGTTATCTTACTGTTGCTGGGATCGGTGGCGTTTCTGGTGGGCACCACCAGCGGCCTGCATCTGGTATTTAAAGCGGCGGATCGCTGGGTGCCAGGACTGGATATTGGCAAGGTCACCGGCGGCTGGCGCGATCTCACCTTGTCTGACGTTCGTTATGAGCAGCCAGGCGTGGCGGTAAAAGCGGGCAATCTCCATCTGGCGGTCGTGCTTGAGTGCCTGTGGAACAGTAGCGTTTGTATTAATGACCTGGCGCTGAAAGACATTCAGGTCAACATCGACAGTAAAAAAATGCCCCCTTCTGAACAGGTTGAAGAAGAGGAAGATAGCGGGCCGCTGGATCTCTCCACGCCCTATCCCATCACCCTGACGCGGGTGGCGCTGGACAACGTCAACATCAAGATTGATGACACCACGGTGTCGGTGATGGACTTCACCTCCGGCCTGAACTGGCAGGAGAAAACCCTGACCCTGAAACCGACATCACTGAAAGGTTTATTGATTGCTCTGCCGAAAGTGGCGGAAGTAGCGCAGGAAGAGGTCGTCGAACCGAAGATTGAAAATCCGCAGCCGGATGAAAAACCGCTCGGCGAAACGCTGAAAGATCTCTTTTCTCGCCCGGTATTGCCGGAAATGACTGACGTGCATTTGCCGCTCAACCTGAATATTGAAGAGTTTAAGGGCGAGCAGTTGCGCGTGACAGGCGACACGGACATCACCGTGAGCACCATGCTGCTGAAAGTGAGCAGCATCGACGGTAATACCAAACTGGACGCCCTGGATATCGATTCCAATCAAGGGATCGTCAACGCCAGCGGCACGGCGCAGCTATCAGACAACTGGCCGGTGGATATCACCCTCAACAGCACACTGAACGTGGAGCCGCTGAAAGGCGAAAAGGTGAAGCTGAAAGTGGGTGGTGCGCTGCGCGAACAGCTGGAGATAGGCGTTAACCTTTCTGGCCCGGTAGATATGGATCTGCGCGCCCAGACGCGGCTGGCAGAAGCTGGATTGCCGCTCAACGTGGAAGTGAACAGCAAACAGCTTTACTGGCCGTTCACTGGTGAGAAGCAGTATCAGGCGGATGATCTGAAACTGAAACTCACCGGTAAAATGACCGATTACACGCTCTCTATGCGCACGGCAGTGAAGGGACAGGAGATCCCGCCAGCCACCATTACCCTTGATGCCAAAGGTAATGAACAGCAGGTCAATCTCGACAAACTCACCGTCGCGGCGCTGGAAGGGAAAACTGAACTCAAGGCGCTACTCGACTGGCAGCAGGCAATTAGCTGGCGCGGTGAGTTAACGCTTAATGGCATTAACACCGCGAAAGAGTTCCCGGAGTGGCCGTCGAAACTCAATGGTTTGATTAAAACGCGCGGTAGTCTGTATGGCGGCACCTGGCAGATGGAGGTGCCGGAGTTGAAGCTGACCGGTAACGTCAAACAGAACAAAGTGAATGTTGACGGTACACTAAAAGGCAACAGTTACATGCAGTGGACCATCCCTGGGTTGCATCTGGAACTGGGGCCAAACAGTGCCGAAGTGAAAGGTGAACTGGGTGTAAAAGATCTCAATCTTGATGCCACCATCAACGCGCCGGGGCTGGATAATGCGCTACCAGGACTGGGTGGTACAGCGAAAGGGTTGGTGAAAGTACGCGGCACAGTGGAAGCACCGCAGCTGCTGGCCGATATCACCGCACGCGGTCTGCGCTGGCAGGAACTTTCCGTGGCGCAGGTTCGTGTGGAAGGCGATATCAAATCCACCGACCAGATTGCGGGTAAACTTGACGTGCGCGTTGAGCAAATCTCGCAGCCGGATGTAAATATCAACCTCGTCACCCTCAATGCCAAAGGCAGCGAAAAGCAGCACGAGCTACAGTTGCGGATTCAGGGCGAACCGGTTTCCGGGCAGCTTAATCTGGCAGGAAGTTTTGATCGCAAAGAAGAACGCTGGAAGGGAACACTTAGCAATACCCGCTTCCAGACGCCAGTCGGCCCGTGGTCGCTGACCCGCGATATTGCGCTGGATTATCGCAACAAGGAGCAAAAAATCAGCATCGGGCCACACTGCTGGCTTAACCCGAATGCAGAACTGTGCGTGCCACAAACCATTGATGCCGGGGCTGAAGGGCGTGCGGTGGTGAATCTCAACCGCTTCGACCTGGCGATGCTGAAACCGTTTATGCCAGAAACCACACAGGCCAGCGGTATCTTCACGGGTAAAGCGGATGTCGCATGGGACACCACTAAAGAAGGGCTGCCACAGGGGAGTATCACCCTTTCGGGGCGTAACGTGCAGGTAACGCAAACCGTCAACGATGCGGCGCTGCCCGTGGCGTTTCAGACGCTGAATCTGACAGCGGAGTTGCGTAACAACCGTGCCGAACTGGGCTGGACCATCCGCCTGACCAATAACGGCCAGTTTGATGGGCAGGTGCAGGTGACCGATCCGCAAGGCCGCCGTAATCTTGGTGGCAACGTTAATATCCGTAACTTCAACCTTGCGATGATAAATCCCATCTTTACCCGTGGGGAAAAAGCAGCGGGGATGGTGAGTGCTAACTTACGTCTGGGTGGTGATGTGCAAAGCCCGCAGTTGTTTGGTCAGCTCCAGGTTACGGGTGTGGATATCGACGGCAACTTTATGCCGTTTGATATGCAGCCGAGCCAGCTTGCGGTTAATTTTAACGGTATGCGCTCGACGCTTGCCGGTACTGTGCGGACCCAACAGGGAGAAATCTACCTGAGTGGTGACGCCGACTGGAGCCAGATTGAAAACTGGCGGGCGAGGGTAACCGCGAAAGGCAGTAAGGTACGGATCACCGTGCCGCCGATGGTACGAATGGATGTATCCCCAGATGTTGTATTCGAGGCTACACCAAACCTGTTTACCCTCGATGGTCGCGTGGATGTCCCGTGGGCGCGCATCGTGGTGCACGATCTGCCGGAAAGTGCAGTAGGCGTCTCCAGCGATGTGGTGATGCTTAACGATAACCTGCAACCGGAAGAGCCGAAAACGGCGTCGATTCCGATTAACAGCAACCTGATTGTCCACGTTGGCAACAATGTGCGCATTGACGCCTTTGGCCTGAAAGCGCGGCTGACGGGCGATCTTAACGTCGTACAGGATAAACAAGGGCTGGGCCTGAACGGGCAGATCAACATCCCTGAAGGGCGCTTCCATGCCTATGGTCAGGATCTGATCGTTCGCAAAGGCGAGTTGCTGTTCTCTGGTCCGCCGGATCAACCATATCTTAATATCGAAGCCATTCGTAACCCGGATGCTACAGAAGACGACGTAATCGCCGGAGTTCGCGTCACTGGTCTGGCAGACGAACCGAAAGCGGAGATCTTCTCTGACCCGGCGATGTCGCAACAGGCCGCGCTTTCCTACCTGCTACGTGGACAAGGGTTGGAGAGCGATCAGAGTGACAGTGCGGCGATGACCTCAATGCTGATTGGTCTGGGGGTTGCACAAAGTGGTCAGATTGTGGGTAAAATCGGCGAGACGTTTGGCGTAAGCAATTTAGCGCTCGACACAGAGGGAGTAGGCGACTCCTCCCAGGTGGTGGTCAGCGGCTATGTATTGCCAGGTCTGCAAGTGAAATACGGCGTGGGTATATTTGACTCAATAGCAACACTCACGTTACGTTATCGCCTGATGCCTAAGCTATATCTGGAAGCCGTGTCTGGTGTAGATCAGGCACTGGATTTGCTCTATCAGTTCGAGTTTTAGCAATGCGAATATTTGTCTACGGCAGTTTACGCCACAAACAAGGCAACAGTCACTGGATGACCAATGCCCAGTTACTGGGCGATTTCAGTATCGATAACTACCAGTTGTATAGCCTGGGCCACTATCCAGGCGCAGTTCCGGGGAACGGAACAGTACACGGTGAAGTTTATCGTATTGACAACGCCACGCTGGCCGAACTTGATGCCTTGCGCACCAGGGGCGGTGAATACGCGCGCCAGTTGATTCAGACGCCGTACGGGAGTGCATGGATGTACGTTTATCAACGACCCGTCGATGGATTAAAGCTAATTGAAAGCGGCGACTGGTTAGACAGGGATAAGTAATAATAAAAGCACGCCACCTTCGGGTGGCGTTGTTTTATGCGATGTATCTCGCGATTTTTTTTGTAACTTCCCTATCTTTAGCTTTTCTCTCCGAGCCGCTTTCCATATCCGTAAACGCATAAAAAACTCTGCTGGCGTTCACAATTACGTAGGGGTAAAACGGGGGCATGCTTTGAACGGTGAGAATGAGTGAGGTCGGCTAATTTCCAGCAAGCGGCTATGAACAGCAAAATGGTGGTCGTGTTTGCTTGTTCTTACCGTTCAAGCCTTGCAAGCGCTGAGAATAATGATAGGGGAATAGAGAGTTTATTTATCGCGGGCATAAAAAACCCTTACTAACCGAAGCCCGGCGTTCAGGGTTATGGCACTAGAAGAACTTATTTATTCTTTGCGCGCTCGAAGGAGGCAACGATTTCAGCTTTAGCGGCTTCTGCGTTTTCCCAGCCTTCAACTTTCACCCACTTGCCTTTTTCGAGGTCTTTGTAGTGCTCGAAGAAGTGAGCGATCTGTGCTTTCAGCAGTTCAGGCAGATCGTTAACGTCTTTGATGTGATCGTATTCTTTGCTCAGCTTGGTGTGCGGAACAGCAATCAGTTTCGCATCTTCACCAGCTTCGTCGGTCATTTTCAGAACGCCAACCGGACGGCAGCGAATCACAGAACCTGGCTGCAGCGGGTACGGAGTCGGGACCAGTACGTCAACCGGGTCACCGTCCAGAGACAGGGTGTGGTTGATGTAACCGTAGTTGCACGGATAGAACATCGCGGTGGACATGAAGCGGTCAACGAACAGTGCGCCGCTCTCTTTGTCGATTTCGTATTTGATCGGATCTGCGTTAGCCGGGATCTCAATAACAACGTAGATGTCTTCCGGCAGATCTTTACCCGCAGGGACGTTGAGTAAGCTCATGTCTGTTTCCTTTAAAAATATGTGGCAAACAAGTGCCGAGTATTATAGCCAACTCGCGCCGAATGTCTTCGCTTGTTTTCGTCTTCATTTTCCTTTTTCGCCAGTTTTAAGAAGGTTTACAGAGCAGGAAAATCCATAACCGTAGCCGCATTTTTCATAGTGAGATGAAAGCGATTACAAACTTGTGATTAACGTTTTATTTACTTTTTTGAAGTGTGATGTAACGCAATCCGTTACATAACGAATTGTCTATAGTTTTTTCGCGAACATCTTTTCACCAATAATAATTACCCCGACGAGGACAACCCTATGTGGAAACGCTTACTTGTAGTCTCTGCAGTCTCGGCAGCCATGTCGTCTATGGCGTTGGCTGCTCCATTAACCGTTGGATTTTCGCAGGTCGGATCGGAATCCGGCTGGCGCGCCGCTGAAACCAATGTGGCGAAAAGTGAAGCCGAAAAGCGCGGAATTACGTTGAAAATTGCCGATGGTCAGCAAAAGCAGGAAAACCAGATTAAAGCGGTACGTTCCTTCGTCGCGCAAGGGGTGGATGCGATCTTTATCGCTCCGGTGGTAGCGACCGGTTGGGAGCCGGTATTAAAAGAGGCGAAAGATGCCGAAATCCCGGTCTTCTTGCTTGACCGTTCCATCGATGTGAAAGACAAATCTCTCTATATGACCACCGTCACTGCCGACAACATCCTCGAAGGCAAATTGATCGGTGACTGGCTGGTAAAAGAAGTGAATGGCAAACCATGCAACGTGGTGGAGCTGCAGGGCACCGTTGGGGCCAGCGTCGCCATTGACCGTAAGAAAGGCTTTGCCGAAGCCATTAAGAATGCGCCAAATATCAAAATTATCCGCTCGCAGTCAGGTGACTTCACCCGCAGCAAAGGCAAAGAAGTGATGGAGAGCTTTATCAAAGCGGAAAACAACGGCAAAAACATCTGCATGGTTTACGCCCATAACGATGACATGGTGATTGGTGCAATTCAGGCAATTAAAGAAGCGGGCCTGAAACCGGGCAAAGATATCCTGACAGGCTCTATCGACGGCGTGCCGGACATCTACAAAGCGATGATTGATGGCGAAGCGAACGCCAGCGTTGAACTAACGCCGAATATGGCAGGCCCTGCTTTTGACGCGCTGGAGAAATATAAAAAAGACGGCACCATGCCTGAAAAGCTGACGCTGACCAAGTCCACCCTTTACCTGCCTGATACCGCAAAAGAAGAGTTAGAGAAGAAGAAAAACATGGGGTATTGAGGGGCATCAATGCCTGATGCCGACTTGTGGGCCGCCGGATAAGGCGTGTATGCCGCATCCGGCGGTTGTGCGAGATGCCTGATGCGACGCTCTTGTGTCTTATCTGGCGCACGCTTTACAACGGGGGAAACTATGAATACTAACCAGCACCAGGAAATCCTCCGCACCGAAGGATTAAGTAAATTTTTCCCCGGCGTCAAAGCGTTAGACAACGTTGATTTCAGCCTGCGCCGTGGCGAAATTATGGCGCTGCTCGGTGAAAACGGAGCAGGTAAATCAACGCTAATCAAAGCATTAACCGGTGTCTACCACGCCGATCGTGGCACCATCTGGCTGGAAGGCCAGACTATCTCACCGAAAAATACCGCCCACGCACAACAACTCGGCATCGGCACAGTCTATCAGGAAGTCAACCTGCTACCCAATATGTCGGTCGCTGATAATCTATTCATAGGTCGCGAACCCAAACGTTTCGGCCTTCTACGCCGTAAAGAGATGGAAAAGCGCGCCACCGAACTGATGGCATCTTACGGTTTCTCCCTCGACGTGCGGGAACCGCTCAACCGCTTTTCAGTCGCGATGCAGCAAATCGTCGCCATTTGCCGGGCCATCGATCTCTCCGCCAAAGTGCTGATCCTCGATGAACCCACCGCCAGCCTCGACACTCAGGAAGTAGAGTTACTGTTTGGCCTGATGCGTCAGTTGCGCGATCGCGGCGTCAGCCTGATCTTCGTTACTCACTTTCTCGATCAGGTCTATCAGGTCAGCGATCGGATCACCGTCTTACGCAACGGCAGTTTCGTAGGTTGTCGGGAAACCCGCGAGCTACCGCAGATCGAACTGGTAAAAATGATGCTGGGGCGCGAGCTGGACACCCACGCGCTACAGCGTGCCGGACGAACATTGCTGAGCGACAAACCCGTTGCCGCGTTCAAAAATTACGGCAAAAAAGGAACGATCGCACCGTTTGATCTCGAAGTACGCCCCGGCGAGATCGTTGGCCTGGCAGGCTTGCTGGGATCAGGACGTACCGAAACCGCCGAAGTGATCTTCGGGATCAAACCTGCTGACAGCGGCACGGCGTTGATCAAAGGCAAACAGCAAACCCTGCGATCGCCACATCAGGCTTCGGTACTGGGTATCGGCTTCTGCCCGGAAGACAGGAAAACCGATGGCATCATCGCCGCCGCCTCGGTGCGGGAAAATATTATCCTCGCTCTCCAGGCCCAGCGCGGCTGGCTACGACCGATTTCTCGCAAAGAACAACAAGAGATTGCCGAACGCTTTATCCGCCAGCTTGGCATTCGCACACCTTCAACTGAACAGCCGATTGAGTTTCTCTCCGGTGGCAATCAGCAAAAAGTGCTGCTCTCACGCTGGCTACTGACCCGACCGCAATTTCTGATCCTCGATGAGCCAACGCGCGGCATTGACGTTGGTGCGCATGCCGAGATCATCCGCCTGATTGAAACGCTGTGCGCTGATGGTCTGGCGCTGCTGGTGATCTCCTCTGAACTGGAAGAGCTGGTGGGCTATGCCGATCGGGTGATTATCATGCGCGATCGCAAACAGGTGGCGGAGATCCCGCTGGCAGAGCTTTCCGTTCCGGCGATCATGAACGCCATTGCGGCGTAAGGAGAACAGTGTGATGCCTCAATCTCTCCCTGACACTACGCCGCCGAAAAGGCGCTTTCGCTGGCCAACAGGAATGCCGCAGCTGGCGGCGCTATTGCTGGTGTTGCTGGTCGATAGCCTGGTGGCCCCGCATTTCTGGCAGGTGGTGCTTCAGGATGGGCGTTTGTTCGGTAGCCCTATCGACATTCTTAATCGCGCCGCCCCCGTTGCGCTACTGGCGATTGGCATGACGCTGGTTATCGCCACCGGTGGTATCGATCTCTCCGTAGGGGCGGTGATGGCTATCGCCGGAGCCACAACGGCTGCGATGACGGTCGCGGGATTCAGCCTGCCAATTGTTTTGTTAAGCGCCCTGGGCACTGGCATCCTGGCGGGATTGTGGAACGGCATACTGGTAGCGATCCTCAAAATTCAGCCGTTTGTCGCCACCCTGATCCTGATGGTCGCCGGGCGCGGCGTGGCGCAACTGATCACCTCCGGGCAGATCGTCACGTTTAACTCGCCGGATCTCTCATGGTTTGGCAGTGGATCGCTGTTGTTCCTGCCAACGCCAGTCATTATTGCGGTGCTGACGCTTCTTCTGTTCTGGCTGTTGACCCGCAAAACGGCACTGGGGATGTTTATCGAAGCTGTTGGTATCAACATTCGGGCGGCAAAAAATGCCGGAGTCAACACGCGGATCATCGTCATGCTCACCTACGTGTTGAGCGGGCTATGTGCGGCGATTGCGGGCATTATCGTGGCGGCGGATATTCGCGGTGCCGATGCCAATAACGCCGGGTTATGGCTGGAACTGGACGCCATTCTTGCGGTGGTGATTGGCGGTGGATCGCTGATGGGCGGGCGCTTTAACCTGCTGCTCTCAGTAGTGGGTGCGCTGATTATTCAGGGAATGAACACCGGGATCTTGCTTTCGGGCTTTCCGCCAGAGATGAACCAGGTAGTGAAAGCAGTGGTGGTGCTTTGCGTGCTGATTGTTCAGTCGCAACGCTTTATCAGTCTGATTAAAGGAGTGCGTAGCCGTGATAAAACGTAACCTGCCGCTTATGATCACCATCGGCGTCTTTGTGTTGGGCTATCTCTACTGCCTGACGCAGTTCCCCGGTTTTGCTTCCACAAGAGTGATCTGCAATATCCTGACCGATAACGCCTTTCTGGGGATTATTGCCGTCGGCATGACCTTTGTGATCCTCTCCGGAGGGATCGATCTCTCCGTCGGTTCGGTGATCGCCTTTACTGGGGTGTTTCTGGCAAAGGTGATTGGCGATTTCGGCCTCTCGCCGCTGCTGGCGTTTCCACTGGTGCTGGTGATGGGCTGTGCCTTCGGCGCATTTATGGGGCTTCTGATTGACGCCCTGAAGATCCCGGCGTTTATCATTACCCTGGCAGGAATGTTCTTTTTGCGCGGCGTCAGCTATCTCGTTTCGGAAGAATCGATCCCGATAAACCATCCTGTTTATGACACGCTCTCAAGCCTTGCATGGAAAATCCCTGGTGGCGGTCGCTTAAGTGCGATGGGGCTACTGATGCTGGCGGTGGTGGTTATCGGCATATTCCTCGCGCATCGTACCCGTTTTGGTAATCAGGTATACGCCATTGGCGGCAACGCAACGTCGGCGAACCTGATGGGGGTTTCCACTCGCAGCACCACTATTCGCATTTATATGCTCTCCACCGGACTGGCAACACTGGCGGGGATTGTTTTCTCGATTTATACCCAAGCCGGATATGCGCTGGCGGGCGTAGGTGTGGAACTGGACGCTATCGCCTCAGTGGTGATTGGCGGTACACTTTTGAGCGGTGGCGTTGGAACGGTATTAGGGACGCTTTTTGGCGTGGCGATTCAGGGGCTAATTCAGACTTACATAAACTTTGATGGCACGCTGAGTTCCTGGTGGACGAAAATCGCCATCGGCATTTTGCTGTTCATTTTTATTGCCTTACAGCGTGGATTAACGGTGCTGTGGGAGAATCGCCAGAGTTCGCCAGTAATGAGAGTGAGTCCGGAAATTAGACTAAAAGAATAAATTTTACTGATATATAAGGATATTTTTATGTGGGTGAAGGACGGCGAAGAATTACAAACAACATGTAAAAACTGTGGTGTGGCTGTTTTACCACCTGACGATTATTGTAAAAGTTGTGCGGATAAAAAGCTTACAGGGATTGGCGGCTGGCTATTTCTGCCGGCAATTGGTTTAGTGCTTGGTATTCTTGCGAACGCGTATTCAATTATCCATACTTGGGGGCTTACTCGCGTAATTTACGAAGAACCGCTCAGGACGGCACTTTATCTGGAAACCGCCGGATTTGCCGTTTTGTTTCTGCTGTTGATTTATACTACTTATTTGTTTTTTAACAAAAAACGCCAGCTTCCACAGTATTATATTGCCCTTCTTCTGTCACTGTTTGCATTCATTGTGGCTGATATTTGGGGGACAATGCACTTTCTTAATGCCTCATTTGAATTGACAGATGCATGGGAGCTTCTGAAAAGTATCATCCATCTTGCAATCTGGATCCCCTATTTTTGCGTATCTAAACGAGTCAAATTAACCTTTGTTAATTGATAATTGAAAACGCCGGACTGCTCCGGCGTTAACTCATTTACGCGTCCGGGAACTCACGGATAAAGCGTTCGACATCTTCAACCATATGGTCATTGCCGACAAAGAACGAACGACGCTGGTGCAGGGTTTCCGGGATGATATCCAGAATACGCTCTTTGCCATCGCTCGCTTTACCGCCCGCTTGTTCCGCCAGGAATGCCATCGGGTTGCACTCATACAGCAAACGCAGTTTACCGTCCGGGTGGCTGGCGGTGCTTGGGTAGAGATAAATCCCACCTTTCAGCAGGTTACGGTGGAAATCTGCGACCAGTGAACCGATATAACGTGAGGTATATGGACGGTTGGTGGACTTATCTTCTTCCTGGCAGAATTTAATGTACTTCTTCACCCCGTTCGGAAACTTAATGTAATTCCCTTCGTTGATGGAGTAGGTTTTGCCTTTCTCCGGGAAGCGCATCCGTTCCTGGCACAGGCAGAAAACGCCAAGCGAAGGATCGTAAGTAAAGGCGTGAACACCGCATCCGGTGGTGTAAACCAACATGGTAGAGGAGCCGTATACCACGTAACCTGCCGCAACCTGTTTGTTACCAGGCTGGAGGAAGTCTTCTTCCGTTACCGGCGTACCGACAGGGGTAACACGGCGGTAGATGGAGAAAATGGTACCGACAGAGACGTTAACATCGATGTTGGACGAGCCATCCAGTGGGTCCATCAGCACCACGTATTTTGCGTGTTCACAGCCTTCAAAGACGACAATCTCATCTTCTTCTTCAGAGGCAATGCCCGCAACGATATCGCGTGCTTTCAGTGCGGCTTTCAGTTTTTCATTAGCGAACAAGTCGAGTTTCTGCTGAACCTCGCCCTGTACGTTCTCAGCACCGCTGGCACCCAGGATATCAACCAGTCCTGCTTTGTTGATATCGCGATGGATAATCTTGGCGCCCAGTTTTATTGCCGACAGCAAAGCAGTGAGCTCACCGGTAGCATGAGAAAACTCGTGCTGCTTTTCGACAATAAATTCACCTAACGTTTTCATAAAACTTTCCCTGCAATGTTTATGGAGTAAAGCGACCGCAACAATCTTAACAAATAATCTCAATGTCGCGCTCAGGTGAATCGCGCCAGCAAATTACGGATTATCCTGAAATGCGTTTCTCACTTGCCCGACATATGCGTAAAATGAGCGGCAGATTAAAAAAGGATAGTGACGTATGCGCATTCATATTTTAGGAATTTGTGGCACGTTTATGGGCGGTCTGGCGATGCTGGCGCGCCAGTTAGGCCATGAAGTAACGGGTTCGGACGCCAATGTGTATCCGCCGATGAGCACCTTACTTGAGAAGCAAGGCATTGAACTGATTCAGGGTTACGATGCCAGCCAGCTCGACCCGCAGCCGGATCTGGTGATCATTGGCAACGCCATGACCCGTGGAAATCCGTGTGTGGAAGCGGTACTGGAAAAAAACATCCCTTATATGTCTGGCCCGCAGTGGCTGCACGATTTTGTGCTGCGTGACCGCTGGGTGTTGGCCGTTGCCGGTACACACGGCAAAACCACCACCGCGGGAATGGCGACCTGGATTCTGGAACAGTGTGGCTATAAACCGGGTTTTGTGATCGGCGGTGTTCCGGGGAACTTTGACGTTTCGGCACGTTTAGGCGAAAGCGACTTCTTTGTTATCGAAGCGGATGAGTATGACTGCGCCTTCTTCGACAAACGCTCTAAATTTGTCCATTACTGCCCGCGTACGCTGATCCTCAACAACCTTGAGTTCGATCATGCCGATATCTTTGACGACCTGAAAGCGATCCAGAAACAGTTCCACCATCTGGTGCGTATCGTTCCGGGGCAGGGGCGTATTATCTGGCCGGAAAACGACATCAACCTGAAACAGACCATGGCGATGGGCTGCTGGAGCGAGCAGGAGCTGGTGGGCGAGCAGGGGCACTGGCAGGCGAAAAAGCTGACCACTGACGCTTCCGAATGGGAAGTCTTGCTGGATGGCGAAAAAGTGGGCGAAGTGAAATGGTCGCTGGTGGGCGAACATAATATGCACAACGGCCTGATGGCGATTGCGGCGGCCCGTCATGTTGGCGTAGCGCCGGCAGATGCTGCTAACGCGCTGGGTTCGTTTATTAACGCTCGTCGTCGTCTGGAGTTGCGCGGAGAAGCAAATGGCGTGACGGTGTATGACGATTTTGCCCATCACCCGACGGCGATTCTGGCAACGCTGGCTGCGCTGCGCGGCAAAGTTGGCGGAACGGCGCGCATTATTGCCGTGCTGGAACCGCGCTCAAACACCATGAAAATGGGGATCTGCAAAGACGATTTGGCACCTTCATTAGGTCGTGCCGATGAAGTCTTCCTGCTGCAACCGGCGCATATTCCGTGGCAGGTCGCAGAAGTGGCAGAAGCCTGCGTTCAGCCTGCACACTGGAGTGGCGATGTGGATACGCTGGCAGATATGGTGGTGAAAACCGCTCAGCCTGGCGACCATATTCTGGTGATGAGCAACGGCGGTTTTGGTGGAATTCATCAGAAACTGCTGGATGGGCTAGCGAAGAAAGCGGAAGCCGCGCAGTAATTCGGCCTCAGCCTGATATAGTGTGTGTAGGCCGGATAAGGCGTTCACGCCGCATCCGGCATTTGAGCATAGTGCCTGATGCGACGCTTGATGCGTCTTATCAGGCCTACAGGTGCACCGCATCCGGCAAACCATACTCACATCAACAACGAAAATTACCCTTCGTTTTCCGCTAACTCACGCAGATACTGGAAAATCTGGCGCGCGGATTTCGGCGGCTTATTCCCTTCTTTCTCTTTCTTCGCGTTGCGGATCAGAGTACGCAGTTGCTGACGATCGGCATCGGGCCACAGATTCAATACTTCAGCGATGGCGTCATCACCTTGCTCGATCAGACGATCGCGCAGGTTTTCCAGTTTATGGAACAACACCACTTGCTGGTTGTGGCGGTTTTTCAGCTTATCCAGCGCCTGACGGATCGGTTCTACGTCGCGCTGGCGCAGCATCTTACCGATGAGCTGCAACTGGCGGCGGCGACCTTCCATCTTAATACGCTGGGCGAGCTCAATAGCCGCACGCAGATCCGCGTCTAACGGGATCTTATCCAGTGCGTTTTTCCCCAGATCAACAATTTCTGCGCCAAGGCGTTTTAGCTCCTCGGCATCACGTTTAATTTCACTTTTACTGACCCAGATAATTTCATCGTCTTCGTCTTCGATGTCATCACCGGGAACGTCGTCGAGCCAGTCTTCGGGCTGCTTAGTCATCTCAGGCTCCTTAAAAAAAGAGGCTAATGTTACCAGTTAAGATGCGCACTGAAAAACGGTTCTCTGTTAGACTTCAGAGAAACTCTCTACATTATGGCACTTGCAATGAAAGTAATCTCTCAAGTTGAAGCGCAGCGCAAGATTCTGGAAGAAGCAGTTTCCACTGCGCTGGAGTTGGCCTCAGGCAAATCGGACGGTGCGGAAGTTGCCGTCAGCAAGACCACCGGCATTAGCGTTAGCACGCGATATGGCGAAGTGGAGAATGTCGAATTCAATAGCGATGGCGCGCTGGGGATCACTGTTTATCACCAGAACCGTAAAGGTAGCGCATCGTCTACCGATTTAAGCCCGCAGGCCATTGCCCGCACCGTACAGGCAGCGCTGGATATTGCTCGTTACACTTCGCCAGATCCCTGTGCCGGCGTGGCAGACAAAGAGTTGCTGGCCTTTGACGCGCCGGATCTCGACTTGTTTCACCCTGCGGAAGTTTCCCCGGATGAAGCTATTGAACTGGCTGCTCGCGCAGAACAGGCAGCATTACAGGCGGATAAACGCATCACCAATACCGAAGGCGGCAGTTTTAACAGCCACTACGGCGTAAAAGTTTTTGGCAACAGCCACGGCATGTTGCAGGGTTATTGCTCAACGCGTCATTCACTCTCAAGCTGCGTAATTGCCGAAGAAAATGGCGATATGGAGCGTGATTACGCCTACACCATTGGTCGCGCGATGAGCGATCTGCAGACGCCAGAGTGGGTCGGGGCCGACTGTGCTCGCCGTACTTTATCGCGCCTGTCACCGCGTAAACTTTCCACCATGAAAGCGCCGGTAATTTTTGCCAATGAAGTGGCAACCGGACTTTTTGGGCATCTGGTTGGGGCGATAGCGGGTGGATCGGTTTACCGTAAATCCACCTTCCTGCTGGATTCGCTGGGTAAACAAATTCTACCGGATTGGCTGACTATTGAAGAGCATCCGCATTTGCTGAAAGGGCTGGCATCGACGCCATTCGACAGCGAAGGTGTGCGCACCGAGCGTCGCGATATTATTAAAGATGGCATTCTGACCCAGTGGCTGCTGACCAGCTATTCCGCACGCAAACTGGGGCTGAAAAGCACCGGACATGCAGGCGGTATTCATAACTGGCGAATTGCCGGGCAAGGGCTAAGCTTCGAACAAATGCTCAAAGAGATGGGCACCGGGCTGGTGGTGACGGAGCTGATGGGCCAGGGAGTGAGTGCCATTACCGGTGATTATTCCCGTGGTGCTGCGGGCTTCTGGGTAGAGAATGGCGAAATTCAGTATCCGGTTAGCGAAATCACCATCGCAGGTAATTTAAAAGATATGTGGCGCAATATTGTCACCGTCGGTAACGATATTGAAACACGCAGCAATATACAGTGTGGTTCTGTGCTGTTGCCGGAGATGAAAATCGCCGGGCAGTAAAAAAGCTGGCGCGACCTGCCGCGCCATAAACTAAAAAATTACACAAAATCATTCGCGCTGCATCGAGACGGAAAGTGAATGAGAGCCGGGGAGCGTACTCGTAGTACGTGACCCGGTCGAATGAGCGTAGCCGTCGATGAGGCAGTGTGAAGGATGAAGTGTAAATAAAAAAGGAAGTGAGCAATGCGCAAAAGCCTGTTAGCTATTCTTGCAGTCTCCTCGTTGGTATTCAGTTCGGCGTCGTTTGCCGCTGATCTTGAAGACAATATGGAAACCCTCAACGACAATTTAAAAGTGGTCGAAAAAGCCGATAACGCGGCGCAAGTCAAAGACGCGTTAACCAAAATGCGCGCAGCGGCGCTGGATGCGCAAAAAGCAACGCCGCCGAAGCTCGAAGGCAAATCGCCAGACAGCCCGGAGATGAAAGACTTCCGCCACGGTTTCGACATTCTGGTCGGTCAGATTGATGACGCGCTGAAGCTGACTAATGAAGGTAAAGTAAAAGAAGCGCAGGCTGCCGCAGAGCAACTGAAAACGACCCGCAACGCCTATCACCAGAAGTATCGTTAATTCCTTATTGGGCGGTGAAACGTTACCGCCCAACGCTTTCTTACCCTTCGTAAAATCACCGCAATATCTATCTTCACTACGGCATATTCCTGCGTGTCGTCCTCATTTTTGCGAGGCGTTTTCCAGAAATGAATGTAATGCATATGTAATGCTATAATGCATTACACTTTTCATAATTACCGGAGGCATAATGGCCACACTTAACGTCCGCCTGGATGACAAACTGAAAAATGAGGCTTATGCGGTGCTGGAAAAATTAAATATCACGCCTACTAAAGCAGTGCGGCTGCTGTTTCAGTACGTTGCGGAAAATGGACGAATGCCGGTAAAAACGCTCACTGTCAGTGATAGTGAAGAAGCCTTGTTACGCACTGTCAGGGAACGACTGGCCAACCCACAGGAGGCCATTAAGGTCCGACTGGATGAACTATGAACTGGCTTTTGATCCGCGGGCGCTGAAGGAGTGGCAAAAACTGGGCGTGAAAGTCCGGGAACAATTTAAAAAATGCTTGGGGATGTGCTGAAAAGGCCGCGCAATCCATCGGCTAAACTACGGGATTTGCCGGACTGCTACAAAATTAAGCTTCGCACACTGGGATATCGCCGGGTCTATCAGGTCAATGATAAAGAGTTGCTCGTGTTGGTGATAGCTATTGGTAAGAGAGAGAACTCAGCCGTTTATGAAGACGCGACAAAACGGCTGGATGAGTGACTAACGCAAATGATGCACCACCTGATTGCTGCTGCCGCGCCAGATCAGGGAAGGGTCTTTTAGATCCTGCATAAATTTGCCGTCGACCAGCACGTTAATCAAATCAACAACCTGCATTTGCGCAGCGTTGAGTTCGTCGAGTTTATAGCCTGTCCACACCCAGATGTCTTTACCCGGACATTCGGCGCGGATGCGTTGTACCAGTTTCAGAATATCCGGCACGTTTTGCGGATGCAGCGGATCGCCGCCGGAGAGGGAAATACCCTGGCGTTTGATGCGGGTGTCGTTCAGATCGTTAATGATCTGGTCTTCCATTGCTTTGGTAAATGGCTGACCGGAATTTACTCGCCAGGTGCTTTTGTTATAGCAACCGGGGCATTCATGAACACACCCGGAGACAAACAGGGTGCAGCGAGTGCCGGGGCCGTTGACGATGTCGACAGGATAGTACTGATGATAATTCATTATTTCGCCTGGCTTATCAGTCCGCGTGTAGGCTGTATCAGGCAATCAACGCCTGATGCGACGCTGTTGCGTCTTATCAGGCCTGGAGCCGTTGCCAAATGTAGGCCGGATAAGGCGTTTACGCCGCATCCGGCATTTGCTTAGCAGAGTGAAGATTAACCGATCTGCCCATTTCCCAAATGTTTAACGCGGCGCTTAACTTCTTCCTGCTTACCAGCGTTAAACGGACGCGCATCCGGGCTACCTAAATATCCGCACACGCGGCGAGTCACCGACACACGGGAGGCGTCATGGTTACCACATTTCGGGCAGGTGAAGCCTTTACTGGTGCACTCAAACTCACCGGTAAAACCACACTCGTAACACTCATCAATCGGCGTATTGGTGCCGTAATACGGTACATGCTGATAGCTGTAATCCCAGACATCTTCCAGCGCCTTCAGGTTGTGCTGAATGTTTGGATATTCGCCGTAGCAAATGAAGCCACCGTTCGCCAGCGGCGGGTAAGGCGCTTCAAAGTCGATCTTGTCGTACGGGTTCACCTTCTTCTCCACATCGAGGTGGAAACTGTTGGTGTAGTAACCTTTATCAGTCACGCCCGGCACCACGCCAAACTCCGCGGTATCGAGGCGGCAGAAGCGGTCGCAAAGGTTTTCACTTGGTGTGCTGTAGAGACTGAAACCGTAACCCGTTTCTTCTTTCCACTGATCCACTGCCTGACGCAGACGTTCAACAATGGCGATACCTTTCGCGCGCAGCTGCTCGTTGTCATACACATGCTCGCCGCCAAACAGCGCGTTGATGGTTTCGTGGATGCCGATGTAACCCAGCGAAATAGACGCACGACCGTTTTTGAAGATTTCAGAAACGTCGTCGTCAGCATTCAGACGAACGCCACAAGCACCTTCCATATAGAGGATCGGGGCCACGCGCGCTTTAACGCCTTCGAGACGAGCGATACGGGTCATCAGCGCCTTACGTGCCAGCACCAGACGTTCATCCAGCAGCTTCCAGAAGGTGGCTTCATCGCCTTTCGCTTCCAGAGCAATGCGCGGCAGGTTCAGGCTGATCACGCCGAGGTTGTTACGACCATCGTGGATCTGTTCGCCGTTTTCATTTTCCCACACGCCGAGGAAGCTGCGGCAGCCCATCGGGGTTTTAAACGAACCGGTGACTTTCACTACCTGATCGTAGTTCAGGATATCCGGATACATGCGCTTGCTTGCACACTCCAGCGCCAGCTGTTTGATATCGTAGTTCGGATCGCCTTTTTTATGGTTCAGGCCATCGCGAATCGCAAACACCAGTTTCGGGAACACCGCAGTTTTGCGGTTTTTACCCAGGCCAGCGATACGGTTACGCAGGATAGACTCCTGAATCAGGCGAGACTCCCAGCTGGTGCCCAGACCAAAACCAAAGGTCACAAACGGTGTTTGACCGTTGGCGGTGTGCAGGGTGTTTACTTCGTACTCCAGCGACTGGAAGGCATCGTAGCACTCTTTGATGGTACGAGAGTTAGCGTAACCTTCGGCGTCCGGGATGTTCCACTCTTCTGCGGTCTTGCGGTGTTTGTTGTAGCTGGCGGTGACAAACGGTGCCAGCACTTCATCGATACGGTTAATGGTGGTGCCGCCATAAATATGACTGGCGACCTGAGCAATAATCTGCGCAGTTACCGCGGTTGCCGTAGAGATCGACTTCGGTGGTTCAATCTCGGCGTTACCCATCTTAAAGCCCTGGGTCAGCATACCTTTCAGGTCGATCAACATGCAGTTGAACATCGGGAAGAACGGCGAGTAATCGAGATCGTGATAGTGAATATCGCCACGCTCATGCGCCTGCACCACGTCACGCGGCAGCAGGTGCTGACGTGCATAGTGTTTAGCCACAATCCCGGCCAGCAGGTCGCGCTGGGTTGGAATCACCTTGCTGTCTTTGTTGGCGTTTTCGTTGAGCAACGAGGCGTTGGTCTGCTCGACCAGACCACGGATCTCCTGATTCAGGCGACCGCGTTTTTCACGTTCAATGTCGCGATCGTGACGGTACTCGATGTAAGCACGAGCCAGTTGTTTGTATGGACCCGACATCAGCTGGTTTTCAACGGCGGTCTGGATCTCGTTGATATCCACCTGGCTGCGGCCCTGCATCTGCTCGCTGACAACCGCGGCAACAGTGGCGCAATAATCTGCATCATCGACTTCCGCTGCTTTAGCTGCACGCAGAATCGCTTCTTTGATGCGCTCTGATTTAAACGGCACTTTGCAGCCGTCTCGTTTCATCACATGCGGTGTCATGATCGCTCCATATTTTTAAGAACAGGTTATCCACAGAAATTGGGAAAGGCGTTTTCCGGTTTTTTCGTTTCGTTTTCCGGTGCTTTCCGCAATCGCCATCCGCTTATCCACAACGCCGCACCTTTTTCGTGGGGAGCTGTAGTAGCAATTATAGTCGATTAATACAACATATTGGGTCGGGACGCATTTTAAAGTCTATATATAGTGCTTTGCATCAAGGATGTTTGAACTTTTTTTGATGTAGCTCAAAGTAAAAAGCAGAGCGTACGGATGACGGGCGCTACAGCGTTATGTAAATTTTTTAATGAATTTGTTGATTATAAAATCAACAAAAACAACATACTGAAAGGCAAAACCCCGGAATGACCAGTATTAGCGGGGCTTAGCGGATACTTACTTCTGTAACCACCAGACGGCCTCAAAAGGCCGTAAAGTCATGGCACAGGGTTGTGCTGAGGCTTCTTCGTAGTTATGCATCACAAGCTGCCAGTTTCCTCGCATTTGCCCTGGCTGCCAGGGTTGGATCTCACGGCTAAGGTTGGCAATGACCAGCAAGGTTTGCCCCTTCCATTCACGGCGATAGCACCACAATACAGGGCTGTCTGGCAGCAGATCCTGGTAATTGCCCCATGTCAGGACGGCTTCTTGCTTACGCAGTGCGATTAACTTTTGGTAGGTATAAAACACCGAGGACTCATCGGCCAGCGCAGCTTCTACGTTGATTTCTTGATAGTTATCGCCCAGGCCAATCCACGGTTCACCCGTTGTAAACCCGGCATTATCGCCGTTGCTCCATTGCATTGGCGTGCGACTATTGTCACGGGATTTACTGGCGAGGATTGCCAATAACTCCTCGGCGTCACGCCCATCGTTGCGCAGTTCGGCAAACATATTGAGGCTCTCCACGTCGCGATAGTCAGTAATGCGCGTGAAATGTGGATTAGTCATGCCAATCTCTTCGCCCTGATAGATATATGGCGTTCCCTGCATGCCATGCAGCACCATCGCCAGCATTTTTGCCGCAGGTTCGCGGTAGTCCCCTTCATCACCAAAACGAGAAACAATGCGCGGCTGATCGTGGTTACACCAGAACAAGGCATTCCATGCCACGTTGTGCATTCCTTGTTGCCAGTGGCGGAACAATGCTTTCAACGCCACAAAGTCAGGTTTAGCCAGCGTCCATTTTTCACCACCGGGATAATCGACCTTCAGGTGATGAAAATTAAAGGTCATCGACAATTCACTGCCTGTTAGTGCCGCGTATCGCTGGCAATGCTCAAGGCTGGTGGAGGACATTTCACCCACGGTCATTAAACCGCGAGGCGTAAACACATCGCGGTTCATCTCGTGCAAAAACTCGTGTGCTCGTGGCCCGTCGGTGTAGAAGCGACGCCCGTCGCCATCCAGGTCATTAGGAAAACGCGGATCTTTAGAGATCAAATTCACTACATCCAGGCGTAACCCGTCGACCCCGCGATCGGCCCAGAACTCACAGACTTTTTTCAGTTCTGCGCGTACCGCCGGATTCTCCCAGTTGAGATCCGCCTGTTCTGGTGCAAAGAGATGCAAATAGTACTGTTCGCTTTCTGCATGCCAGCGCCACGCACTACCGCCAAATTTTGAACGCCAGTTATTCGGTGGCGTTTCTGGTTCACCATCGCGCCAGATATAAAACTGGCGGTAAGGGCTTTCTTTGCTCAGCGCCTCGCGAAACCAGGCATGTTGGGTAGAGGTATGGTTAAACACCATATCGAGAATGATACGAATGCCGCGTGATTTCGCCTGCGTCACCATTTCGTCAAAATCGTCCAGCGTACCGTAAGTGGGATCTATCGCCGTATAGTTCGCTACGTCGTATCCGTTATCGACCTGGGGAGAGACATAAAAGGGGGTTAGCCAGATAGCATCGACGCCCAGTTTATGCAGATAGTCCAGGCGTTGGATAACGCCACGTAAATCACCGGTGCCGCTACCCGTGGTGTCCTGAAAACTCTTGGGATAAATCTGGTAGATAACGCCGTTTTGCCACCAGTGGGGAAGATTCGTCATTACGTTATTCCTGCAAATGCGAGGGGGCGCAATTGCGCCCCGAAGAAAATTAAACAATGTCCAGCGTACCCAGGCGGTATTTCCGCTGGTAGATAAATGAGGTGAGTACAATCGGGATGATGATGGCGATAGCCATTGCCAGCGCAAACACTTGCCAGTAGCTCGGTTGAATAGAGAGCATTCCCGGCAGGCCGCCTACGCCGATGCCATTCGCCATAACGCCGTTCAGACCGCATAGTAATCCTGCCAGACCAGAACCAATCATCGCGCACAGCATCGGGAAGCGATATTTCAGGTTGATGCCGTACATTGCAGGCTCAGTGACCCCAAGCCAGGCGGAGATAGCGGCAGGCACGGAGATCTCGCGTTCATTGTTCTTGCGGCTGGAAATGATAATGCCTATCACGGCGGAGCCCTGAGCGATATTCGACAGCGCAATAAGCGGCCACACTGGCGTGCCACCCATGCTTTGAATCATCTGCAAATCTATAGCAAGCGTGGTCTGGTGTACGCCGGTGATCACCAGCGGTGCGTAAAGGAAGCCAAACAATGCCGCACCAATGGGGGCAAAGCTGCCGGTCATCAGGTGACGCACCGCAAAGGCAACGCCATCGCCAATCATGCGACCAAACGGACCAATCAGCGCATGGGCGAGGAACACCGCGAGGATCAGCGAACAGACCGGCACCACCACCAGATAGAGGTAATCCGGCACGATACGCTTAAGGCGAGTTTCTATAACGCCCAGCGCCAGCCCGGCTAACAGTGCCGGAATAACCTGTGCCTGATAGCCCACTTTGGCGATGCTGAACATGCCAAAGTTCCATACTTCCGGTAGCTGCTGCCCGAGCAGATAAGCGTTCATCAACTGTGGGGAAACCAGCGTCACGCCAAGCACGATACCGAGGATCGGCGTGCCGCCCATTTTTTTCACCGCTGACCAGCAAATTCCGACCGGCAGGTAGAAGAAGATCGCTTCACCGATCAACCACAGAAAATCGTAGATCGTTTGCAGGGAAGGGTACATTTGCGCCAGCGTTTGACCGTTGCTCATGGGCAAATCGCCGATCACATTGCGAAAACCGAGGATCAAACCGCCGCTAATCAGCGCGGGCAGCAACGGGAAGAAGATCTCCGCGAAATGAGAGATCAACTGCTCATGCCATTTCATATTCTGCCGGGCGGCTTTTTTCACCTGCTCTTTATCAACCTGCGCCTGTCCGGTCGTCGCTATCAGCGCTTGATAGTAATCACCCACGTTGGTGCCAATTACCACCTGAAATTGCCCGGCATTGGTGAAACAGCCTTTCACCATGGGGAGTTGCTCAATCTCTTTCGGTCTGGCATTGGCCGGTTGGTTGAGGACAAAGCGCAGGCGAGTAATACAGTGGCTCACCGTCGCAATATTGCCGCGCCCGCCGACCAGTTCAATCAACCGATCGAGATCCGTTTGGTTTATTTTGCTCATCATAAAGCCCCATGGCAGATGACATTTTTGGTTGGCTGCAGAATATATTGCGCGGAAAAATTTAAAAACGGGAACGTTCCCGAAACGCAGCGAAGATCACAATTTATCGTTCAGGAAACGATCAGGACAGGGTGGCGGGGATGATGATTTGTTGCGGTTCGCTGCGCCCGGTTACCTGCGCGATCAACTGGCAGGCCGCCTGGCGTCCAGCTTCGGCGTAACCTGGGTCAACGGTGACGATCTCCGGATGGAGGAATTTCATTAACGGCGTATTACCGACGCTCGCCAGTTGCAAGGTGTCGATGCGTTGCTCTTGCAGGTATTTACTTGCGCCAAGTGCCAGCGTGTCGGTTGCGCACAGTAACGCGGTAGTTTCAGGGGTAATCACTTTTGCTACGTTCTCATAGCCTTGCTTCATCGCAAGGCCTGGCAGAGCGGCAACGGGATGCAGTTTATGCGCTTTGCAGTACGCCAGGTAGGCTTCGTGACGTCGCTTACCGGTCGTCACGTCACTGTGCGGTACGCCGAGATAACTGATATTACGATGCCCCTGGTCATACAGCCGTTGCATCAGGATTTTGATTGCCCCTTCGTCGTCATAACAGACCGAAGCAAAGCCTTTTGCGTCACGCGCCAGCAGAACCAGCGATGACTGCCAGTGGGCTAACATGTCTTCTGTTATGCCGGTAAAACCGAACAGCACTACGCCGTCGATATTACGCCGTTTCAGCACCCCCAAATGTTCGGCAACTAATTGCGGAGAAAACTGACTTTCCATCATGATCGGGTCGTAACCTTGTTCATAGAACGCTGGCAGCATGGTTTGGACGGCGAGATTTTCTGACAACGAATCCAGACGGGTCACGATGATGGCGACGACTTTGTCGCTTTGCCCACGCATAGCGCGTGCGGAGCGGGAAGGGGAAAATCCATGCTGATTCATCACTGCTTCCACGCGCTCGCGCGTGCGCTGACTCACGCCGCTTTCGTTATTCAGCACTCGGGAAACCGTAGATTTCCCCACGCCGCTTAAGCGCGCGATGTCTTTGATGGTCAGCCGATTTTGCATCCTGTTGTCCCGTAATTGCGTTTCATTATTTGAGCCTAACTTTACCCGTGCATTCAGCAATGGGTAAAGTCTGGTTTATCGTTGGTTTAGTTGCCAGTAGGTATTATATCGCCATAAATGCCACGAATATTATTGGATTCTCCTTATTATTTGCGGCGCTTTTTTCACTTACCGGAGGTTATATGGAACCTGATCCCACGCCTCTCCCTCGACGGAGATTAAAACTTTTCCGGTAAGCCCGTCTTTTCACGGCGTTACCGGATGCGTAAGGCCGTGACGTTTTAACGTCCCAGCTCAGCTTTATTACCTTCAGGTAAGGCTTCGCCACGCCTGAAGACATTTCTGCACTGTTTTAGACAGTGCGGAGGGACTCCTTATGTTTAAAGAAATTTTTACCCGGCTCATTCGCCATTTACCTTCCCGTCTGGTTCATCGCGATCCATTGCCTGGCGCGCAGCAGACAGTGAATACGGCGGTCCCGCCGTCCTTAAGTGCGCATTGCCTGAAAATGGCAGTGATGCCAGAACAGGAATTATGGAAAACGTTCAATACCCATCCGGAAGGGTTAAATCAGGCGGAAGTGGAATCTGCCCGCGAACAACATGGTGAAAATAAATTACCCGCGCAACAACCGTCGCCGTGGTGGGTGCATTTATGGGTCTGCTATCGCAACCCCTTTAATATTTTGCTCACCATTCTCGGTGCTATTTCTTACGCCACGGAAGATTTATTTGCCGCAGGTGTTATCGCGCTAATGGTCGCTATTTCTACGTTGCTGAACTTTATTCAGGAAGCTCGTTCCACCAAAGCGGCAGATGCCCTGAAAGCGATGGTCAGCAATACCGCGACGGTGCTGCGCGTAATTAACGACAAAGGCGAAAATGGCTGGCTGGAGATCCCGATCGACCAGCTGGTGCCCGGCGATATTATAAAACTGGCGGCGGGGGATATGATCCCGGCAGATTTACGTATCTTGCAGGCGCGGGATCTGTTTGTCGCTCAGGCGTCGTTAACCGGTGAGTCTCTGCCCGTGGAAAAAGCTGCTACCACTCGCCAGCCGGAGCACAGCAATCCGCTGGAGTGCGACACCCTGTGTTTTATGGGCACCACCGTAGTGAGCGGCACGGCACAAGCAATGGTGATTGCTACAGGAGCCAACACCTGGTTTGGTCAACTGGCGGGGCGTGTTAGTGAGCAGGAAAGCGAGCCGAATGCCTTTCAGCAAGGGATTAGCCGCGTCAGTATGCTGCTGATTCGCTTTATGCTGGTGATGGCTCCGGTGGTGTTGCTGATCAACGGTTACACCAAAGGTGACTGGTGGGAAGCGGCACTGTTCGCACTTTCGGTTGCGGTAGGCTTAACGCCAGAAATGTTGCCGATGATTGTCACTTCGACGCTGGCGCGTGGTGCCGTAAAGCTGTCGAAACAGAAAGTGATCGTCAAACATCTGGATGCCATTCAGAACTTTGGCGCTATGGATATTCTGTGCACTGATAAAACCGGCACCCTGACGCAGGATAAAATTGTGCTGGAGAATCATACCGATATCTCCGGTAAAACCAGCGAACGCGTGCTGCATAGCGCGTGGTTGAACAGTCATTATCAGACCGGACTTAAAAACCTGCTTGATACAGCGGTGCTCGAAGGTACGGATGAAGAGTCAGCGCGCTCGCTGGCCAGTCGTTGGCAAAAAATTGATGAGATTCCGTTTGATTTCGAGCGTCGCCGGATGTCGGTGGTAGTGGCAGAGAATACCGAACATCATCAACTGGTTTGCAAAGGCGCATTGCAGGAAATCCTCAATGTGTGTTCGCAGGTGCGTCACAATGGTGAGATTGTGCCGCTTGATGACATCATACTGCGTAAGATTAAGCGCGTTACTGATACGCTGAATCGTCAGGGGCTGCGCGTGGTTGCGGTGGCGACGAAATACCTGCCAGCACGTGAAGGGGATTACCAGCGGGCGGATGAATCCGACCTGATCCTCGAAGGATATATTGCTTTCCTTGATCCGCCGAAAGAGACAACAGCTCCGGCACTGAAGGCATTAAAAGCGAGTGGCATTACCGTGAAAATCCTTACTGGCGACAGCGAGTTAGTGGCGGCGAAAGTGTGCCATGAAGTGGGACTGGACGCGGGAGAGGTGGTCATTGGTAGTGATATTGAAACGCTATCTGACGACGAACTGGCAAATCTTGCACAGCGCACCACGCTGTTTGCTCGCCTGACGCCGATGCATAAAGAACGCATCGTGACCTTGCTAAAGCGCGAAGGGCATGTGGTTGGCTTTATGGGCGATGGTATTAATGATGCGCCCGCCTTACGCGCTGCGGATATCGGCATTTCTGTGGACGGCGCGGTAGATATTGCCCGTGAAGCGGCTGATATCATCCTGCTGGAAAAAAGCCTGATGGTGCTGGAAGAGGGGGTTATTGAGGGACGTCGCACTTTCGCCAACATGCTGAAATACATCAAAATGACGGCGAGCTCTAACTTCGGTAATGTGTTCAGCGTGCTGGTGGCGAGTGCTTTCTTGCCCTTCCTGCCGATGTTGCCGCTACACTTGCTTATTCAAAATCTGCTGTACGATGTGTCACAGGTGGCGATCCCATTTGATAACGTCGACGACGAGCAAATTCAAAAGCCGCAGCGTTGGAATCCGGCGGATCTGGGGCGCTTTATGATCTTCTTCGGACCGATCAGTTCGATCTTCGATATTCTGACGTTTTGCCTGATGTGGTGGGTATTCCATGCCAACACGCCGGAAACGCAAACGCTGTTCCAGTCGGGCTGGTTTGTGGTGGGATTACTATCGCAAACGCTTATTGTGCATATGATCCGTACCCGTCGTGTACCGTTTATTCAGAGCTGTGCATCGTGGCCGTTAATGATCATGACCGTGATTGTGATGATAGTCGGGATCGCATTGCCGTTTTCGCCGTTGGCCAGTTATCTGCAACTGCAGGCGCTGCCGTTAAGCTATTTCCCGTGGCTGGTTGCGATTCTGGCAGGGTATATGACGTTAACCCAGTTGGTGAAAGGGTTCTATAGCCGTCGTTACGGCTGGCAGTAAGCAAGTGATGAAGCTGGCCTGAAATACTCTTTCAGGTCAGTCTGTTACGAAAACACCTGAATAAAAAAATAGATTACTGCAAAAATAAAAAAACAAATAAACGTCCAGCTCAAATTATAAAGGGCGCTATAGCTGTTATTAACAGAACGAGAGAGAAAAATGTCTTCTTTTTTTATATGTCTGGCGGAGATGTTGCGATACAGGCGGATATAATAAACACAATAGAGTAATAAAGGTGGTATTGCCCATCCACCTGTAGGTTTACCAAATATAAGCGTGAGTATAATGACGATAGCAATGAAAAGCAGAAAGACGATCTGTGCTTTAGATTCTATTTTTTTTAATTCGCTTCTGATGCCGTCAGCGTGCTGTTCTTGCCAGCGCCGCAGCGTGTTAACGCTAAATTGATAGTGTTCACAAAGCTCCTTATTAGATGCCCCCTCTTTTGACCGCTGTAAAATTTCAGCAATTTGCTTATCTGTGAAACGGGATTTAGCCATCTTCAACCCTCCGTGGTTGAATCAGATAATCCAGGCGCGAAACCTGGATTATCTTTTTGAAAGAGATTAGCGACGAACAGCGATCGCTTCGATCTCAATCTTCACGTCTTTCGGCAGACGGGCAACTTCAACGCAAGAACGCGCCGGGAAGGTGGCGTTGTGTTCGGTGAAGAAGGCTTCGTAGGTAGCATTAACGGTTGCGAAGTCGTTCAGATCTTTCACAAACACGGTGGTTTTGACGATATCGCCCACTTTCAGGCCAGCGGCTTCGACGATAGCTTTTACGTTATCCAGCGACTGACGTGCCTGTGTAGCGACGTCTGCCGGTACTTCACCCGTTTTCGGATTTACCGGGATCTGACCGGAGGTGATGATCATATTGCCCAGATCAACGCCCTGTACGTAAGGACCGATAGCTGCCGGTGCATTTTCCGTCGCGATAGTTTTGCTCATGATTTCTCCTTTATTACAGCGGTAAAAAGTCTGGCTCATTATAGGGAGCCAGACTTTTATTACCAACCGCAATTAATTAGCCAGCACCACATTATGGGAAAACTCTTTTTCACAGTATTTGCATTTGAGCGCGATGTCATTGGCGCGTTTTCGTACTGCAAAGCTGGAAGAAACCGGTTCGGCATGGCTGATACAGTTGCTGTTCGGGCAGACCAGCACATTGTCGATGTGCTCCGGCAGGCTGGGGCGCGATTTGCCCACCACTTCATAGTTGTCGATACGGTTAACCGTGGCTTGCGGCGCATACAATGCCAGTTGGTCTACCTGATCTTCACTCAAAAAGGTATTTTCGATTTTGATCAGATCTTTACGCCCCATCTCACCAGAAGGCAGATTCAGGCCGATGGTAATACGCTGATCTGTCTCGGTAAGCTTGAACAGACTCAATAGCTTAAAACCGATCTGGGCGGGGATATGGTCAATTACCGTGCCGCGTTTAATAGCTTCAACCTGCAATTTATTATCGTGTGTCATCTCTATTTCCCCTTACAGTACCAGATCGCGATTCAGAACCAGTGCCAGTAACGCCTGGCGAGCGAAAATCCCGTTGCCTGCTTGCTGGAAGTACCAGGCGTGCGGCGTTTTATCAACATCGGTGGCAATCTCATCAACACGCGGCAGCGGATGCAGCACTTTCATATTGGCTTTGGCGTTGTGGAGATCGCTGGCGCGAAGAACAAACTGCGCTTTCACGTTGGCGTACTCGGACGGGTCCAGACGCTCTTTTTGCACGCGGGTCATGTACAGGATGTCTACTTCCGCCATCACTTCTTCAATAGAGCTGTGCAGACTCCAGGCGATCCCTTTTTCATCGAGCATATCAAGGATGTATTGCGGCATTGCCAACGCGTCCGGCGCGATGAAGTAAAAACGGTTGCCGTCGAACTTCGCTAACGCCTGAGTCAGGGAGTGAACGGTGCGGCCATATTTCAGGTCACCAACCATTGCGACGTGGAGATTGTCCAGACGCCCCTGGGTTTCCTGAATGGTGAATAAGTCCAGCAAGGTTTGTGTCGGATGTTGGTTGGAGCCATCACCGGCATTCAGTACCGGTACATTGCCGGAAAACTCGGTGGCCAGACGCGCTGCACCTTCCTGCGGATGACGCATCACTATCGCATCGACGTAAGTGCTGATAACCGAAATGGTATCGGCCAGCGTTTCGCCCTTTTTACCCAGTGATGTATTGGCGCTGTCGGAGAAGCCCACCACGCTGGCACCCAGGCGGTGCATGGAAGTTTCGAAAGAGAGGCGGGTACGGGTAGAGGCTTCGAAGAAACAGCTGGCAATGACTTTGTGCTTCAACAGCTCTGGTTGCGGGTTTGCTTTCAGTTTCGCCGCTGTCGCCAGCACCAGATTAAGGTCATCGCGACTAAGGTCGTTTATGGAAATGATATGTTTCTGATATAGCGGATTAGCCATCTTTTATCTCCTGACGCCTGGGCAAAAAAAAGCCCCTCGATTGAGGGGCTGGGAATGGGTGATCAACGGGAAGAAAAACGGCAGGCCAGCGTCTTTTTTCAGACGCGGTAAGACAAAATGTCGAACACACTGAACCATACATCCTCCCGGCAAATTGTCCGGCATTATACTCATCGTCAGAAGCGGCGCAAGCATTTGATGCAATATTTTGTCTGCGCAAACGGTTTATTTGAATTATAAGTCAAAATATATGCATTTTTATTTGATGTGATTCTGGAGGAGAACTGTCGTTCGGTATCAATAATTGCAGACATTTCCTGCTTTTTTCTTTTTCAATTTCACCCAATCCGATATGCATTTTATTCCATTCATCCGACTTATAGGGCGGAGTGTGAAAACGAACGGCTAAAACTATTGCTTACAGCTCAGGGATGCGCGCTATCACTTTAATTTCAAAATCAAAGCCTGCCAGCCAGGTAACGCCCACCGCCGTCCAGTTTGGATAAGGTGGGGCGCTAAATATTTCATTTTTGACTGTCATGATGTCTTCAAATTGTTTTTCAGGATCGGTATGAAAGCTCGTCACATCAATGATATCGTCAAAAGTGCATCCCGCAGCTGCCAGGGTCGCATGCAAATTATCAAATGCCAGTCTGACTTGTTGCTGAAAATCGGGTTCTGGTGTTCCGTCCTCGAGACTTCCTACTTGCCCGGAAACAAACAGCAAATCGCCGGAACGAATAGCCGCAGAATAACGATGTTCAGCATACAGTGAATGTCGGCCAGCAGGGAAAACAGCGTTTCTTTCTACCATTTGGTTATCCTCAAGATTTACGACATGAACAGAAGATTTATATTTACCGGGAGCCGCTTTTAGGGGACGACGTGAGTAAACAAAACCCAGACATCATGGATAATGGCTGGGCTTAATTGAGCGTAGTCGGTTATGCGCCAAACGCGCCATCAATGGTATGCATCGCACCGGTAACAAAACTGGCTTCTGACCCTGCTAACCATGCGACCATACCAGCGACCTCTTCCGGTTGCCCATGTCTTTTGATAGCCATAAAACCATGCAACATATCGCGCATTGGCCCGTTGGCGGGATTCGCGTCGGTATCAATTGGCCCTGGCTGGACGACGTTGATGGTGATTCCACGCGGTCCAAAATCACGGGCCAGCCCGCGCGCCATACCTTGCAGGGCAGATTTACTGGCGGCATAAGCAGCCATGCCTGCAACAGGCATACGATCGCCATTCACGGAGCCGATGATTAAGATGCGCCCGCCTTCGGGCATCTGCCGGGCGGCTTCAACAGAGGCATGGTAAGGAGCATGAATATTGATTTTGAAAAGGCGATCAATATCGTCGGCATTTAATTCCAGGGAATCGCCAAAGACGCCAATACCTGCATTTACCACCAGGATATCCAATGCGCCGCTCTTACGAACGACATCAATGACAGCGTCTCTGTCAGCACTATCTGTGAATACTGCTGTCGCTCCCGTCTCTTGTGCCAGGCGTTCAGCGGCATCTTTCGACCCCGCATAGGTGAATCGTACATTGGCACCATCGGTGACGAAACGACGTACGATAGCAGCACCGATTCCACGACTGCCACCGAGGATGAGAACTGTCTTACCTGTAAAAGCGCCCATAAGGACTCCTTGATTTATTATGTAACATGCATTACAAAACTGTTTTAACTTTCTGTCAACAAGTTTTGTAATGGTCACTAAAAAACAATCTCGTGTTCCTGGTCGTCCCAGACGTTTCGCTCCTGAGCAGGCAGTCTCTGCGGCAAAAGTGCTTTTTCACCAAAAAAGTTTCGATGCTGTCAGTGTTGCTGAAATCACTGATTATCTTGGTATTAACCCCCCGAGCCTCTACGCGGCTTTTGGCAGTAAGGCTGGGTTATTTAGCCGTGTACTCAATGAATATGTCGGTACGGAAGCTATTCCGCTTGCCGATATTCTTCGTGATGATCGTCCCGTAGGCGAGTGCCTGGTTGAGGTATTAAAAGAAGCGGCGCGCAGATATAGCCAAAACGGCGGCTGCGCTGGCTGTATGGTTCTTGAAGGTATTCATAGTCATGATCCACAAGCGCGTGGTATTGCCGTTCAATATTATCACGCCGCAGAAACAACCATTTATGACTATATCGCCAGGCGGCATCCACAAAGCGCACAATGTGTGACTGATTTTATGAGTACCGTGATGTCAGGGCTTTCTGCGAAGGCACGGGAGGGGCACTCTATAGAACAACTCTGTGCAACAGCTGCAATGGCGGGGGAAGCGATAAAAACTCTTCTCGAGGAGTGATGCGGGCCTTGACCCAAAAGGCGGGAGCCCGTCTGCCGATAAGTTGTGATAAGACAATAATTCACACGTTAAGGCTAGCGGAATTGATCATCTTTTCGTATAACGATAGAAATGAAACATTGTTTTAATTAAGGAGTGGAAAAGATGATCATCGGAAATATTCATAATCTTCAGTCGTGGCTACCCCAGGAGTTACGCCAGGCGATTGAGCATATCAAAGCAAACGTTACGGCAGAAACGCCCAAGGGCAAGCACGATATCGAAGGCAATCGTCTGTTTTATCTTATCTCGGAAGATATGACCGAGCCGTACGAAGCTCGCCGTGCGGAGTACCATGCCCGCTATCTCGACATTCAGATTGTGTTAAAAGGTCAGGAAGGCATGACCTTCAGCACGCAACCTGCAGGCACCCCGGATACCGACTGGTTAGCAGACAAAGACATCGCATTTTTGCCGGAAGGCGTTGATGAGAAAACAGTTATCCTTAATGAAGGTGATTTTGTTGTGTTTTATCCGGGGGAAGTGCATAAACCGCTGTGCGCAGTGGGCGCGCCAGCCCAGGTTCGCAAAGCAGTAGTGAAGATGCTGATGGCGTGATGACTTTTCGCCGTAAATAACTCCAGGTTTACGGCGAGTTTGTGAAAAGAGCGTTTTTTGATATTTTTTTGTGAGTAAAATTTGTAATGCTTAGACGTTCTTATTAACTCAAGGAGTTCGTCATGAGCAAAATATCAGATTTGAATTATTCTCAACACATTACATTAGCCGACAATTTTAAACAAAAAAGTGAAGTTTTAAATACCTGGCGTGTTGGAATAAATAATTTTGCCCGTAATGCCGAGGGGCAGGATAATACAAGAAATATCCTTGATCCTAAGACATTTTTGGAGTTTTTGGTAAAAATATTTACCCTGGGTTATGTGGATTTTAGCAAACGCTCCAACGAAGCGGGAAGAAATATGATGGCTCATATTGAGTCCTCATCTTATATCAAAAATAATGATGGCAGTGAGATAATGAAGTTTGTTATGAATAATCCTGAAGGGGAACGAGCGGATTTATCTAAGGTGGAAATAGAAATTACACTTTCCACTATTACTACTATGGGGACTCGTCAAGGACATACGGCTATTATATTTCAACAACCTGATGGTTCGACTAATCGTTATGAAGGAAAGTCCTTTGAAAGAAAAGATGAGAGTTCATTACACCTGATTACTAACAAGATTCTGGCGTGTTACCAAAGTGAATCTAACAAGGAAATAGCTCGTCTATTAAATAATCATCAGAAGTTAAATAATCGTCAGAAGTTAAATAATTCGCAGGAGTTAAATAATTCACAGGATTTAAATAATTCGCAGGAGTTAAATAATCCACAGGAGTTAAATGATTCTCAGGAGTTTAATAACTCTCAGGACTTAAATAACTTGCAGGTGAGTTGTAAAGGTTCAGTTGATTCTACGATTGCGGATTTATTAGAGAAACCATTGAATAATGCATTATTAGCAATAAGGAACGAACATCTGCTATTAATGCCTCATGTATGTAGTGAATCGATTTCATACTTACTGGGCGAAAATGGTATACTTGAAGAAATAGATAAGCTCTACGCATTAAATGATCACGGAATTGATAATGACAAAGTAGGTAACAATGAAATTAATGAAATCAAAGTTAATCTGTCTCATATTCTTATTGATTCCTTAGATGATGCAAAGGTTAACCTTACACCGGTCATCGATTCGATTCTGGAGACTTTTTCAAAATTCCCATATATTAATGATGTAAGAATACTGGATTGGTGTTTTAATAAAAGTATGCAATATTTTGGTGATTCTGAAAAGATAACGCATGCATGCTCCGTGATGAGTCATATTGATTTTGATTGCAATCAATCTAAAATAGCTGAGACCTTATTTTTCAATCTCGATAAAGAACCCTATAAAAATAGCCGTAAATTACAGGAATTGATTTGGGATAAGTTGGTTGCATATGTCAATGATTTTAACTTAAGCAATCAAGAAAAATCACGCTTAATACTAAAGTTATTTGATGATGTTAAGTTGCTATTTAATGAAGTGCCTGTCAGCATTTTAGTAAATGATATTTTTTTGAAGGGTTTTTTCATGAAGCAACCTGATTTTGCTAAGTGGTACTTCTATCAATTACTTAAGTGTTATGAGGGCGAACAGCTGTATCTTAATGAGTTAGGATATGTTTATGGTGATGAAGAAAAAACAAAAGAAATTGTAAATAAATTTCCGGGTTATGTCGTTAAGATTTTTGAAGAAAAGATGGTTAATGAATTAAAAATTAGAACAAGAATGATGGAAGTCCTCCGGGATGGGAAAATCAATATATATAATTATATTAATGAAAAACAGTTAGAAAAATTAAATCCTCCGGAAAATTTACGAACAGTAATAGAAAAATGGGGGTGGAAGAATAGAACTCACACTGCATAAAATAATATGATGCCGGGATATTTTTTGTATTTCCCGGCATCTTTATAGAGATGTCAATTATTTACTGAGCGTCGCGACCATCACCGCTTTGATGGTATGCATGCGGTTTTCCGCCTGATCAAATACAATGCTGGCGGCAGATTCGAAGACCTCATCAGTCACTTCCATTCCGCCATGTAGGCCAAACTCTTCCGCCATTTTTTTGCCAAGCGTCGTTTGGTCGTCATGAAACGCGGGCAGGCAGTGGAGGAATTTGACCTCCGGGTTACCGGTCAACTGCATCATCTTGCTGTTCACCTGATAATCACGCAGTAATGCAATGCGTTCAGCCCATTTTTCTTTTGCTTCACCCATCGACACCCATACATCGGTATAGATAAAGTCAGCACCTTCAACTCCTTTAGCTACATCTTCCGTCAGCGTAATATTCCCGCCATTTTGTTGTGCCAGGGCGCGGCATTCCGTAACCAGCGCAGCTTCTGGCCAGCACGCCTGTGGCGCGACCAGACGCAAATCCAGACCGGTAAGCGCTGCAGCTTCGAGCATCGAATTGCCCATGTTGTTACGTGCGTCACCTGCATAGACCAGCGTCATTTCGTTGAACGCTTTGCCGGGCAAATGCTCCTGCATGGTGAGGAGATCCGCCAGCAGCTGCGTGGGGTGAAACTCATTGGTCAGGCCGTTCCATACCGGCACGCCAGCGTATTCCGCCAGTGTTTCGACAATCTCCTGACCATAGCCGCGATACTGAATACCGTCATACATGCGACCAAGCACGCGGGCAGTGTCTTTAATCGACTCTTTATGACCAATTTGGCTGCCGCTTGGACCGAGATAAGTAACGCGAGCACCCTGGTCATATGCGGCAACTTCGAAAGAGCATCGGGTACGGGTCGAGTCTTTTTCGAAGATGAGCGCGATGTTTTTACCAGTGAGTTTGGCTTCTTCTTTACCGCTTTTCTTATCGGCTTTCAGCTTCGCGGCTAACTGCAGCAGGCTGTTAAGTTCAGCTGGCGTGAAATCGAGTAATTTCAGGAAATGCTTATGATAAAACCCGGACATAGATCCCTCCTGTGGCTAACGCCTAAATGAATTAAAATTCAATTTATATGTATGGTTATTCATTTGCAAGTCTAAAGCATAAATCTTTATCACAAAGGTGGAGGCAATGTCAGTGGTGTGTGACAATAAGAGTATCGGCAGGACATTAAGAGGAATGAGCCATGGCAAACCCGGAACAACTGGAAGAGCAGCGTGAAGAGACACGTCTGATTATTGAAGAATTACTGGAAGATGGCAGCGATCCAGATGCGCTGTACACCATTGAGCACCATCTTTCCGCAGACGACCTTGAAACGCTGGAGAAAGCAGCGGTAGAAGCGTTTAAACTCGGATATGAAGTCACCGATCCGGAAGAACTGGAAGTAGAGGATGGTGATGTGGTGATTTGCTGCGACATCCTCAGCGAATGCGCCCTGAATGCCGACCTGATTGATGCTCAGGTGGAACAACTGATGACGCTGGCGGAGAAATTTGACGTCGAGTATGACGGTTGGGGCACTTACTTTGAAGATCCTAACGGCGAAGATGGCGACGATGAAGATTTTGTCGATGAAGACGATGACGGAGTTCGCCACTAATTAAGCGTAGCGCATCAGGCCCAGGTAGTTCCTGCAACCTGGTGAATTTGTTGCCCGGATAAGGCATTCATGTCACATCCGGCATAAACAAAACGTACGTTGTTAATGTTCGAATGCCCGCGAGTTGAACACGCGGGCATTTTTTTAGAGTTCGCGCAACATCCGTACTTCACAATCGACATGGCCCGTGCAGCCAAGCGCATAGTCGATATGCTCAAAGCCCAAGTGCTCATAAAGCGCAATGGCTTCCTTTAAAAAAGCTGTCGTTTCCAGATAGCAGCGTTTGAAACCCATCTCTCGCGCCTGCTCCATCGCCATTAAGGCCAGTTTTTTTGCCAGCCCTTTGCCGCGGATAGCCGGAAGAAAATACATCTTTTGCAGTTCGCAAATGTCCGACTCACTCCCGGTTAATGGCGCTATCCCACCGCCGCCGACCACTTCACCCTCGTACTCAACTACCCAATATGCATGGCCAGGCTGACTATACACTTGATACAGCTCGTCAAGATTCGGATCGGCGACGGTGTAGCCTTTATCAGCGGTAAGACCGTATTCGGCGGATACCTGACGAATGACGCGGGCGATAGCAGGATTATCCGCGGCGGTAAGTTTGCGCAAACGGAGCGCGGGAGAAGTGACAACATTCATAGCATAGCTCAATTTCAAATGTATGATTTATAGCTCACTTTAATACCACCCTCGCTTAAGTGGTGCAAGAAGAAGATAAATCAGAATATATTAAGCATATAACCTTGAGATAAAGCGTATTCTAGGCGGTGCAGTATTAATGGACTGGAAATTATTATCTATATGAATGGGATTTATTTTAGGGATATGATTCATGAATGATGTAAACGTCGAGAAAGATAATTCTCGTCACGCATTTGTTTTTACAGGCAAAGGTGGTGAGTATTTTCTTATTTGTCTTGTGAATTTTTTACTGACAATTATTACCTTGGGTATATATGGGCCGTGGGCATTGGTGAAATGCCGTCGTTATATTTATCAACATGTGACACTCAATGGGCAACCGTTTAGTTATAAGGGAACTGGGGGGGCCATTTTTGTTAGCATGTTACTTATTATGGTCGTTTATTTTCTCAGTATTTCTTGTTTTGCAGGCCAACACTTTGCTCTTGCTTTTCTCCTCTTTGCTTTCTTGATCTGCGGTATTCCTTGTATGGCAGTGAAGAGTCTGCAGTATCAGGCGAACATGACCTCACTGAATGGCATTCGCTTTGGCTTTAACTGTTCAATGCTGCGTGCATGGTGGGTTATGCTAGGGCTGCCTGTTCTGTTGGCGTTAGTTTTTTGGTTCGCACTGTATCTTATTGCGCAAGTGACGACATCGATTGGAGGCTTATTCTTTAACTTAGTCGCGTTAAGTTTGCTTTCTGCCATCGGGCTGGGTGTTGTCCATGGTATAACCTATAGTAAATGGATGCCATTGCTGGCTAACAATGCAAATTTTGGTATTCATAAATTTTCTATTCAGGTCAATGTAAAAGAATGCATTAAAGGATGCATACTCGCCATATTAACTATGGCTCCTTTCATCATTGTGATTGGTATTATGATTGCGCCAGTATTCCAGCAGTTAATGATGATGAGCATGTTGGGGCAGTCTGAGGCCGGTGGTGAGCTAGTATTGCAATATTATCCGCAGATTATGGCTTCCTACTTCCTGTATTTTGTTGCGATTCTTGTGTTTGCCAGTTATCTCTATGTTACGTTACGCAATCTGTTTCTGAATAATCTAACGCTGGCAAATGGATCAATTCGTTTTCATTCGTCCGTTACCACGTTCGGTATGCTTCTGCGCATGTTTGCAGTATTAATGGGTTCCTCAATCAGTTGTGGTCTGGCTTATCCCTGGCTGAAAATGTGGATGGTTAGCTGGATTGCCAACAATACCCATGTTCAAGGTGACCTTGATTCGCTGGAGTTAACCAATGACGACAAACCGCAGGATAGCGGTCCGTTAATGTGGATATCTCGCGGTATTATGCCGTATGTTCCGTTTATCTAAATAAAAAGGCCGGAGTATGCTCCGGCCTTCGTTTTCACTATGAGTATTACAGCGCAGCGATAACAGCCTGCTGCTCAATCAGTTTCGCTTTCGCTTCCGCATAGCCTTCCAGCTTCTCACGCTCTTTCGCGATGACCGCTTCCGGTGCGCGGGCGACAAAGCCTTCGTTCGCCAGTTTGTTCTCGATACGGCTGATTTCACCTTCAATCTTCGCCACTTCTTTCGCCAGACGCGCCAGCTCATCTTCTTTGTTGATGAGGCCAGCCATCGGGATCAGCAGCTCTGCACCGTCGATGATCTTCGTAACAGAAACCGGACCTTTGTCATCGGCAGGCAGCACGGTGATGCTTTCCAGACGCGCCAGCGTTTGCAGGAAGCCACGGTTTTCATTTACGCGACGTTCTGCATCCGCGCTGCAACCACGCAGCAGCAGCTCCAGCGGTTTACCCGGCGCGATGTTCATTTCTGCACGGATGTTACGTACCGCAACGATCGCCTGCTTCAGCCACTCGGTGTCGGCCAGTGCGGCTTCATCGACCTGAGACGCATCGTACTGCGGGAACGGCTGCAGCATGATGGTGTCAGCGGTGATGCCGCAAAGTACTTTCACACGCTGCCAGATGGTTTCGGTGATGAACGGAATGATCGGATGCGCGAGGCGCAGCAGACCTTCCAGTACAGTCACCAGCGTATGGCGAGTACCGCGCAGTTCGGCTTCTGTTCCACCGTTCATTACCGGCTTGGTCAGCTCCAGATACCAGTCACAGAACTGGTTCCAGGTGAACTCATACAGAATGCCGGCGGCGATATCGAAGCGGAAGCTGTCCAGCGCTTCGCGGTACGCTTTAATGGTCTGATTGAACTCCGCCAGAATCCAGCGGTCCGCCAGCGACAGCGTCATTTCGCCGCCGTTGAAGCCGCAATCCTGACCTTCTGTGTTCATCAGCACAAAGCGGCTGGCGTTCCACAGCTTGTTACAGAAGTTACGGTAGCCTTCCAGACGCTTCATATCCCAGTTGATGTCACGACCGGTAGAAGCCAGCGCCGCCAGGGTGAAGCGCAGCGCGTCAGTACCGTGTGGCTCAATGCCGTTCGGGAACTGCTTCTCGGTGCGCTTACGGATTTTGTCCGCCAGCTGCGGCTGCATCATATTACCGGTACGTTTTTCCAGCAGTTCCGGCAGCGAAATACCGTCAACCATATCCAGCGGGTCAATCACGTTACCCTTGGATTTGGACATCTTCTGGCCTTCGTCATCACGAATCAGGCCGGTCATGTAAACGGTGTGGAACGGCACCTGCGGTTTGCCATTTTCATCTTTGATGAAGTGCATGGTCATCATGATCATGCGGGCAATCCAGAAGAAGATGATGTCGAAGCCGGATACCATCACGCTGGTTGGGTGGAACTGGCGCAGTGCGTCGGTGTTTTCCGGCCAGCCAAGGGTAGAGAAGGTCCACAGTGCGGAGGAGAACCAGGTGTCGAGAACATCTTCGTCCTGACGCAGGGCAACATCAGCACCGAGGTTATTTTCTTTACGCACTTCGTCTTCGTTGCGGCCAACATAAACGTTACCCGCGTCGTCATACCATGCCGGGATGCGGTGACCCCACCACAGCTGACGAGAGATACACCAGTCCTGAATATCGCGCATCCAGGAGAAGTACATGTTTTCGTACTGCTTCGGTACGAACTGAATGTCGCCGTTCTCAACCGCTTCAACTGCCGGTTTCGCCAGTACATCGGCACGCACGTACCACTGGTCGGTCAGCATCGGTTCGATAACCACGCCGCCACGGTCGCCGTAAGGAACGGTCAGGTCGTGCGGTTTAATTTCTTCCAGCAGGCCGAGTGCATCAACCGCAGCAACGACTGCTTTACGTGCAGCAAAACGCTCGAGTTTCTGGAACTCTGCCGGGATTTCGCTGGAATAAACGTCAGATTCGTTACCTTTGGTATCGAACACCTGGGCGCTTTCACGGATATCACCGTCAAAGGTCAGGATGTTGATCATCGGCAGCGCGTGACGTTTACCGACTTCATAGTCGTTAAAGTCGTGCGCCGGAGTGATTTTCACGCAGCCGGTGCCTTTTTCCATGTCGGCGTGTTCGTCGCCAACGATCGGAATACGACGGTTAACCAGCGGCAGAATGACATATTTGCCAATCAGATCTTTGTAACGCGGATCTTCCGGGTTAACGGCCACGCCGGTATCGCCCAGCAGGGTTTCCGGGCGAGTGGTCGCAACCACCAGATAATCTTTACCGTCTGCGGTTTTCGCGCCGTCAGCCAGCGGATAGCGGATGTGCCACATCGAACCTTTCGATTCGCGGTTTTCCACTTCCAGGTCAGAGATAGCGGTACGCAGTTTCGGGTCCCAGTTTACCAGGCGTTTACCACGGTAAATCAGGTCTTCTTTATATAGACGAACGAAAACTTCTTTCACCGCATTGGACAGGCCTTCGTCCATGGTGAAGCGTTCACGCTCCCAGTCGACGGAGTTGCCGAGACGACGCATCTGACGGGTAATGGTGCCGCCGGATTCCGCTTTCCATTCCCAGATTTTGTCGATGAAAGCTTCGCGGCCGTAGTCGTGACGGGTTTTACCTTCTTCTGCGGCAATCTTGCGCTCAACTACCATCTGGGTAGCGATCCCGGCGTGGTCAGTACCGACCTGCCACAGGGTATTTTTACCCTGCATACGCTGATAGCGGATCATGGTATCCATGATGGTTTGCTGGAAGGCGTGACCCATATGCAAACTGCCGGTGACGTTCGGCGGCGGGATCATGATGCAGAAACTTTCCTGGCTTTCATCGCCATTAGGCTTAAAGTAGCCCTGCTTTTCCCAGTGCTCGTAAAGCGGCTGTTCGATATCTTGTGGGTTGTATGTCTTTTCCATTATTTCCAGGTTGCCGTATTCAGGTTGAAACCAGCCACGCGGTAGGCTTTATAGCGTTCGCGCGCCAGTTGTTTCAGAGAATCTTCATAAGGAACGAAGTCTACCACTTCTGTGAAAGCGGTGGCAAAATCTGCAAAGCTTGTTCGCAGACTAATCAATATATCGCGCGGGCTGCTGCTACGCTTTTGTGGCCAGGCGATCTCCACCGGTGCACCGCCGCGCGGTCCTTCTCCCGCTAAATTATGCGGAACAAAGCTTTCTGCCGGACGCGCCCACAGGGCTTCATCCAGCCGGTAAGCCTGCTTTTCATCTTCACAGGCGATGAGTACGCGCTTACCGCTGCGCCAACGTTCTGCGGCAATTTCGCACACCAGCTGCTCAACGGCGCTTAAGCCATCGACGGTGGTGTCATTGTCCAGAAGGTAGAACGTTGCGTTTTTCATAAATGGGGCTTCTTGTGGTGGATTTAAATATGCATTTGGTAATACACAGCGTTGCCTGATGCGACGCTGTCGCGTCTTATCAGGCCTACGGGTCCGGTATTCTGTGTCGGTCGGATAAGGCGTTCACGCCGCATCCGACAATAACAACATTGCCAGATGCGACGCTGTCGCGTCTTATCAGGCCTACGAGTCCGGTGCTCTGTGTCGGTCGGATAAGGCGTTCACGCCGCATCCGACAATAACAACACAGCCTGATGCAATTACTCTTCGCCGTTAAACCCGGCGCGGTTGAGCAGGAACTGTGCCAGCAACGCCACCGGGCGGCCGGTTGCGCCTTTCGCCTTACCAGAACGCCAGGCGGTACCGGCGATATCCAGGTGTGCCCAGTTGTACTTACGGGTAAAGCGCGACAGGAAGCAACCTGCGGTAATCGCCCCGCCAGGACGACCGCCAATGTTCGCCATATCGGCAAAATTGGACTCCAGCTGTTCCTGATACTCGTCACCCAGCGGTAAACGCCATGCGCGGTCACCGGATTGTTCAGATGCAGCAATCAGCTCATGGGCCAGCGGATTGTGGTTCGCCATCAGACCGGTAATGTGATGGCCTAGCGCGATAACGCAGGCACCGGTCAGCGTCGCCACGTCAATCACCGCTTCCGGCTCAAAACGCTCAACGTAAGTTAACACATCGCACAGTACCAGGCGGCCTTCGGCGTCGGTATTCAGCACTTCTACGGTTTGACCGGACATGGTGGTTAACACATCGCCCGGACGATAGGCACGTCCGCCAGGCATGTTTTCGCAGCCTGCCAGCACGCCAATAACGTTAATCGGCAGTTGCAGCTCCGCGACCATCCGCATCACGCCGTAAACCGCCGCCGCACCGCACATATCGTACTTCATCTCATCCATGCCTTCTGAAGGCTTGATGGAGATACCGCCGGAGTCGAAGGTTAAACCTTTACCCACCAGCACGATTGGGCGAGCATCTTCCGACGCGTTGCCTTTGTACTCAATCACCGACATCAGCGATTCGTTCTGCGAACCCTGACCGACCGCCAGATAGGAATGCATCCCCAGCTCTTTCATCTGCTGTTCGCCGATAACGCGGGTGATGACATTCTTGCTGTAGCTGTCAGCCAGCTGGCGCGCCTGAGAGGCGAGGTAAGCGGCATTACAAATATTCGGCGGCATATTGCCGAGATCTTTCGCTGCTTTAATCCCGGCGGCAATCGCCAGACCGTGCTGGATCGCGCGCTCGCCGCTGGTCAGTTCACGGCGGGTCGGCACGTTGAACACCATCTTACGCAGCGGACGACGCGGCTCGCTCTTGTTCGTTTTCAGCTGATCGAAACTGTAGAGCGTCTCTTTTGCCGTCTCGACAGCCTGACGCACTTTCCAGTAGTTGTTACGGCCTTTAACGTGCAGTTCGGTCAGGAAACAGACCGCTTCCATTGAGCCAGTATCATTCAGCGTGTTAATGGTTTTCTGAATGACTTGTTTGTACTGGCGCTCATCGAGTTCACGTTCTTTACCGCAACCGATGAGGAGAATTCGCTCGGACAGTACATTTGGCACATGGTGCAGCAACAGTGTCTGCCCCGGTTTTCCTTCCAGTTCGCCCCGACGTAGCAGGGCGCTGATGTACCCATCGCTGATTTTATCGAGCTGTTCTGCAATCGGAGAAAGGCGACGTGGTTCGAAGACGCCCACGACGATGCAGGCACTCCGCTGTTTCTCCGGGCTACCGCTTTTTACACTAAACTCCATGCACTACGCTCCTGAATCTTAAAGACAACGGCGGTGGCTACAGATAGAATTGCAAGCTTTCGTAACTCATGTCCGCTGTTGCGATGACTTCGTGTTAATCTTAACGTTATTACGGCATTGGCACGTCAGAACAAAATCTGAGAGGTGAATCCGTTGAGTATAATTATCTTAGCGACGATTTCGACGACTCAAGAGAATAAATGACGTTTAAGCCATGAAACAAGCTAAAATCCTGCAAAAGACGAGTTTTTACGGGCGTATTTAAAGTGATAATCATAAGATATCTGGTGCGGGAGACGCTCAAAAGCCAGCTGGCGATACTCTTCATCTTGCTTTTGATCTTCTTCTGTCAAAAGTTAGTGAGGATCCTCGGCGCAGCGGTTGACGGCGATATTCCGGCGAATCTGGTGCTCTCCCTTCTCGGGTTGGGCGTGCCGGAAATGGCGCAGCTTATCCTGCCATTAAGCCTGTTCCTCGGGCTGCTGATGACGCTGGGCAAACTGTATACCGAAAGTGAAATTACGGTAATGCATGCCTGCGGCTTGAGCAAAGCGGTTCTGGTGAAAGCGGCAATGATCCTTGCGGTATTCACGGCAATCGTCGCGGCGGTTAACGTGATGTGGGCGGGACCGTGGTCATCGCGACATCAGGATGAAGTGTTAGCAGAAGCGAAAGCGAACCCTGGCATGGCGGCGCTGGCGCAAGGGCAATTCCAGCAAGCGACTAATGGCAGCTCGGTGCTGTTCATCGAAAGCGTTGACGGCAGCGATTTCAAAGATGTGTTCCTCGCGCAAATTCGACCAAAAGGTAATGCACGTCCTTCTGTGGTGGTGGCCGATTCCGGACATTTAACCCAGCTGCGCGACGGCTCCCAGGTCGTCACTCTCAACCAGGGAACGCGCTTCGAAGGCACTGCACTGTTACGCGATTTCCGCATTACGGACTTCCAGGATTATCAGGCGATCATTGGTCACCAGGCGGTGGCGCTCGACCCGAACGATACCGACCAGATGGACATGCGCACATTGTGGAACACTGACACCGATCGTGCCCGCGCAGAACTGAACTGGCGTATCACGTTGGTATTCACCGTGTTTATGATGGCGCTTATGGTCGTTCCGCTGAGCGTGGTTAACCCGCGTCAGGGGCGCGTACTGTCGATGCTGCCAGCCATGCTGCTGTATCTGTTGTTCTTCCTGATCCAGACCTCCCTGAAATCGAACGGCGGTAAAGGTAAGCTGGACCCGACGCTGTGGATGTGGACCGTAAACCTGATTTATCTGGCTTTGGCGATTGTTCTCAACCTTTGGGACACCGTGCCGGTCCGCCGCCTGCGCGCCAGTTTTTCGCGTAAAGGAGCGGTGTGATGCAACCTTTTGGCGTACTTGACCGCTATATCGGTAAAACTATTTTCACCACCATCATGATGACGCTGTTCATGCTGGTGTCGCTGTCGGGCATTATCAAGTTTGTCGATCAGCTGAAAAAAGCCGGGCAGGGGAGTTACGACGCGTTAGGCGCAGGAATGTATACCTTGCTGAGCGTGCCGAAAGATGTGCAAATCTTCTTCCCGATGGCGGCTCTGCTTGGGGCGTTGCTTGGTCTTGGGATGTTGGCGCAGCGCAGCGAACTGGTGGTCATGCAGGCTTCTGGTTTTACCCGTATGCAGGTGGCACTGTCGGTGATGAAAACCGCCATTCCGCTGGTCTTGTTGACGATGGCGATTGGCGAATGGGTCGCACCGCAGGGCGAGCAGATGGCGCGTAACTACCGTGCGCAGGCGATGTACGGTGGCTCGTTGCTCTCTACCCAGCAAGGTTTATGGGCAAAAGATGGCAACAACTTCGTCTACATTGAGCGGGTTAAAGGTGACGAAGAGTTAGGTGGCATCAGTATCTATGCCTTTAATGAGAATCGTCGTCTGCAATCTGTACGCTATGCCGCTACCGCGAAGTTTGACCCGGAACATAAAGTCTGGCGTCTGTCGCAGGTTGATGAATCTGATCTGACCAATCCGAAACAGATCACCGGTTCGCAGACGGTGAGCGGCACCTGGAAAACCAACCTCACGCCAGACAAACTGGGCGTGGTGGCGCTGGACCCGGATGCACTCTCCATCAGTGGTTTGCACAACTACGTGAAGTATCTGAAGTCGAGCGGTCAGGATGCCGGACGTTATCAGCTCAACATGTGGAGCAAAATTTTCCAGCCGTTATCCGTGGCGGTGATGATGCTGATGGCGCTGTCGTTCATCTTCGGCCCACTGCGTAGCGTGCCGATGGGCGTGCGTGTGGTCACCGGTATCAGCTTCGGTTTTGTCTTCTACGTACTGGACCAGATCTTCGGCCCGCTGACGCTGGTTTACGGCATCCCGCCGATCATCGGCGCACTGTTGCCAAGCGCCAGCTTCTTCTTAATCAGCCTGTGGCTGTTAATGAGAAAATCGTAACTGGATGAACGTATAAGGGGAGCGAAAGCTCCCTTTATTATTGTTAGCAAAGTGTTCTTTGTTTATGCCTGAAAAATCATGAAAATTCAATATATTGCAGTAGTGTAGGCATGGTAAGACGCGCCAGCGTCGCATCAAGCAAAGACAAATCGCACCTGACTTACCTTCTTCTCCCCCCCAGCAAACTCCCCAGCACACCACGCACAATCTGATTCGTCACCTGGCGGGCGGCGCTTTTCGCCATTGTTTGCACCACACCATCTTTCTTCCCGCCGCGTGGTCCGGTAGTGCCAAACAAAATATCCTTCAATCCACCAAGAATACCGTCATCCACCGCCACCTCTTTCCCTTTCGCGGGAGGATTATTTTGCTGCTCGGTACTGGCCTGAAAGCCTTTTTGCAACATTTCATAGGCGGATTCCCGGTCCACGTCATCCTCGTACTTGCCATACACCGGGGAGTGATTAATCAGGCCGTTACGCTCATCTTCCGTCACCGGCCCCATTCGTGAACAGGGGGCAATCACCATCGCCCGTTCCACCACTGAAGGGCTTCCTTTCGCATCGAGAAACGAGATTAACGCCTCGCCGGTCCCCAGTTCCTGAATCGCCTTTTCGGTATCAAACGCCGGATTGGCCCGCATGGTTTGCGCCGCAGCTTTTACTGCTTTCTGATCTTTGGGCGTAAAAGCCCGCAAAGCGTGTTGAACGCGATTACCGAGCTGCCCGAGCACATTATCCGGAATATCTGACGGGTTTTGCGAAACGAACCAGACGCCCACGCCTTTTGAGCGAATAAGCCTTATCACCTGCTCAATCTTATCCAGCAGTACCTGCGGTGCATCGTTAAACAGCAGATGTGCTTCGTCGAAGAAAAACACCAGTTTTGGTTTCTCCAGATCGCCCGCTTCAGGCAATTGTTCATATAACTCTGAAAGCATCCACAGCAGGCTGGCGGCGTACAGTTTCGGCATCTGATAAAGCTTCTCGGCGCTGAGGATATTGATAACGCCTTTACCGTTGGTATCGCTACGCATCCAGTCTTTGATATCCAGCATCGGCTCACCAAAGAAGTGTGCTGCGCCTTGCTGTTCCAGCGATAACAGCCCGCGCTGGATGGCACCAACCGATGCGCTACTGATATTACCGTACTGATTCTGGAAGGATTTGGCGTTATCGCCGATGTACTGGGTAATCGCCCGCAAATCTTTAAAGTCGAGCAGCAACAGCCCCTGATCGTCAGCAATGCGGAAGATAATATTCAGCACGCCAGATTGCACATCGTTGAGATTCAACAGTCGCGCCAGCAACAGCGGCCCCAGGTCTGAAACCGTCGCCCGCACCGGGTGGCCTTTCTCGCCAAAGATATCCCACACCACCACCGGATTAGCATGCGGTTGCCAGTCATTGACGCCGATATTTTTAAGCCTTGCGAGCAGTTTTTCCGAAGATGTACCTTCCTCCGCTACTCCCGTTAAATCACCTTTCACATCGGCCATAAACACCGGAACACCGATTTCCGACAATGACTCTGCCAGTTTTTGCAGCGTAACGGTTTTACCCGTCCCCGTTGCGCCAGTAATCAGCCCGTGACGGTTAGCCATTCCCGGCAGTAAAAACAGTTCTGTGTCCGGCGTGCGGGCAATTAACAGGGGTTCGCTCATGAGATATCCTCCAGTTTCCTGCCTGGAGTATAGGCAACGTCCGGCAAAGAGAATACGTGTAATGAAGAGAAAATAACCTAAAGCGTGTTACCGTGATAAATCTGATACCCGAGGTCAACAGTGTTGTGGTTGTGATCGTTATTTTTAATTTTGCTCAGCAACATTTGGGCGGCCATCCGACCAATATCAAAACGGGGAGTAATTACGCTGGCGAGGCTTGGGATCATTTGCCTGCCAATCTCCAGCCCATGAAAACCCGCAATGGAAATTTGTTCTGGCACGGCGAGGTTTCGCTCGCGGCACAGCAGAAGCGCACCCATCGCAATATCGTCATTGGTGCAAAATACACCGTCTAAATCCGGGGTTGCGCTAAGGGCATCACGCATTAATTGCATTCCTAAATGAATGGATGAGATGGCGCGTGGATTCATGCGTAACGGGGAAAGATTATGCAGCATCATCGCATCGCAATACCCCTGATAACGCTGTTCATCGCGGGTGTCATCTTTGGAACCGAGATACAGAATTTTGCGCCTGACTCGCTTATCCAGCATGGTACACACCATGTCAAAAGCGGCCTGCCGATTATCAAAACCGACCTCCATATCCAGCCGTTCTCCCTGTACATCCATCAATTCCACGACCGGAATGGTGGCTGAACGCAGAAATTTCACCGTCCTGATGGTGTGATATTTTTCCGAAAGAATAATCCCGTCAATGTTATAAGAGAGCAGGTTAATCACCGACTCTTCTTCGGAATCGCGATCGTAATTGTAATTAGCAATAAGGGTCTGATAATTATGCTCAGAGGTGACGGATTCTATTCCCGCGAGAATGTCAGCGAAGAGTTGATTTTGAAATGACGGAATCAAGATACCGAGGGTATAACTTTGTGCATTCAACAACATGCCGGGAGCGCGATTAGGGATATAATTGATCTCTTCCATAATTTTGGCGATGCGCTCGCCTGTTTCCTTTGCCACCTTTTTCGGCGAGCGGATATAACGACTCACGGTCATTTTTGTTACGCCAGCCAGCGTAGCGATATCCTGTAAAGAAATTCTGTGATTGCGCATAACTTCTCCCAACGTCGGGGGAATCTTCAATCTTCCCCCGAAACTACATCACAATATTTTATTCTTTCAGTGCAATACGGCGTTAATGGCTAACACGCCCAGCAAACCCATAATAGAAATAAGGGTTTCCATCACCGTCCAGGTACGCAACGTTTCACCAACCGTCAGATTAAAATACCCTTTAAATAGCCAGAAGCCAGGGTCGTTTACGTGTGACGCGATCACGCTGCCCGCACCGGTTGCCAGTACCATTAAAGCGGGATCGGCATGGGTAACGTTGATAATCGGCAACACCACACCCGCGGTGGTAATGGCCGCGACGGTGGCAGAGCCCAGAGCGATACGCAACAGCGCCGCAACAGTCCAGCACATCAATAACGGCGAAAGTGTAGTTCCGGTCATTAAGTGTGAAATATACTGCCCGACACCGCTATCTACTAATACCTGCTTAAACGCGCCGCCGCCAGCGATAATAAACACAATCATCGCGATAGCGCCTATAGAATCCCCAATGATATCCATGATTTGCTCGATGGTGCGTCCATTACGTCGGCCCAGTGTGAAAATCGCAATAACAATGGCAATAAACAGCGCAACGGCAGGGTTACCGACAAATTCAAAGAAGAGGCGCGCGGTGTTAGTTTTCGGTAACGTAATTTCACAAACGGCGGCGATAGCCATCAGGATGACCGGGATCACGGCAGCGAAAATACTGTTCCAGAAGGAGGGCATCTCCTCTTCGCTAAACAGATGAGGATTAAATAAGCCTTCCGGTGGTGCTTTCTCAAAGCGAGTTAGCAGTTTAGAAAACAGCGGTCCTGCGACAATAACTGTCGGAATGGTAATGATAAATCCATACAGCAAAGTCGTTCCGAGATTAGCCTCAAAGATAGTCGCGATGGCAGTAGGCCCTGGATGTGGCGGCAGAAAACAGTGGGTTACAGAGAGCGCTGCTACCATTGGTACGCCAACATACAACAGGGGTAATCCTGATGATGCTACGATGGTAAATACCAACGGCAACAGCAGGACAAAACCCACTTCAAAAAACATGGCGAGGCCCACAACCAGACCGGTGATCACTAGCGCCCATTGCACGCGTTTTTTACCAAAAGTAGCAATCAGCGTAGTGGCGATACGTTGTGCCGCACCCGTATCAGAAATCAGCTTGCCTAACATGGCCCCGAAACCGAGGATCATTGCCAGCCCGCCGAGCGTGCTGCCGATACCATTTTGTATAGAGTGCAGGACGGCCTGTGCATCCATCCCTTCGGCAAATCCGACGACGGCAGCTACCAGAACGAGGGCAATAAAGCCGTTAACTTTAAAGCCGATCATCAGGATAAGAAGCAGCGCGACGCCTGCCGCAATAATGATTAATGGCATAGTCTTTATCTCTTATTAGTGCCAGAAAAGCAGCGCTTTCGCGCTGCACGTAGGGTAGTAGGTGTTAAACAGCCACTAACATGCCGCCATCAACAAACAACAGGTGGCCGTTTACGAAATCAGAGGCTTTTGAAGAAAGGAACACCGCAGCACCAATCAGTTCCTGCGGATCTCCCCAGCGTGCGGCGGGGGTCCGTTTGCACAACCAGGCGGTGAAGGCTTCGTCCTCAACCAGTGCTTTAGTCATTTCTGTTTTGAAATAGCCCGGCGCAATACCGTTGACCTGAATATTGTGGCGCGCCAGCTCGACGCACATGCCGCGGGTGAGCATTTTTACCGCCCCTTTCGATGCGGCATAAGGGGTGATGGTGTCACGTCCCAGTTCGCTTTGCATCGAGCAAATATTAATAACTTTACCTGCCTTGCGTTCAACCATGTGACGAGTTACCGCTTGCGACACCAGGAACACGGCGGTCTGGTTTACTGCGATCACATCATTCCACTCTTGTTCAGGGAACTCAGTAAAAGGATGACGGCGCTGGATACCGGCGTTATTCACCAGCACATCAATGGGGCCGATGTCCTTTTCGATATGTTCAACGGCGGCATCAATTTCATGTTTATGAGTAACATTAAAAGGTGCGGCAACGGCCTGAATACCCTCCTGGTGGAGTTTTTTTACAGCAAGTTCTGCGCGTTCGGCAGTAATATCATTAATAATTATTTGTGCGCCATATTTACCCAGGCCGGTTGCCAGTAAAAAGCCAATGCCCTGTGCTGAACCGGTAATCAAGATATTTTTTCCTGCCAGTGAAAATAGATCGTTCATTGTATTATTCCTTTATTTATCTCTTAGAAAACAAGCTGGACTTTTGCTGCCTGGGTTTTATCACCGGCGAAACGTAGCGCCTCTTCCAGGTCAGTGAAGGGATATTCAGCACTCAGTAAAGGCAGTGGATTGATAACGCCATTCGCCAGCCATGACACTGCGGTATTAAATTCGCTGGTAAAACGGAAAGAGCCTTTGAGTGAAATCTCCTTACCAATCAACGTCATCATTGGGAATTCTGCCATCGCGCCTCCCATACCTACCTGCACCATTACGCCGCGTGCACGAGTGACCTCCAGACAGGTATTCACTGATGAAGGATGACCGGACACTTCAAAGCTGACATCGAAATAGCCTTTTTCCGCTTTCCAGTGATCCATGTCGTCGTTTTGTGGGTTTACGAGCACATCCGCCCCCATCTCTTTGGCCAGCAAAAGGGAACGGGGACTCACATCGGCACAGACAATTTCCGAGGCCCCCAGTGTTTTCACAGCACTGACAATCAGGCAGCCAATGGGCCCAACACCGGAAATAAATACTCGCTTGCCCTGTAACTCGCCGGCCTGATGTGCGGCATGAATCGCGACGGCTAAAGGTTCGGCAAAAGCCATAACCTTTTCGTCAGCTTTGGCCGGATAAGGGACACATTGCGACGTTTCGACCATTTTATAACGGGTAAAGCCACCATCAACATGAGGGAAATACATGGCACTGCCAAAAAAACGCATCTCTGTACACTGATTCTCGTTATGTTCAATGCAGTATTTGCAGTGACCGCAAGGTTTAGACGGATTAATGGCTACCGTTTGCCCTTCATGTAATTCTGATGAGTCGCTATGAATAACTTTACCGATAACTTCATGACCTAACACCATCGGTGCCTTTATCATGAAATTACCTACTTTTCCTTCCTGATAATAATGTAAATCGGAACCGCAAATTCCACCTCGGGTTATTTGTACTAATGTTCCATTATTATTCCAATCTATCGTCTGCTCGGTAACGGCAACAGTTTTCTTGCCCGCAACAACGCAGGACTGTGTTTTCACTTGCATAAATTCCTCACTGGTCAGGTAGACACCTCGGAAGCATTTAAGCGGTTTTAATTGTCATTATTTGTGATGAAGATCACGTCAGAAAATTGTTACATTACTATGTTACGCATAACGTGATGTGCCTTGTAATTCTTATCAACAGAAATAAAAAAACGTGAAATTATTATGCCGCCAGGCGTAGTATCGCCGCAGGTAAGATGATTCAGGAGATTTTAAATGGCGGGTGAAAGCTTTATTTTGATGGGCGTATCAGGGAGTGGTAAAACATTAATTGGTAGCAAGGTTGCCGCGTTATTGTCTGCGAAATTTATTGATGGTGACGATCTTCATCCAGCCAAAAATATAGATAAAATGTCGCAAGGCATTCCATTATCTGATGAAGATCGACTTCCCTGGCTGGAACGCTTAAATGATGCTTCATACAGTCTTTATAAAAAGAATGAAACAGGATTTATTGTCTGTTCATCATTAAAAAAACAGTATCGTGATATTTTACGCAAGGGTAGCCCCCATGTTCATTTCCTCTGGTTAGATGGCGATTATGAAACTATTCTCGCGAGAATGCAGCGTCGGGCTGGGCATTTTATGCCGGTAGCGTTACTAAAAAGTCAGTTTGAGGCGCTGGAGCGTCCACAAGCAGATGAACAGGATATTGTGCGCATTGATATCAACCATGATATTGCCAATGTCACCGAACAATGTCGGCAGGCTGTGCTGGCGATAAGACAAAACAGAATATGTGCGAAAGAGGGCAGCGCCTCAGATCAGCGCTGCGAATGATTTTCAAAAATCTGCTTTCAGGACCACTCGGTAGCGCGCTTTACCATCGCGTACATGCTGAATGGCGTCGTTAATTTTCGACATTGGGAACAGTTCGGTAGTCGGTGCAACCTTGCTGCGGGCGGCAAAGCGCATCAGCTTACGCAGCTCATAAGGTGTACCTGTTGCTGAACCAGAGACGCTGCGGTCGCCCGCAATTAACGTAAAGGCCGGAACAGACAGCGGCGTGAGGACCGCGCCGACTGTATGGAAATTACCGCCATACGTCAGCGCCTCAAAATAAGGCTGCCAGTCGAGGCTGACGTTGACGGTGTTGATAATGAGATCAAACTGCCCCACCAGTGCTTTCAGTGCCTGCGGATCGCGGCTATTCACCACTTTATCGGCACCCATCGCCAGCACCTCCTGCTCTTTCGCCGGATTCGAACTAAAGGCCGTCACCTCGCATCCCATTGCGTGCAGAAGTTTTATAGCGATATGCCCCAGCCCGCCAATACCAATTACCCCAACGCGGCTGGTGGCAGTGATATGGTGCATCAACAGTGGTTTAAAGACCGTGATACCGCCGCACAACAGTGGCCCGGCAGATTCAATGTCGATATTTTCTGGCAGTGGAATCACCCATTGCCAGTCCGCACGCAACTTCTCAGCAAAGCCGCCACGATTCATAATCGTCGGCACCGCACCTTGCTCACAGTTGATCTGATTACCGCTAATACAGGCGTCGCAGTGACCACAGCTACGCGCCGTCCAGCCAATCCCGACACGCTGACCGACCTGCAAACCTTTATCCTGCGCGGCGCTCCCGAGCGCCACCACGCGCCCAATCACCTCATGCCCGGCAACCAGCGGATACTGTGAAAATCCCCATTCGTTGTCGATCATCGACAGATCGGAATGGCAGATCCCGCAGTAATCCACCTGCACTTCGACATCTTGTGGTTTCAGTTCACCGGGATCGTACTCATAAACTTCCAGTTTGCCGCCAGCCTCTTTTGCGGCATAGCTTTTTATCATCGACATATTTTTGTCCTTCTCTGGTGTTGTCTGGGAAGTGTAGAGCATGGTAGGGCGGGGTGCCTGGAGTGTGACAAAGGTTACACATCGCGGAATGCAATGCTGAAAATTTCAGCACTTAGCGAGGTGCGAGCAAGCTGGCGCTTGCATGGTGGCGCGTGACAGGTATAATCCACAACGTTTTCCGCATACCTCTTCAGTGCCGAAGTGGCGAAATCGGTAGACGCAGTTGATTCAAAATCAACCGTAGAAATACGTGCCGGTTCGAGTCCGGCCTTCGGCACCACACCGTATGCAAATCGAGTCGCTCAAGAGCGGCTTTTTTTGTGTCTGAAATCACCCATATCCGTGCAGTATATAGGCCTGCCAGAAAAGCAGTTCAGTATTCTTCATTTGGTAGTCGATGGTCCCAAGTTTGCTCTGGCTGGAAGCTGCATCGTCCACATTACGTGGGCAGGGTGGTTTCGCTATGCTACTTGAACGTTTTGACCATGTGGCTCAGGTAGCTAATATCAAAAGACGTCATTTTGTCTCCACGCCCACCTTGGTGAACATTCAATAAATAGTTTCGGTCGAGAGCAGTTATGTAGGGCTAGCAGACGAGATGCGCAGACATCTTGTTGAAGACAATTTTACTGACCACCTGAGAACGCTATTCTACCGAATAATATTTATTATCTTGGTGAATAATGATGATTACCTGTGTAACTATGGTTTTATGCTGATGGGACCGGCAGTACAATTTCTGTAGTGTACTCGCAATTTCAGGTCTCTGGCGTTTATTCTGGTGCAAAGGAGGTATGTGATGAAAACTTTGCTACCATGCCATTAAATGCGACCAATATCGGATTATCCATCAGTTGCTTGTTGTAGATTTCATTGGTTATAAAAATGCAAGGTGCAAAAGATGAAATTTATAATTATTAGTTAAGTGGCTAATTTTATAGTAATTTAGACAATAGGATGTATGGAAAAATGGAAAAAGTTTATGATACCACTAGAATTAGTAATCTTGCTAACGACCCGAAACAGTTTTGTTCTTTTTTTTGTGAGTACATAAAAAGAGATGATATTAGTATAGATATCGCCTTGGATGTGCTGAGAATATCTTCCATCTATTATAATAGATTTTCAGTTCAGACTGAAGTTGAGTATAACAATACATTCAAAAAATGTATTAATGAGCTAGTAAACTCATTTCCTGATAACATTGAACTAATCTCTGAGTTCGAGAGTCAATGTAAAATTATGCATGATATAAATAATTCTTTCTTTGGGGCTGCAAAATGTGCTGGTATTTGGCGTAAAAATACAAAAAAATCACATGCATTAATACTTAATCTCATCATGTTTTGTGAGATGTTTTTATCATCATTATCATCCTTGGTTGTGGTCAATGATCCTAAAAAAATGAAGAGGATTTTTCCATTATTTATCGTTTCTGAAAATATTAATATTCATGCTGAACCTGATATCGAATATTTTCGAGTTATCGATAGGGCATTTGATGAGGTAGCCAATTACACCGGAAGAATATTTTCTTATTTACGGACTCATGGGCCATTGAAACTAACTTCTTGTGTGAATAAACAAACCTTGCTTTCAATGGGAGGGTACCTTAATGAGTGGAATGTTTTTGACTCATTAAGCAGAGTAAGAGACTTTTTCAGACTAAGTAGTGCAGTATTTACAAAATTGGATAATAACATTTACTCTCTTGAGGTTGATAGTTTTTGTTTATACCGAGATTATGAGATTGCAAGAAATAGACTAATGATGAGAGCGTCACATCTATATAGCGAAGTTCATGAATTTAGTAACAAACATTTTCATCTAAATAGTTGGGTAAAGGATCATATGCCATCTTACTTAAATTCTGATGGCGTTTTTAGCTCATTTCATTTAAGCGAGTTGGAAAATATGTCTCCTGATGACCTTCATGAAGAATATGGGAATATATCATTATTTAATTGGGTGCACGCTTATCAATGTTTAGTCGAGTTATCTAAAGAAGAAATGAGCAAAAGATTTTCATCGACAAAACCTATACCCCTACAGTTGGATCGCTGGCTGGTCATAAAAAGCCGTGAGAGTTGGTTATCATTCTTTCAACGTAAGGGGATTGCAGCAGATGCAGCAAAAAAACTGATAGATTATTTTACCTTCAATTCAAAATCACATGATCTTAATGATTGCCCATTTATTCCCTGTATGGACGGTTTATGCTTAATGCCTGCATTAATAGCAAATAGCTCAGTGACTCGCTCTCTAATGTCATTATTTGGTTCCAAAAAAATTTCTCAAGCAAGTAAAGGGCGATTTCATGAGCAACAATTTATAAAACAAGTTCGTGATGCGGGGATTAAAGCTTCTCCAATTGATGCTCATGCTAATTATCAGTGCGATTGCGTGATTCTCCTGGATGATTGTTTGATTTTTACAGAACTAAAATCAAATGGTCAACCAATATATTATGGTAAGTACTATCAGCAAGTGTGTAACATCGTTGGAGATAGCTCATTAATACATGATCATAATAATAAATTTATGCGTTCTTATTTTCAACAAATAAATCGAATTTCTGAACATTATCTTAATCATCTTGATGTGATCATTAAAGAATTCGAACTACCATCAACATGGCAACCCAAAGGTGTGTATAAGCTTATTGTTACTACAACTATGCTCGGTGGGAAATATCATGTGGATGATACATATGTAGCGGACAAATATGCATTATCTAGTTTTTTTCAACGAATACCTGGAGTGATATATCAAACAAATGAAAATGGAAAAATGGCGAAAAATATCATTGATGGGTTTGAGTGTTGCGAAGGGAAAATCACTATCGATAAGTTTATAGATTATCTTTCCTCTTTGCCCAGTATTAATGCTGTACGTAAAAATATAAAAAAATTAACTTATAGTGTTCGATTTAATGAAAAATTAGTCCATCACCCTTATTATGATTCTTGGGCTTTTGGCCCATATATTCGTAAGGGAAATGATTAGAGCAATTTATTATATAGTCCATGTTATTCACTGATTATATTATTGATAATATAATCAGTGAATAACTCTAATTTTTTTAATGTTGGGGTTTAGCCTGAAGTTGAAATTGGTACTACGGAACGGTATGATCATATCGCATCAAAATATCAAGGAAGTGATGATTTTCTACGCACCGATCCAGAAACGTGGATTTTATCATCACCATAAGCAATGGCAGCGACAACACCATCAATTTCTATATCAAAGGTGGTGAAATAAATTAGAAAATTGTTTATTTAATCCATTAGCGATAAGTTTTATTGTTATTTAGCCGAGATATATTCCATTGAAAAAAGTAAATTGGCACTGATATTATATCAAATGGGAATAATCCTTTTGTAAATAAGCTGAGGAATGTGTTAATTCACATCCAGCGCCTTATAAACCGCATCAACCGGTTCTGAGTAAAAACTTACCTGAAACTTGGTAAACAACTCTGCCGGAACTGTTGGAATATCCATAGCCGAGGATATCGGCAACAGAACTCGTTTTGCGCCGCTATCGAAGGCGAGTTGTAAACTAGCGGCAAGATCCTGCACTGATTATGTCAGCAATATTGAACATACTGCGATAGTTATCAACCTCACCCCCTAAAAACCTCTTTTCGATGCCACTCCACAAACCCCTCAAAAGGGTAATTTTTACGCACCTGTGGTAACGCAATAGTTTTCCCGTCAAAATCCCAGAATAGTTTCTCAACGATCCCTCCGCCGTTTACCGCATCCGAGACCAGTACCCGCATATTTTCATCCAGGCCAATCGATCCTTTATCAAAGGCTTTATGGTGTATTGCACAAAGCGCCAGGCCATTAGGAATTTCACAAGGACCGCCGTGCTGTTTCCATTTTATATGCGCTGCTTCCAGTGCGACGGTGGTGTCATCGTGGCGCATATTAAAGCCACATATCGCGCACTGGTAGTTATATGCGCGCAATACAAGTTTGCGAAATAACGGGTCGCGCTGTTTACGGATTTGCTGGAGATCAAAACCCAGCTCGTCAGCAATTTCTTCCTGAATGCTCTCGGTGAAGTGCGCTTCGAGTATCTGTTGCGCCAGGGTATTGATGAGTTTTTTATTGCCGATTACCAGGGCATAGTGCTGTTCATCGAAACCGCCTGCAACGCGGTGTTCGGTCAGTTCCTTCACTGGCGGTTGTCGGCTACTCCCTGCTGTTGAGCAAAGTTCGGCATTGTGTAATTGCCAGAATCCGTCGCCTTGTAATCGCCAGAACGGCATATCAGGTCGGTACTGTGAACGCTGTGGCCCAAAACGTTCCAGTAAACTGTGCAGAGGTTCGTAGATTTCCGAGCCATAATCGAAAAGGCGCGGATGTCCATTCAGGTATCCCGCTAATACGTATAGCAATAACAATGGCTTATGCGGCGCGCGCTGTTCACCCTTGTGCCAGATTTTTATATTGGCAATTGCCTGCTGTAGCGATTTACTGGAAGCCATTGATATCCCTGGCAGTGAAATAATTGCGATCATGCTCGCAAATTTTCTGCTGTTCAAGCCTGCAAGTGAAGATATATTACCTTGATCTCATTTGTTTTTTTGCTGCCTGTTCTGAGAACGTATAAGGACATTCTCCATGAATAAACTCCCTGATCATCTTCCGCGGCGGTATATCATCGAAGCTATCCATTTATGGGATGCGGGAGAAACTCATCAGTTCCAGCCTGCGCGGTTGTATGAGATTGAATATCATGGCCGACGTTACCCCTCGAAGGCGATTGCTGGCATCGCAGCGACATTGATGACGGGGACGCAATTTACCCCTGCGGATTTCACCGGCGGAATAAAATCTAAATGCGTCAAACTACTCATAGAGCAGGGATTTCATATTCATCAGGATAAAGCCGCTGCGGCTCCCATAGCCGACGTTCTGTTCCCGGATGAGTTGCCGTCGCAGGAGACATACGTTGAAGGTGCGGCGATAAAGGTGACAGTAAACCGCTATGAACGCGATAAAAAGGCCCGAGATAAAGCGGTCGAACATCATGGATGCCAGTGCAACGTATGCGGCGTTGATCTGGTGAAGATCTATGGTGATATCGCTGAAGGCTTTATCCATGTGCATCACCTGGTGCCGCTTTCAGCCATTAAAGAGAATTACCAGCTGGATCCAGTTAATGATTTGCTTCCTGTGTGCCCTAATTGCCATGCGATGTTGCACCGACGCAAACCACCGTTTTCGCCGGAGCAGTTAAAAGCGTTGATGGATGCAAATAAATCAAATTAATGAACGCTCACCCTTCACGCCAAAACCGCAAAATAGCGTCAACAAATTTGTCTACAATCATCCCCCGACTGAAATGACTGCTTCGCAGTGCCGTCATCCAGTTCTCCGGTGACCGGTACGCTGAATCTTTTCCAGCTTCGTTAAGATCTTCAAAATAGCCATTGAAGATATTCTGGTTAACACCGCCAGTAACATAAGCCTTGCCGTTGTGTACAAATGTCACATGACCCGCCATGCCCATCGGCGCGTGCGACATCAATTTAACCCAGCTATTGGTTTTGAGGTTGTATTTGTGAACGTCATTAAATACCTGAGTCAAGCCCTCACTGTTTTTGCCAATGCCGTCAAACACATACAGATTGCCATCAATAAATGCAGAAGTTGCTTGATCTCTCGGTCCACCAGGAAATGCAGCTAACGCTGTCCATTTTTTTATCTTTGGTCTGTTTCTCCAGCTTGTACCATGCCGTACCTGCGCTACCTAAACCAATGTAGACAGTGTTGTTATCAATTGCTCCGGTACCACTTTTAAATGGCACAGGCGTTTCCGGTAATACATACGCATTTACGGAAAATGAAGCCATCATTATAGCAAGCACCGTTATTGCTTTATTCATTGTGACTGTAACCTATCTACCAAGCTTTAACCTTCACCCGTATGAGGAAAGTTTTAAATATAAGGCTAACCATAGCATATGCCTTTATACCTATTACACCAAAAAAACAGACAAGTTATGCCATAAACGACTTTTATAATTTGAGTCACAAATCAGGAGAATTTTATTTATCTTCCGTGAAAGTCTTAACTTTCACGGAGTTTCGGAATTTACAACGTTGCTGACGTAAAGGCTCCTGTTTGTATTTCTTTAACCAGCTCACCCACGGTATATATTCTCCATCCTTCGACTTCGGCGGGAGTAAGGTTAACTGCAATTTTAAGGCCTGGCCATGCAGCTTCTACGGTTGCAATAATTTCATGTTCTGAGTTTTGAAGATCTAACCCAGGAACAGGAGGTTGAAAGCCTTTATGTTGCATCATATTAATATCACCATGCACTGATGGATCAGTCAGGTCATATATTTCATTCCAGGATTCTGCTTTTAATAACCCTTGTTGGGAACGTAAACGTTGAATGATAGCCATCTCAGCTTGGGTAACGAATATACCTTCGTGGAGGGGCTGTTTTCGATGGCAATCCTTGCACAGAACAAGAAGGTTTTCATGGTGATTATCATATTTGATGCCATTTTTATGATGGACATGGCACAAGTTTTTGGCGGTTGATAAATTCACGCCACAATCATTACAAACATAATTTGCCTTTTCTCGTATTGATTTAGATATATCTTTCCAGTTTTCGACATACCCACTATTTGTTTTGTCATAGATACCCTTAGGCATATGACGAAAACAGGTACTATAATCTGAAAAAAACTCATTTAATGAGAATGATTTAAAAATCTCTCTTTTTCGTTGTTTATCAATACTTCCTTTATAATTAAGTCGTTCGAGGCAATTCATACATACCCGTAAATCAACATCCTGGCTCCGACCTGAACCATCATCAATTTCGAATAAACCATCTATGCGGTTAGTTGCATGATACCTTTCAAATCGATTTTTATGGCGCATTTCATCAAGAGTTCTGCACCAGGCAATATGAAAACGTTTTCCTTTTTCGCCATCTACGATAGCCGCATCATAACGCCCTGAATGGTCCCGAATATATAAAAGAACCTGGCGGCCATGATAAGAGATAAGCCCGCTACCAGGGTCAAGATCTTCGATACTAACTTCTTTACCCGTGGATAACTCAATATCTATAGGATCAAAGTCAATAGGGGATTCATCCAGAAAAAAATCGACTCCTTCTGGTAACATTTTCTTCCCTAATTGAATAAGTTCTGAAATGTCGATAGATAATTTCATCTCTTACTCCTGAATAATCTTTCTAATCTGCAATTCGGCATTTGTTACAACTTTGAAGGTGACACGACGAGAGCGATTAGGATCCTCCTTGCCGGTTTTATCAAGAATGGGATGTGCAGATGAATAACCTACTGCGGCAAATTTACTTTTAACCCATTGTTGGTGTGTCGCGATATTTTTTATGTCATAAACGTATTGTAATACTGCACGTGTACGACCTTGTGATAGTGCCATATTATTAAAATAAGCAATATCAGGATTCGTTGTTCCTGTCCAGTCAGTACTTGTGTGACCTTCAATGCGGACTTCAGTAATATGGTCCTGATAATTATCTAGAACTTTTAGGTAGCGAGGAAAGAAGTCGTCAAGAATGAGTTTAAACTTTGGTTTTAGCTCTGTGCTTCCTAAGCCAAATAAAACATCCGGTGATTTAAATCGAACCTCCAGAGTCTGTTTATCGATCTCTGCATCCCAGTCTTGTAAATCCTTTGCAAACTCAATATCCAGAGCATTATAAAGCTGTAACTGAGCATTCTCGTAGGCTACGGCAACTTCTTTAATTTTTTCTTTTTCAATACGTACGTAGTGCATATAAGCAATAGATATGAACATAAAAACCATCATCAGCCCTGCCATTAGGTCTGACATGGATACCCAGTGTTCATTATCTTGATCTTTTTTAGGTAATTGTTTCCCTATAATCTTATCCATGATCGATTACCCTCGATGTTTATTAGCAGAAATTAATGCTTGTAACTGTCCCATAATTATTTGGTAATCTTTAATAAGTTTTTCATAGTTACCGACAAAACCTTTGCTGATTGAAAGCAGAGCATTACCTAATGATTGCATTTCACGGTTCATCTCACGTTCAGTTGCTTGCTCAAAAGCATGTAACTGCTCGTTGATGGATAGAGCAAATTTTTCAATTGATTCTCTGACTTGAGAAGTCAGCCCTGCACTTGCCTTATCAAATGATGTCTGGATTGAATCAAACATATTATCGGCATTACTGGATAGTTGATGGTTAATCTTTTCACCAGTCTTACTGAACATATCAATTACATTAGTCGTATTTTGTTCCATATTTCTATGCAATTCTTTCGAGTGCGACTCTAGTGACTTCCGGAATTCTTCACCACTTTGTTTCATTTCAGTAATTGTTTCACCTAACGTGCTGGTTAGAGTTTCGGAGGAATTGCTGACATCATGTGCCATCGAGGCAAATGCTTGTTGTGTTTGGGTAACCGATTGTCTGAATCCTTCGGTACCTTCATCCAGGGCCACGCGCATTGAATCTGCATTAAGAAGTATTTGCTGGCTGGTTTGCTCAAGAGATGCACTAACATTTGCAGCTCCGGATTTCAGCAGTTCACCCACTTCAGCCATTTTGTTCTGTATTTCAGGTAATACGGTTGTAGCTTTATCGCGGATAGCGACAAAGGTTTCTAAATGGCGGGAGAGTTCGCTGATTTGATGTTGGTTCACCTGAAGCACTTCACGCAGTTCAGACATAGCCAGAGGAATTTCTTTACATTCTTCCCAAATCCCGGCAACCGCAGTTTTTGTTTCAACCAGAGACTCGACACTTTGTTGATATTGTTCTGACATCAGCTCAACTTGCGTTTTATAATTTTCCTGCCACTCAACAAGTTTTTTTACAGAGGCATCAAGTGCTTTAAAGTTTTCACCAAACTGTTCAGTTAAATTTTCATTAAAATCAATAATGACTTGTCGTAAAGCATCAATAATTTGTTCTGTAGCACCTTTTGCCATTAGATCTGCAAATTGTTCAAGTTGTTCCCAAAGCTTATTACTGAAATGAGTGTGATTAGCTAATTGTGCCTGCGAGGAATCGCTAATCTCAGTACGTAGTAATTTTATTTGAGCAATAAGAGAACCTTCACTATCACCGTTAATACCCAAGACTAATTTAGTCAGAGTCTGGTTCTGCTCTTTTAATTCATGATAGATATGTTCAGGTGTAACAGATTCAGGGTTATTTTCTGCTAACGCACTTCGTTTATTGGCAAAAAAGAAAGCATCCATTCCATTAAATAAAATGGCAAAAAACATACCTACAATGCTTGTAATGAATGCTGTTTTTAGGCCGCCTAATAATACGGGGATGCTGGTATCAATACTTTCAGTATTAAAATTGAGTAACCCAATAATAATACCAATGAAAGTACCCAGAATACCTAATGCCCCCATTAAGGTTGGAGCATATTCTCTAAACTTACTATGTATATTTTTTTTGTCACACCACCACGCTGATAAAAATACGAATATAACAGCCCAGATGAAAATATTGGTGATCAGTGTAGAGTCTATCGATTGAAACAACTGCTCAAAAAGCTGCGCTAACATTTTGATACCTGTGTAAATAATGGATAGTTGTAATTGTTTAAAAAATAAACAAAACGCACATAATTTATATGGTTAAGTTCGGTGTAGCGCTCATGATTGTAACAAGTTTTTTCGAGATATAAATGATTTGTCTCATTTTTAGCGAGTTCATCGGGTTGAGCTTTTTTATGATGATAGTAACCTGTTACGAATTGTATCAAAGGAAGGCAGGTTGCTTGTGAAAACTCCAGTTAACCCACTTTTGCAATGGCTTAACATGTTTTTTAGTCGCCGTTCATTATCCGGAGCTGATGGACGGGCGTTATATGCTTACCGTTGTACTGATACAGAGTACGAAAGTTTGGCAGAACTACTGCGTACATATGCCCCTCGTAGTTATCCAAGAACGATATTCATTTCCTATAGCGATGTTCTATTTAGCATATATGCCGCAGAGTTTATCCGCCGGACTCATACGGTCGGACACCCTAAATGGGACACAATTTTAGATTCTATTGACTGGAAAGTTCCGTATGTTCATCGACAGAAGCTGGTTAATGATGGCATTCGCTACTGGAAAAGAAAGATAAGAAACCTGGGGCAAGCTTCGGGTTATCTGCATACACTGGCTTGTGAAGGTGGTTTACCTATCCGCATGATTGAAAATGAGAGCGGTTATTTGATTACCTATTTCAGAAGGATATATCAGGCGCTTCGTGGGCAAGCATCTCAATATCCTGCCGCTAAAATTGCACAAGAATTAGGCGATACGATTCCTGTCACAATGCAAAACGAACTGGTCTATGAAATAGCCGGTGAATTCTGCGAGACTCTCTGCCGATTACTTAGTGAGCATCCACCTCAAAGCAGTGATCCCGTTTCTGCATTACGTAAGCTCTCTCCAGACTGGCATCTTCAACTTCCACTCGTTCTCCCCGAAGCGAATGCTGCAGAGATTGTAAGGCGATTACTTTCTCAATCTTCTGAAATACGCAGTGCAAGTAGTCTTCAGGTTGAAAGAATCTGGGTCGATGTTGATGACAGTTGGTATTGTGATGCCCGGTTCCGATTCCCGGCCACAATGCGTACAGAACAGTTAACCTCTTTGTTTGAATGCCATATTCAGCCGGAGCAGACCCGACTCATCATTTCAGGAAAATGGAGAAATGGCGGGGCAAGGTTGGCAATGCTAAGCCGTTATGAGCAGCAAGATTGGCGGGTCGAGTTATTACCTATTGCGATGCAAAAGCTCTCTGGTGCAGATGCAATGGCCGAAATCTCGTTGTCGCTTCATGAAGGTCCAATTCTGTTAGGCCACACAATTCCAAAAGGCGGTTATGAACTTACTGAAGAACTCCCCTGGGTTTTTGAAGCGATGAATGAGAGTGAATCGCAGCTAAAACTTGTCGGTATGGGGTCTGTGAGTTCCAGGCTAAATGCTCTGTTTATTTCGCTACCGAAAAATAGCCATTTAGATATTAGTGGAGAAGGTGAGTTTGATATCCCAAGGTTGCTGAAAAACAGTGAACGCAGCTTAACTAAAATAAGTGGAGTATTTAGCGTTGTTTTACATGATGGTGCAGTTTGTACAATTCGCACCCAGCAACTTTATGATTCTGCGATTGAATATTATATTAAATCGACAGAAGTTGAACTGGTTAAATCGGATTATCCTGTCCATCGAGCCTGGCCGAAGATCGGTTGGAAAAAGGATCTGCAATATGGCATTGTACCGGAGAAAGAACTTTTTTGGCGTTCCATTCGTTCAGGTAACAATGCCTGGTATTCTGTCGCATCAGAAATGCCAAAAGGACAGATAGAAGTCCGGCGAATAGTTAATGATGAGGTTTTATTTAGCGGTAAAGTTGTAGTTTTACCAGCAGACTTCGATATTAATATTATACCTGAGAGTGCTCAGCAAGGCATTATTATGCTTTCTGGTATAACGGATACTAGAATTGATAAATATTCAAACAATGAAAAAGTAACACTTAAGTCCGATTATTCACAAAACGAGTGTGCTATTTATTATAATTCATCGCAGATGCTGGAAAATACCGTTGATTTACGGGTCTCCTGGAAAGATGGTTCTAATCTTAAACTATTATTACCTAAGCCGGTTAGCGGTGGCCGATTTGTAACTAATGATGGTTCTGTTCATTTTGATGGTGTGGCATCTATAGCACATTTGCATGGAATAGATGCTGAGTTATTAACCATATCATGTGCTGGAAGAGGATATCTTAATATCGAGTTATTGGATGAAAATCCAGTAGCTGAAAAATTCCGTTATTTACATGCCGACCTTCCTCTTTTATCAGGACGCAATGACAAATTACAACAAATTTCACTTTATGAGAACTATAATTTGCTAAATGCTATGCTGGCATGTGCATGGAACAGCAATAGTACATTATGTGTTGATTTTTACTCTGACAGATTTGGAAAGGATAAAGCAACACTCAATATTAAACGCTACGATGGTAGTTTTATTGAACACGATCAAGGGTTGCTGGTTGATATAAAAAATTCTGTTGTTTTTCCTGCAAATAGAATAGACGAACTGGTTGTTGATGCTATTTCTCTTAAGGATCCTGGCTTACACAAATCATTGCTAAAAAAAGATGAATTTGCTTATGATCTTTCAGCTCTGAATGTTCAGGATAGTCCATGGTTAATTGTGGGAAAACTTGATGGTACAGCTCGCATTGCACCAGTAATTAAATGGATGCTACCTGTATTGCAGACAAATGATTTATTACTAAATGCTCTATGCGAAGCAGACCCAGAACAGCGCAAAAAAAATTTTAATGAGCTAATTTTTGAAATAGATAACAACCCATTGCAAAATTATTGCTGTTTATTAACAGAGTATATTAAGAAGTACAAAATGAATAATGGCTTATCCTTGCTGGATCTGGACTTGTTCAGAGGTATTTCGAGTAATTACCGCGTGGTTGTTCAATTGTTAATATCATCATGTCTTTCTGGTGATAGCGATACGATTTATGATATACAGGAAGAATTACCCTTTTCATGGGGATGGATTCCCGTTTCAATCTGGAAAGATGTTTTCCAAAAATGTTGGACTTATCTGGAAAAACAGATTAACGATAAAACATTAGCATTACATATATTGCAACCCTTTATTGCTTTTATGAACCATCGTGCACATATCGATCGTCGGCTGGCTCCCATTGCGAATATGTTACTTACATATAGTGAGAGCCTACCAACCGGTTGTGATGTATTGCCAACTGTTAGTCGTGAGCAGTTTAATGAAGCTAAACAGATGCTATTAAGGAACCCCGACAGCTTTGGGCGTATCAGTATCTTCCCTAAAGAACTTTGGTCTAGTGCTATTACTCCAGAGTTAAAATCTGTTTTTAATAAGCTTTGGATTGAAGATAAATATCACTCACGGCTTGAAAAACGTTTTAATTTGATGTTAGTCGCAGCGCTGTTAACCCAAAAAGATAATAACCTGATACATCAACTGTCTGCGCTTTTTGAATTTCACTATCAGCAAGCCCCACAGCAATTAGGGGTAATCTATCAATATTATTTTGAACAAGCAGGAGTATGTCATTGATGGACGTTCAGCAACTGCATTATGCGCCACTTCTAAATCAGCTTCATCAGCGTGCGGTGAGGTCGGTGGTAAGTCAGTTGGCATTGCGGAGCAAGTCGTTGACTCATTATCTGGAATCACAATATTTTCAGCCTCCCGGTCAGGAGGGGTCACTGCTTGCAGACCCGGTATTCGAAAGTACATTCGGCTGGATGCCTGCGGATGAAACAATGGAGGATTTGCGGGACAAGCTGATCTCCAGCCCGCTGGTTGATGCATTGAGCAAAGCGCCAGTGCCATTTCGTCATCAACTCACTGCGTGGCGAACAATTCTGGAAGACAAAAAATCCTTGTTAGTGAGCAGCGGTACGGGATCCGGGAAAACAGAATGCTTTATGGTACCGGTTCTGGAAGATCTTATTCGTCAGCAAAAATCGACCCGCCAGTCACTAACAGGGACACAAGCTATTTTCTTGTATCCGTTAAATGCATTAATTAACAGTCAACAGGAGCGGCTTCGCGAATGGACGCGCGGATTTAAGGGGAAAATACGCTTCGCGCTATATAATGGCGAAACCCGGCATACCAAATACGAAATTCAGGAAGATCAGTTGAAAGTACCTGAACAAGCTTTGAGTCGGGAAGCCATTTACGAAGCACCACCTTCCATCATGGTGACGAATACCACCATGCTGGAATATATGCTGATTCGTCGTAAAGATGCCCCAATCATCGAAAAGTCTCAGGGGATGTTAAAGTATATCGTCCTGGATGAAGCCCATAGTTATATTGGTTCTCAGGCTGCTGAGTTAGCGCTGCTTTTACGTCGTGTTATGCAGGCTTTCAATGTTGGACCCGGCACAGATAAACCTGTGCAGATTATCGCGACCTCTGCCACTATTGGTGAAGACTCTCCTGAAGGTAATAAGGAGCTTGCTAAATTTGTCGCTGATCTCGCGGGCGTTACAGAACGTGATGTCAAAGTGGTTCGCGGTTATCGACAAATACCGCGGGTATCGGAGTCGCTGATTCGTCATGAATACCCCACATCTTTAACTTCTCTTAAATCTCTGAGCCCTCAGGATCTTTACCAACAGCTTTGTCATTACCGTGTGGCCCAGCAATTGCGTCAGGCGTTAACTCATCCCGGACGGCAGGCAGTACGTTTGAGTGAGTTGCTCAATGTTGCCAGAAGAACCTGGCCAGATATTAATCACCGTGAGCTACTGCAACTCCTCGATCTAATGGCAAGATCGCGAGAAGGTGAACTGGCTTTTACGCCATTACGTATGCATGGATTTATCAGAACACTGGCGGGTCTATGGGCATGTTCAAACAAACAATGCTCACATAAAGCACATGAATTAAATCAGAGTGACTGGCCATTTGGTCAGGTATGGTTTGAGCAGCGCCAATATTGTGACTGTGGTGCGCCGGTATTTGAAGTTTTACGTTGCTCCGGGTGTGGTTCAGCTTATTTGTCTGCCAAAGAGGAGATGCGCGGTGATGGAACGAACTGGTTGGTAGCGCAACCCGCCGCTGCCGAAGTGGATGAGTTTGCTCTTGATGTAGATGTTTATTCTGAAGATGAAGACAACGACGAATTAGACAATAACTCTCAATTTGATCGTCTGATTGCGAGCGATGGTGAAAAATATATCATTTCACTGGAAGAAACGACGGCGGGGAAAATTGATAGTGAAGCGCAAAAGCACTATGAAATAAACCTGTTAAGACCGGAATCTCGAGGTGAGGGACGTAATAATTCCTTTGCTTGTGTTTGCTGTGGTGACACCCAACGAAAAAATAATCCTTTATTCCGTCCGCTTCGACTTGGCGCGCCCTTTTTTTTAAATGAAATTATTCCTACTCTGCTGGAGTTTTCACCATTACCGCAGACAAGAGAAGAGCAGTTAGGACCGTTTAATGGTCGACGTCTGCTCACCTTTACGGATTCACGTCAGGGCACTGCCCGCATTTCTGCCCGCTTACAGCAGGATGCCGATAAAGCGACGTTGCGAGCTCTTTGCTACCAGGAGCTGGCCAATATTAATGAGCCATCAGCAAAGCTCAGCCCGGCACACTGCGCATTGTTAGAGAGTTTTATTGCCCAGTTTTCTATCCTTCCTTTAAAAAACTCTATTGACGCGCTGAAAAAAGCGATGGTTGCTAATGAAGAGCTTAGCCCGGCGGACATTCAGGCACTTAAAATTATCGAGCCGATGGTGAGTTCCTTAAGCCCGGATCATGCTGAAGCGATGCAAATACTCCAGGCTAACTCTGGCAATCAGCAGAAGAAAACCATGTCATGGCAAACACTGTCTGAACAGCTGGTTGGCAGTGTGGACCTTGCCGATAGAATGAGAGGCAGTTTTAAAGAATTGTCTGGGCTTGATCTTACTAAACAACAGTTTGCAGATTTTTGTTTATACAGTGAGTTTGGTCGCCGCCCTAAAAATGCCTGGACCCTCGAAAGTCTGGGTCTGGTAGCCATTCACTATCCATTTATTGATAAAGTTACAACCTGCCCGCAGGACTGGAAGACATTATTACCCGATCCCGATAAGCAATTAGCGGAATGGCGTAATTTATTGAAGATTACTCTTGATTTCTTTATACGTGAAAACAGTGCCGTTTTTTACGAAAACGAGCAATACCCTCGCTGGATGGGGGCTCGTTTCCCGGTAAAAATGCTGCAGGGTCCAGATAAAAAAAACAAAGGGCAGAAACGTGATCAACTTTGGCCACAAATACGCGATCGCCATTATAACCGGGTCATTAAGCTATTAATTGCAGTCTTTCCGGCAATACAACCTGAGCAGGCTCACTGGAAATCGTTAGTTAACCACTTAATGATTGAGGTCTGGGATGCAATTCGACCCTGCTTACGTCAGTTTGAGTCGGGTTATCAGCTGGATATTAAACAACAAGCTGAATTTTACAGTCCAAAGCAAGTGTGGCGTTGCCCCTATACTCGACGTGCGTTAGACGTCACGTTACTGGGATACTCTCCGTATTTGCCGGGTAGCAAAGAAATTGCACCTGAAAAAGCAGTGTTGATTGAAATGCCTGAGCTTCCTGTACGTCACTGGCGTTTGTCTGGTGGTGGAGAAATCGCCCGAGAAGAACGTCTGGAGTGGCTGGAAAGTAATGCGCTGATTCAACATGCCCGCGAGGAAGGATTATGGTCTACTCGCAGCGACCGACTGGCCCTGAAAGATAGCTGGTATCGTCTGGAGGAACACTCTGCGCAGAGAACGCCTGAGCAGAACCAGTTTAATGAAAAACAATTTAAGTCAGGCAAAGTTAATGTGCTGAACTGCTCCACGACCATGGAGATGGGGGTGGACATTGGTGGTATGAGTTTGGTGGCAATGAACAACGTTCCTCCAGCTCCGGCAAATTATTTGCAGCGTGCAGGCCGCGCGGGTCGACGTGGAGAGAGTGCATCTGCTGCCATTACGTTATGTAAAAACACGGCGCATGGAATGGAGGTATTCAAAGACCCCCTCTGGGCGTTCAACACTACTGCCAGTGCGCCACGGGTTCGTTTTGGGAGCAGCAGTATTGTTCAACGACATGTTAATGCCCTGGTTTTAGGTCTGTTTTTACGAGCTGAAGTTCCTGATGCGACAAAACTGAGTTGCAAATGGTTCTTTGAAGGTGATGAGAGCCAGTGTCTTCGTTTTCTCCATTGGTTAAATAACCAGGCCGATCAGCTAGCGGATAAACTTAAACGCCTTACTCAGGGAACCGTCCTGATGTCATTGACGGCAACCCAGCTCTTGACCCGCACACAAGCAATGATGCAGCAGGTTGATATCCGCTGGAGAAGCCAACTTGCGATACTGTTGGAAAATATCGAAGCGTTGAAAGCGGATAACAGCGCGTGGGAAGAAACGCCAGCAGGTAAAGCCATCGCTTATCAGCTTCGTGATTATCGCGGTGCATATCTGTTTTCTAAACTCATTAGTGAAGCGTTCCTGCCGGGGCATGGTTTCCCGGTTGGTGTCGTCAATTTCAATTATCTGACGGCAGATGAGCTGGAAAAACGTCGCGCAATAAAAGCTACTCAGGCTGACCCTAATGAAGGGGGAGAAAGCTTTTCTCGTCGTATTGAAAAATTGCCCAGCCGTGATTTGCCTACAGCATTACGCGAGTATGCTCCAGGTGCAGATGTGGTATTGGGCGGAAAAGTATATCGTTCCTCGGGCATTATGCTTGGCAAGGTACTTGCCAGCGGGCAGGAGCTGTCAGGCGATCATCATATTCCGTGGTTCTGGCATTGCCGTAAATGTGGTGCGGGGGCAACCAGTGCTACCCATCCTGTCGAATGTAGTCACTGCAAAGCGGATATACAGCAACTTGATGTGAAGCGTTATTTACAGCCTGTTGGTTTTGCGACAGATATTCGTTATCAGGCACATAATGATGTATCCATGCCTGCACAACTTCCCTGGAAAGATCCACGTGTTCTTGTACCGTCTTCGGTGTGGGTTTCTTTACCCGATGCTGGGCTAGGACGTTACCGTTTTAGCCATAGTGGGGAATTGTTCCACTTCAGTGAAGGGGAATTTGGGCACGGCTACGCAATTTGCCTCTCATGTGGTCGGGCAGAATCTCAAACTCAACCCCAGCGTACCCCTGAAAATCTAAAGAACCCAGAGCGGGAAAATACGCATTACCTGTTGCGAGGGGGCAGTAACGATCGTCAGGGGAGCAATAAATTGTGCCACGGTCATGTGCATAAAGATCTGTGGTTGGGGTATAGCAGTCGTACAGATATGGTTGAGCTGCAACTCAATGATGATAATGGCCTGTTGATCCGTGATGAGGTTGCCGCGCGATCCCTTGCGGTCGCTTTGCGTGAAGGGTTAGCGCATAAATTGGGTATCGAAAATACTGAGCTGGGCGTGACGACGCAGCAAGCGCGCGATATCAATGGCTATACCGGATATTCCATCTTCATTTACGACAATAATGCGGGTGGTGCAGGTTATGCAGTGCAATTGATCGACCATTGGGCTGATGTCTTTAATTACGCCAGAAAATTGCTCGATTGCAGTTGCGATAAATTCTGTCACCACTGCTTGCTCAGCTACGACAGTCAGCATTATGTCAACAGATTAGATCGTCACCATGCATTAACCCTGCTTACCAATGTACGGTTGCAGCGACTTAACCTCGCGCCAGAATATCAGTACTTCGGCGATGGTAGCCGGGTTGAAACTAACCCGCTGAGTTTACGTATTGCGCAATGCCTGAACAGCGAGATTTATGACTCCTGCTCGCTGGTTCTTGCGGGGCCGCAGGAACAGTGGGATTTTGCCCAATGGCCATTATTTAAAGAGTTGCTCCAGTTTGCCTCCTCCGGTGGGCATGTTGAGTTGCTGGTGGCCACGCCGTTGGCAAACTTAACTGATAGCTCCAGACATCAGCTTTCCGCGTTGGCGGCGATGCCGGGAGGGCGCTTACAAGTGAAATCCATTGCCACTGCGCAACTCATGCAAGGAAAGGGGCGCTGGCTTGCGCAGGTGACTCGCGAAGGGCAAAGCCAACAGTGGGCCGCAGACGACAGCGCTACCGTTGCACCTGGTGAATTATGGGGACAAAGTGCGTCCTCACCAGTAGTGACACTTAAAGGAACGTCCGGAAAAACCTTCTCGGGTCAGACCTTAAGTGCAGAAGATTTACTGCCCGCCTTACCCACCGGGGCGGTGCGCATCAACCTCTGCGAGCAACTGGACGGGCCGCTGGAAGGGTTTGGTTCGCGTTTCTGGTCGTTAGTCACGCAACAGCACGCTGGCTGGAAGCAGGCATTTACCCGCCACAAAGAGATAACGCATGTTGAGTACAGCGATCGTTATCTTAATAGCCCATTCACGGCGCGTTTGTTAGGTGAAATCTTAACTGAGCTGGTTGAACAGGGAATGGCGGAACGTGCCAGCCTCACTGTTTGCGTCAAAAAATTGGATTACAACTCTCGCCAACACGACGCTCTCTATAACGCGTGGCTTAATGAGGAAGATCGTCAGCAGGTTGTGACCACTTTACTTGAAGAAGGATATCTGGGGCCTGCGTGGCCGGGAGCAATTAGCTGGTTAACGGGGGATAACCAGAGTACGGAGCATGGACGAGAACTGACAGTCACCTTCAGCGATGGCAGTCAGCATTATGTCCTGCTCGACATGGGGCTTAGCTACTGGCGCTGTATTGAAGACACCTTCTTTGATTTTGCTCTGCGAGTACCGCAGCAAGTTGAACGGCTGGCAAACACGCGAGCGCGAGCTGTTGCCCCGGGTAATGACCTTAGGAGTTATGTTATCGCTGGATAAATAATTGCTCCCCTGGGGATATCTTCCAGGGGAGTTGACCCAGCTCACTTTTTAATAATTTTTGTTTGAAAATCATGCGCAATTTATGCGCATTCCCTCCCATTTTGTCACTTTGCCGGGGGCCTTCATGATATCTTTAAGGCCCTCTTTTTTATCGCAGTGTGCCGCGCCACATTTTTCAGGATGACGTTACCGCCACTGCCCCAAATAGACAGAAAAACCGATGAATAAGCAAAATTATGCACCTGGTATGCGGGTGGTTATTCGTGATGCCGAATGGCGTATTCGCCGGGCGGATGACAGTGGTGATGGTGGGTATTTGCTGACCTGCGATGGTATTTCAGAGCTGGTGCGCGGTAAAGAAGGGTTATTTCTGACCAAACTGGAACAAAAAGTAGAGATCCTTGATCCCGCAAAAACGCATTTGGTGGAAGATGAATCCGCCAATTATCAGGCGGCACAGTTGTATATTGAAAGTCAGTTACGCCAACGCGTACCGACAGACAGTAAAGTCCATTTTGGACATCTGGCGGCGATGGATTCCATGCCGTTTCAGCTCGATCCTACGCGGATGGCGCTGGCACAACCGCGTCAGCGGATACTCATTGCCGACGCTGTCGGTCTGGGTAAAACGCTGGAAGCGGGTATTCTGGTTTCGGAACTGATCCGTCGTGGGCGCGGAAAACGTATTCTGGTTCTGGCGGTTAAATCGATGCTGACACAATTCCAGAAGGAGTTCTGGAGCCGTTTTGCGATCCCATTGACCCGCCTGGATTCTGCTGGTTTACAAAAAGTGCGTAACCGCATCCCTACCAACCACAACCCGTTCCACTATTTTGACAAGACCATTATCTCCATCGATACGCTGAAACAAGATATTGAATATCGTCACCATCTGGAAAATGCCTGGTGGGATATTATTGTCATTGATGAGGCCCATAACGTCGCAGAACGTGGAACCAGTTCGTTACGCAGTAAACTGGCAAAACTGCTCGCCGGGCGCAGCGATACGCTGATTATGCTTTCAGCAACGCCGCATGATGGTAAAGCTGAAAGTTTTGCCAGCCTGATGAACATGCTTGACCCGACGGCGATCGCCAACCCGAAAGAGTATGAATACGCCGACTTTGCCGATAAAAATCTGGTTGTCCGTCGCTTCAAAAAAGACGTGAAAGATCAGATGTCTGGCGAGTTCCCCGAGCGCAATATTGTCAAACTGACTCGCCTGGCATCCGGTGCCGAAGAAGAAGCATACCGTCGCCTGGTTGAGAGTCAGTTCCGTGATGATGACGATGAACAGGCCCAGTCTAACAAAGGTCGTCTGTTCAAGATAACCCTCGAAAAAGCGCTATTTTCCAGCCCGATGGCGTGTGCCAGCGTAGTGGCTAATCGTCTGAAGCGTCTTGAGAGCCGTAAAGATCATAATAGCCAGAGCCAGATCAACGAACTGGAGTCATTGCTGTTGGCGCTGAATAACATTGATGCCAGCCAGTTTAGCAAATACCAGTTGCTGCTCGACACCATCCGAAAAGACCTCGCCTGGAAAGCCAATAACACGGAAGATCGCCTGGTGATCTTCACCGAAAGCATTAAAACGCTGGAGTTCCTCGAACAGCAACTGCGAGCGGATCTGAAATTGAAAGATGATCAGATCGCCACGCTGCGCGGCGATCAGGGCGATACGGTGTTGATGGAAACCGTAGAAGCCTTTGGTAAAACGCAGTCGCCGTTGCGTCTTCTGGTTTGTTCGGATGTGGCATCTGAAGGGATCAACCTGCATCACCTTAGCCACAAAATGATTCACTTTGATATTCCGTGGTCGTTGATGGTATTCCAGCAACGTAACGGGCGTATTGACCGCTATGGGCAAAAACATCAGCCTCAAATCCGCTATCTGCTTACCGAGGCCAGCGAACCGCAGATCAATGGCGATATGCGCGTACTGGAAGTGTTGATCAACAAAGACGAACAGGCGCAGAAGAACATTGGGGACAGTTCGGAGTTTACCGGCAAATTTACCCAGGAAGAGGAAGAAGAGCAGGTTGCAGAGTTCATGATGCAGGATGATGGTGCCAGCCTGTTTGATCAACTGCTGAACAGCAACGTCTCGGAAAGCGCCGAACATGATCTGTTTGGCGAAATATGCAGTGCGGTTTCCAGCGATGCCTCAATGGTTACCGAAACAGACACCAGCTTGTTTGCCAGCGAACAGGCGTACTGCGAAAGAGCATTGGGTTACCTGAAAGCCAGTGGTCAAACTATCCAGTATGAAACCTTGCCTGATAATACCTTGTCGCTGGTGGCACCGGAGGAGTTACGCCGCCGCTTCAACCAGCTACCGCCTGAAATCGCCCCGGAGAACTGGCAGCTCTATTTAAGTCAGGATAAAACCGTCATCACCGACGCGATTGCACGCGCTCGCGGTGAGCAACATGCCTGGCCCGATGTGCAGTATCTCTGGCAAATCAACCCGGTAGTGCAGTGGCTGGACGATAAAATCTCTTCGGCTTTTGGTCGTCATCAGGCACCGGTTATCCGTCTGCCATACCTGCTTGAACCCGATGAAGATCACTTCATTCTTTCCGGGTTATTCCCGAACCGTAAATCACATCCGATGGTGAACCCGTGGATAGTGGTGAGCTTTAACCGTGAATCGCTAATCGGCAGTCAGCCATTTGCTGAGTTTTTACAACGTCATCCGCAGTTGAGTAACAAGCTGACTAACAGCGGCGGTAAAGATCGTAATCACCAGCGCCAGCAGGATTTACTGGAAGCGGCTATTGCTCATGCCCGGGAGGTATTCATCCATGATCGGAATGCGTTTGAAACGCACATTAACCAGCAACTGAATGAGCATCTGCAAAAGCTGGACGTTTTGCGTGGGCGGCAGTTGAGCCAACTTGAGCTGGATTTTGCCGATAACAAACAGCAATTGTCAGTTAAGCAGAGCCGTAAAGAGCAGAGACAACGCGAAATCGAACACAATTTTGACAGCTATATTGAATGGATTGAGGACACCATGACGACTGAAAAAGAACCCTACATTCAGGTAATTGCTGTTATCACCGGAGCGGAGGGTTAATCATGGCGCTGGTCGGTATTAATAACGAAAACGAATTTTACTCTAACCACTATTTGGGTGAGGTTTTCACCAGTGATATCCGCGATGTGCTGGAACCCTGGATAGCCCAGGAAAATGCAGCGCGTGAAGCGGAGCGTGCCGCTCGTGAACAGGGCAAAGACGTAGAGCCGGGATACCGCGCTCCGTGGAACCAGTTTAACAGTCTGGCGACTGAGTTTTTCCGCAAACTTGCCGAGCACGAAAAACAGCGTCAGATCTCGCAACGTCTGGCCGATCAACGTAATCGCTGGCAGCCATTGTTAAAGGCGCTGGGTTACGAAATTACGCCGCAGATCCAAATGCTGGATGACGATACACCGCTGCCGGTACTGGCGCGTTACAACAGCACTGACGGTAGCCCGTGGCTGTGGATTGTCGAAGCACACGATCAGGAAGAGGGAACGCTGGATCCGCTGGCGCTCTCTTTACTGACCGCGCAATTCCCGGCGGATACCGACAAACATAAGCGCGACAGCCTGCGCAAAAAAGCCAACGGTGAATATCGCAGCTGGCAAGATCTGCTCTCTACGGCGGTCTTCACCCAAAATGAACCTCCGCGTTTTGTGCTATTGCTCGGTAACCGTCAGCTATTGCTGCTGGACCGTACTAAGTGGGCGCAAAACCGTCTGCTGCGTTTTGATTTTGAAGAGATTTTAAGTCGTCGTGAAACGGATACGCTGAAAGCGACGGCGGTGTTGCTACATAAAGATTCTCTGCTGCCGGGCAGTGGGGCACCTTATCTTGACTCGCTGGATGACAATTCGCACAAACATGCGTTTGGCGTGTCGGAAGATCTGAAATATGCCCTGCGCGAAAGCATTGAGCTGCTGGGCAACGAAGCGATGCATTACCTGATCGACCGTGGCCTGGCAAACTATACCGGTAACCGTGCGGTGGACCCGGATGAACTGAGCCGCGAATGTCTGCGTTACATGTACCGCCTGCTGTTCCTGTTCTACATTGAAGCGCGCCCGGAGCTGGGTTATGCGCCGATGACCGCCAAAACCTATCTGCAAGGTTACAGCCTGGAAACGTTGCGCGATCTGGAGATGATCCCGCTGACCAGCGAAGAAGATCGCAACGGGCGCTACTTCCACGACAGCCTGAATATGCTGTTTAAACTGGTGCGCGAAGGCTACAACGGCGGCGTGAAAATGCAGAGTGACCTGGAGAGCGGCGACCGGATCACCATCCATAGTCATCAGTTCAGCGTCCCGCGTCTGGAAAGTCATCTGTTTGATGCCAACAACACGCGCATTCTTAACCGCGTGGTATTCCGTAACGAAACCCTGCAACAGATTATCCAGGCGATGTCGTTAAGCCGCCCGGGCAAAGAGCGCTTTAACCGCCGCGGACGTATTTCTTATCGCCAGTTGGGTATCAACCAGTTGGGTGCGGTGTATGAGGCACTGCTCTCCTATCGCGGATTCTTCGCCAGCGAAGATCTCTACGAGGTGAAGAAAGCCGGAGAAGAGTTTAACGAGCTGGAGACGGGTTACTTCGTCAGTAAGGATGAGATTGGCAAATACCACGAAGACGAGAAGGTCTACGAGAAAGACGGCAGCCTGCGCATTCACCGCAAAGGCAGTTTTATCTACCGTATGGCCGGACGCGACCGTGAGAAATCTGCCTCTTATTACACCCCGGAAGTGCTGACCCGCTCACTGGTTAAATATGCCCTGAAAGAGTTGTTTAAGGAGCAGATTGATCCCATTAGCGATCCGCACGCCAAAGCTGATGCCATCTTAAACCTCACCGTGTGCGAACCGGCGATGGGCAGCGCGGCGTTCCTTAACGAAGCCATCAACCAGCTGGCGGAAGCGTATCTGTTCCACAAACAGCAGGCGGAAGGTCGACGTATTCCGCAGGATCGTTACACCCAGGAGTTACAGCGGGTGAAAATGTACATTGCCGACAACAACGTTTTCGGCGTGGACTTAAACCCGGTGGCGGTGGAGCTGGCGGAAGTGTCACTGTGGCTGAACGCCATCAGTGGCGATGCCTTTGTACCGTGGTTTGGTTACCAGCTGCACTGCGGTAACTCGCTGGTGGGCGCGCGCCGTCAGGTGTTCAACAAGAGCGAACTGACCTACAAAAAAGTCAAAGATCCGAGCTGGCTTAACAGCGAGCCGGTCGAACTGGCGATGAACACGCCGCGTGAAGAGACGCAGATTTTCCACTTCCTGCTGCCCGACGGCGGTATGGCTAATTACAGCGATAAAACTGTTAAGCAGCGTTATCCGGATGACTTCAAAGCGCTGGACAGCTGGCGCAAAGAGTTTATTAAAAGCTTTGCCGGGCATGAGATTGCTGATGTGCAGCGTATCAGCGAAAAGGTGGAAGCACTGTGGAACACCTATCGCCAGCAACTTAAAGCAGAACGTCTGAAAACCGCCGACAGCTACCCGGTGTGGCCGGCAGAAAACAGCGAGCAGACACGTTCTTCGCTGAGCAGTAAAGATGAAACCTTTAGCGGTCGTCTTGAAGATAACAGCGCCTACCAGAAGCTGCGTTGGGTGATGGACTACTGGTGCGCGCTGTGGTTCTGGCCGATCGACAAAGCTGATGAGCTACCGGATCGCGGTACCTGGTTGTTTGAGATTGAAACCCTGCTCGACGGGATTGTAATCACGGAAAAAGTCACTGAAGTTGCGGATCACACCACTGGCGATCTGTTTGCCGAAGAAGGCCTGCTGCGAGAAGAGTCTTCGCTGTTTTCCGTTGCTGGTCGTCTGAAAACCGATGTGCTGTTCCGCCATTTGCCGCGTCTGGCGATTGTCGATGCCCTGAGAAAGCAGCACCGTTTCTTCCACTGGGATCTGGAGTTCTGCGACTTGTTTGCCGAGCGCGGCGGTTTTGACCTGATGCTCGGAAACCCGCCGTGGCTAAAAGTGGAATGGCAGGAAGCGGGCGTGCTGGGTGATTACGAGCCGGAATTTGTGCTGCGTAAGCTGAGTGCATCGAAGCTGGCAACGTTGCGTGTTGATACCTTTAACCAGATCCCAGCGCTGGAAGCGGCCTGGCGCAGCGAGTATGAAGGCTGTGAAGGGATGCAAAACTTCCTCAATGCGCAGCAAAACTACCCGGTACTGCGCGGGGTGCAGACCAACTTGTATAAATGCTTCCTGCCGCAGGCATGGCGCTTAGGGGCAGAGAAAGGCGTGGCAGGCTTCCTGCACCCGGAAGGGATTTATGATGACCCGAAAGGTGGGCAGTTGCGTGCGGCAGTGTACCCGAGGTTGAGGGCGCATTTTCAATTTGCCAATGAAGTTAAAATATTTGCTGAAGTAGATAATCACACTAGATTTAGCATCAATGTATATGGCCCCTATTCTCAGATAGTGGCATTCTCAAATATAGCAAATTTATTTATTCCTCAAACTATTGACGCGTGTTTTGAACATAAAGGGGAAGGCATTGTCCCGGGGATAAAAGAAGAAACTGAAATCGATGGCAAAGTAAAAGTTAAATGGAATTTCCAGGGACATTTCGATCGAGTCGTGCCTATAAATTTAAAACAGTTGGGTCTTTTTGCGCGTCTTTATGATGTTGTCGGAACTCCTGCCCAGGAAGCCCGTCTTCCTGCGTTGCATGCTACACAATTAGTTACAGTACTTGAAAAGTTTGCGAAACAACCTAGGCGATTAGGTGATTTGCAGGGGCAATATTATTCTCTAGAAATGTGGCATGAAACTAATCAGCAAAGCGATGGTACAATTGAGCGACATACACAGTTCCCGGAAGAAGCATCACAATGGGTTTTGTCTGGCCCTCATTTTTTTGTTGGCAATCCTTTCTACAATACGCCTAGAGCGGTTTGTGACACGAATAAAGCATACGATAACCTAGACTTGCTAACTCTGCCCGACGACTATTTGCCGCGCACTAACTATATTCCAGCCTGTGATGCACAGGAGTATGCCAAACGTACTCCATGCGTTACATGGACTGAACTGGCTGAAGATGAACCGAAGAAGGTAACAGATTATTATCGCTTAGCTATCAGAGCCATGTTGGCTCAATCGGGGGAACGTACACTAATTAGTGCTATTTATCCGCCAGAAATAAGTCACATGAACGCAGTACGTTCTTACTGCTATAGCTCACAGAATCAGTTACTCGAACATTCAGGTATGTGTTTTTCTTTACCTTTTGATTTTATTTGTAAATCTACTGGCAAGGCAAACTTACATCAGATGCTTGATGGTTTCTCATACGTATTATTCAATCCGAGACAAAAGGCATTATTATACTGCTTAGTATTATCATTAAATTCTGTAAATGATGTATATGCTGGCCTTTGGCAATCCTGCTACACCCCAGACTTCAATACCCAACGCTGGAGCCGCGATCTCCCGCAGCTCCCACAAGATTTCTTCGCCAATCTGACCCCAGAGTGGCAGCGTAACTGTGCCTTACGCTCCGACTACAGTCGTCGTCAGGCGCTGGTGGAAATCGACGTTCTGGTGGCACAGGCGCTGGGGTTAACCCTCGAAGAGCTGCTTACCATTTACCGTGTACAGTTCCCGGTGATGCGTCAGTACGAAGCGGACACCTGGTACGACCAAAACGGCCGCATCATCTTTACCCCAAGCAAAGGGTTGGTGGGCGTTGGCTTGCCTCGCACCGCGCGTAAAGCTGACCTGAAAAACGGCTTTGTCTTTAACGTCGACAGCCCGGAGTGGACCGGCGGTGACTGCACCGATCAAGCCATCGGTTGGGATGATGTCAAACATTTGCAAACCGGTACCGTCAGCGTCACCTTTGATGACTATACCCGCAGCGACGAAGGCGAGCGCCGTACCGTCACCTGGCAGGCACCGTTTATCAAGCCGGATCGCGAAGACGACTACAAAGTGGCCTGGGCGTTCTTTGCACAAGATAAGGAGAGCGCCTGATGTTGCCGTCCGTTGTCAGTCGGCAGGTCGCCGACAGCGTTGCCGCCTTTTTACGGGCGGCGTTCCCGCTAAACAGCCCGCTGTTTAACGGTGAGAATAACGATAATGTCTCAATGCTGGAGCAATTTCTGGCCCAGCCGGAAACGCTGCTGAAAGGACCATACCTTTCCGCCCAGTTGCCGTTTCGTAAAAGTGACTTACCGCTGAATTTTTTCCCTAATCTGACGCTGCCGTTCCCGCCGCACGCGCATCAGGCCCGGGCATTTCAGCGTCTGGGAAGCGACGCGCCACAGCCGACACTGGTCGCTACCGGTACCGGCTCCGGTAAAACAGAATGTTTTATGTTCCCGCTGCTCAACCACTGCGCGGGCGCGTCACAAGCCGGGGTTAAAGCGATTATCATCTACCCGATGAACGCCCTGGCAACCGATCAGGCCAGCCGTTTCGCCAAAACCATCGCCAGCGATCCACAACTGCATGGCAAGGTGACCGTCGGCCTGTTTGTCGGCGACAGCGAAATCGAACCCAGCAAAAAAATGTCGGCAGAAAAGGTCATTACCTGCAAGCACACGCTGCGCGAAAGCCCGCCGGACATCCTGTTGACCAACTACAAAATGCTCGACTACCTGCTGATGCGCCCTGGCGATCAGCCGCTCTGGCGTTACAACCAGCCCGGTTCATTGCGCTACCTGGTCGTGGATGAATTGCATACGTTTGATGGCGCGCAAGGGTCGGATCTGGCCTGTCTGGTGCGACGTCTGAAGCATCACATAGGTGTGGATAACCAACGATTCGCCTGTGTCGGGACATCAGCGACCGTCGGCGACGAACTGGGGCAACTGCTCGATTACGCAAAAACAATCTTTGACCAGCCGTTTACCGATGACGCCGTTATTCGCGAAGATCGCTACACGGCAGCGGAGTACTTGCAGGATTACGCCATTGCGTACAGTCAGTATCCGGGGCAGGAGGTCGCTTCGGCCCTGGACCCGCAGAGTTACGCTACCCCGGTAGCGTATCTTAACGGGCAAATCCCTTTGTGGTTCCCCGACAGCGACTTGCAACTCCCGGACGATCTGGAGAGCGACGACGGGCGTGAAAAGCGTATTGCGCTGGGGTCACTGTTACGCCGCCACAGCGTGATGCATGTCTTACTCCATGATCTGCAAGGCGGGATCCTCTCTGAACGAGAGTGTCTGGAAAATCTCCAGGTTATGCTGGCAGAAAGCGCCGACCATGCCCGACGCGTGCTGCAAAGCATTCTGGCGCTGATCGCACAGGCACGTCTCGAAGTACCGGAAACGGAACACGATCGGCAAAAACGTCTCCAGGCGAAGAAAGCGCGCCCGGTGCTGCCGTTTGTGCAACTGCGCTCCCAGTTGTGGCTTCGTGAGATGCGTCGTCTGGTCGCCAGCGTGGCGAAAACGCCGAGACTGGTGTTTGCCGATGATGTGGCGGTGGAAGACCGCGAACACTATTTGCCGGTTATCCACTGCCGTGACTGCCACGCAACTGGCTGGGCCAGCCTGCGTCATGGGCAAAGCGTTCAGCTGGAAACAGACCTCGACGGCATTTATCGCCAGTTCTTTGAAAAAGGGCGCTCCATCGTCCTTGCTTTCCCGGATAACAACGAAAAAGCGGTCAGTGGCGCACACCAGAAACTGTGCCCTACCTGTCTGAAACTGAACCGACAGTCCAGCGTCCAGTGTGGACATTGCGGTCATACGGAACTGTTGCAGGTACTGATCCCGGATATGCTCAAAGAGCGTAAGGACGAGCTGGAGTTTGCTAATGAATGCCCGTACTGCAACAGCAAACAGGGGATTTCGATTCTGGGGTCACGGGCTGCCAGTTTGTCGGCGGTGATGATTCACCAGCTTTATGGCAGCCAGTTCAACGAACATAAAAAGCTGATTACGTTTTCTGACTCGGTACAAGACGCCGCGCATCGTGCCAGCTTTTTTACTGCCCGAACCTGGCCGCTGATGATTCGTGGGCAAATCGCCAGTGTTCTTGGCGAAAAAGAGACATTACCGCTGGATGCGTTCGCGGCGCGTGTTTGCCAACAAACGCGTGAACGTTCACCGGACGATGCTCATTTTGCAGCGAACTTCATCGCACCAAATATGCAGTGGCTGAATGATTATCAGACACTGAAAAATGAAGGCAAACTGGCGGAGAACTCCGATCTGCCGGAGCTGGTTTCCCTGCGCCTCGACTGGGAGGTGTACAGCGAATTTACCCTGCGCGCGCGTATCGGACGTACGCTGGAAGCCACCGGTTATGCCGTTGCCGGAGTGGATAAAGAACGCTTTAATCCGGCAATTACCGCCCTGCATCAACAGCTTTGTGAAGAGCTGGGTGATGAGATGTCCGGTGTGAGCGTCGAGCAGGTAGCGCACCTGGCGCTGGGGGTTATCTGGTATCAACGCCAGGCCGGGGCCGTTATGCATCCGGCGTTCGAAAGTTATCGCCGTGATGGCACGACCTTTATGATGACGCAAAAAGAGCGTACATCGCGCTATATGCCTTCTATCGGTCCGAAAACGCGTAAACCGGCTTATGCGTCGTTTGAAAAAATTAATGGTTTCCATCGCCTGATTGGCGCGAAGTCTAACCCCAGTTGGTATCAGCATTGGATCAATCGCACGCTGAGTAACGGCAATAATCTGTTTATCAGTAGCGTTGCGGAAACAGTGTTACGACGCCTGTTTACGGCGTTGAAAATAGCCGGAGTAGTAAAAGATTTTGACACCAAAGGGCGTGAAGCCTGGGGACTGGTGCCTTCGGCGCTGGTGGTGAGCCGTGACGTCGTTCAGCTTAATTGCTCATGTTGCCGTGAGGTTGTCCGGGCTCCGGCCGATCAAGGCTGGCAGTGGCGTAATGCGCCTTGTCTCTCTTTACGTTGTGAAGGTCGTTACCAGGAAGTCGACAATATGGCGACCTGGCGTTGGGAGAACATGGACATCGCGCGCGTGCAGGGCGCAGAACACACGGGGCTGCTTAGCCGTGAAGATCGCGAAGCCACCGAAAAATCGTTCTACCGTGGCAACCAACCGTGGAATATCAACCTGTTGTCGGCAACACCGACGCTGGAGATGGGTATTGACGTTGGGGATCTTTCCACCGTTTTACTCTGTTCTGTCCCACCTGCTCAGGCCAACTACTTGCAGCGTATTGGTCGCGCCGGTCGTAAAGATGGTAACGCGTTAAACATTACCGTGGCAGAAGGGAACCCGCACGATCAGTTTTTCTTTGAAGAACCGCTGGAGATGATGCAGGGCCAGGTGCAGGCTCCTGGCGTCTTCCTCAATGCAACGGCTATTCTCGAACGCCAGCTGGCAGCTTTTTGTATGGATAACTGGGTGAAAACCGGTGTACCAGAATCCGCTATCTGTAAAAACGTCAAACAGATGCTGGATGAGCTGGAGTTCGGGCGTAAATCGGGTTTTCCGTATAACTTACTGAGATATATCGAACAGCATCATGCGGAGATTGCTGCACAATTTACGGCGATCTTCCCCGATCTTGCCGCAGAAACTCGCCAACAGTTGTTGTCTTATCTTCAGGGCGCGCCAGGACAACGCTCTCTGGTGCAGCGTATCGAAGAGGCGTTAAAACTGCTGGTGGAAGATCGCAAATCTCTGCGTTCACGCATCGATAAACTCAAGCGCAGTATCGATAAGCTGGAGAACGCGCCGCGCGATCAAAACTTTGACAGCGATATGCGCGAGTTAACTTCAGAACGGCAGGCGCTGATGGCGCTAGTCAATCAAATCAACAATAAGCAGACGCTGAATTTCCTCACGGATGAAGGTCTGCTGCCTAACTACGCCTTCCCGGAAGCCGGTATTACGTTACGTTCTGTGCTCTGGCGGCGTAAAGAAGGCGGGGAAGCGCGTGAATATCAAAACACCACTTTCGAATATGAACGCCCGGCATCAACGGCGCTGGCTGAGCTGGCTCCGCTGAATAATTTCTATGCCGGTGGGCATAAAGTTGAAATTGAGCAGATAGACCTGAAGGTCTCTGAGCCGGAGAACTGGCGTATCTGTAGCCACTGTAACTACAGCGAAAATATCGACCAGACGGGCGACCAGCATAAATATTGCCCGAAATGTGGCACACCGGGGTGGGCCGACGCCGGACAAAAAACCACGCTGCTGAAACTTCGCCAGGTGTATGCCCGCGCCAGCGCACGTGATAGCCAGATCAGCGACGAGAGCGACAGCCGTGAACCTGCTTTCTTCCAGCGTCAGCTATTGGTTAGTTTCGAAAAAGAAGATGTATCGGCGGCATACGCGATTGAGGAAGGCGAAGTTCCGTTTGGTTTTGAATTTTTAAGCAAAGTCACCCTGCGGGATATCAACTTCGGCAAAATGGCGGATGATGCCAATGAGTTGATGATTGCCGGAGAAGCGAAGAAGCGAACCGGGTTTAAAGTTTGCCTGGGGTGCGGCATGGTACAGCGTCCTCGCGATCATGAACCACGTCATGATTTGAGCTGCAAATATCGCACGGAACCGGAAAAGGCGAAGTTCGAAGATTATCTCTATCTCTATCGCCAGCTGGAGTCAGAAGCGTTGCGAATTCTGCTCCCGGTAAGCAGTTACAGTAATGACCGTGTCGTGGAGGCTTCTCTTGGGGCGGCGATCCAGCTCGGCCTTAAACATTACTTCAAGGGGAATGTCGATCACCTGAAAGGCGTTGTGTACCGCGAGCCGGAAAATGAAGGCGAATCCTGGCGGCAGTATCTGGTGATTTACGATACCGTCCCGGGGGGGACTGGTTCTCTTAAAGAGCTGATGCGCACTCCCGACAATTTGCTGAAATTACTTGAACTGGCCTATCAGGCGATAGTGGAATGCAGTTGCAACCATGATACGCATAAAGATGGTTGTTATCGTTGCGTTTACGCTTACCGTGACCGTGGGCGCATGAAGTATGTCTCCCGCGATCAGGCGCGTCTCTTGCTGGCGAAAATTTTGCAGGCAAGAGATTCGATACGGGTAATTGATTCCATCAAAAACATTTCCCTCGAAGCCATGATGGGCAGTGAGCTGGAAAAACGGTTTATTAGCTGCCTGCAAGAAAATAAAAACCTGATTGTCAGTCGCAGTTACGCGCATCAGGGCGCTGGGTGGATTATTAACACCCGCAGCGAACCGATGATGAGCTGGCATCTTAAAGCTCAGGTGGATTTAGGCGCTAAAGAGGCTGTGGGGATCCCTTGTCGCCCGGATTACGTGCTATATCCGCTTATGCAGTCTGATGCCATTAAACCGGTAGCTATTTTCCTTGATGGCTTTGCGTTTCACAAAAATAGCGTCGCAGAGGATGTGCAAAAACGCCAGGCGATTCGGGATAGCGGTAATTTCTGGGTGTGGACAGTCACGTGGGCCGATCTCAAAGAGCCTGGGCTTAAACATGTTCAGGATGTCCTGGGGCTTGGGCATAACCCGGATATGAAACAGCCTAAGTTTTATAACCTGTTTCACGATACCAACTTTGCGGCCCTTGAAGCGTCGTTCCGGGAACGCAACAGTTTTGCACTGCTGCTGGATTATCTCGCCGAGCCGGGAGGAAGAACGCAGTTATGGCAGAAAATGGCTGCTGCACATGCCTGGGTGTGGTTGGATGTGAAGAAGTCACAGGACGCGGGAACGAAACAAAAGTATGCCTATGAAATGCAGGAAAACGCGCCAGACTGGCGGCTAGCAGAGCTTTTGCCAGACGAACCGTTTGTCTTTGGTGGTTTACTCGATAGCTGTAACTCATCGCAGCAATTTATTGAGCTGGCTTCGGTGTTGCCACAACAAGCCATTAAACCGACGACCAGTGTCGCACAAATGCGCAGCTGGCTGCGTTTGCATATCTGTTTTGACGATCGCTATACGCAGGATGACGGTTATGAAGCGGGACTCAATGGCTTCTGGCGACTGGTAAACCTGTTACAGTTCCTGCCGGATATGACCTTTACCAGCCGTAAAGCCGTACATTTACCGCAGGAAAGCGTTGACGTTAAAGTTACGGCAACGCCAGAGGCAGTACCAGAGACTGATGAAAGTTGGGCTGAGATTATTGAGTTTGGCTTATTAAGCGCTGAAGAGATCGCGTTGCTTCAGTCTCATTCTCTCTCTGCGCCGACTCTCGGCTACGAATTGCAAAATGATGAAGGTGAAATTATTGCGGAAGCCGATCTCGCCTGGCCATCACAAAAATGGGCATTGATTATTGATAATCAAGAATTTATTCCATTATTCACAACCAGGGGTTGGCACGTTGCATTCGGGCCAATTGACGAAAATACATTGCAACATCTGTCCGGAGGTGACAAATGACGGTGCAAACGCCCAAGGTGGCACTTTCTGATGGTTTTCTGGGCGCATTCGCGCGGATCCCAAAAGCACAGCAAAAAAAGGTGCAGGAATTCATCTCCAAATTCCGTCAGGACCCGACCAGTAATGGACTTAACTATGAAAAGATCCACGATGCGCGCAGTAAAAATGTCCATTCGGTGCGAATCGATCAAACTTATCGCGGCATTGTTCTGAAACCTGAACAGGGTGCTCTGTATATGCTGATGTGGGTGGATAAACACGACGAAGCATATGACTGGGCGCGGCGGCATGATTGTTCGATTCACCCGGTTACTGGCGCGATTCAGGTCATTGATATTAGCTATATCAAACCGGCAGCGGAAACGGTGGTTGATAAACCGAAACTCTTCGCAGCTTACAGCGCGGAACAGATTCTGGCCCTGGGTGTGCCGCCTGTCTTTATTGATCAGGTGATGGCGCTTACCGATGAAGCCGGGCTTAATCAACTTGAAAGCATAATGCCAGCAGAAGCCTGGGAACCTCTGCACTGGCTGGCAGAAGGGCTGGATTACCAGGAAGTGCTGGAAGAGTTTAACGATCATCGTGATGAGCCTGTTGATACCAACGACTTTATGGAGGCGATTGAACGAAGTAAACGTCGCTTCCATGTCGTTGAAAATGAACAGGAACTATTGCAGATGCTTAATGCGCCTTTAGAAAAATGGCGTGTATTTCTGCACCCGAGCCAGCGAAAACTGGTGGAGTCGCCCGCTAATGGTCCGGTACGAGTACTGGGCGGTGCAGGTACAGGGAAAACGGTTGTTGCAATGCACCGTGCGCGGTGGTTATCTCAGCGTCTGGTAGATAAACCCGGTAAGAAGGTACTTTTCACGACCTTTACGCGTAACCTGGCGGCAGATATTCGCGCTAATCTCCAGCGGTTGTGTACGCGAGAAGAGATGGCGCGTATTGACGTCGTTAACATTGATGCCTGGATGAGCGACCAACTAAAACGCCACGGTTATGATTTCCGCGTGGTATACGACAGCGATGAAGGGCGACGTAAATGCTGGAACTATGCCTTGCAGCAGGCACCTGCCGAACTGGGGCTACCTGACAATTTCTATGCTGAAGAGTGGCAACGCGTTGTCCAGCCAAATGCGGTTTACACCCGGGAGGAATACCTCAAAGTCAGCCGGGTTGGACGTGGTACAGCGTTATCCCGTATTCAACGGGCGAAAATCTGGCCAGTTTTCGAAGAATTCAGAGCACAAATGGCGCGTGCCAAACTGCGCGAAATGGGCGATGCCATGCATGAGGCTATTGTTCTGTTTAAAGAAAAGCAGGTCCAACTACCTTATAGCAGTATTGTCGTCGATGAAGCTCAAGATATCGGTGCCCCGGCATTTACTCTTATTCGCAGCCTGGTTCCCGAGTCGCCCAACGATCTGTTTATTGTCGGGGATGGGCATCAGCGTATTTATCGCAATAAGGTCGTTCTTGGTCAGTGTGGTATTAACGTCCGTGGTCGTCGCAGTAAAAAATTGAAGATTAACTATCGGACCACAGAAGAGACGCGTCAATTTGCTGTTGGGCTGTTAACTGGTGTGAAGGTTGATAACCTCGATGGCGAAGCGGATACCAGTAATGATTATTTGTCATTACTGCACGGGGAAAAGCCCATGATTACGCATGCGGCAGATTTCAAAGAAGAGGCTGCAACACTCGTCAAGCAAATTCAGGCATTGCTGGCGAATCAGGTTCGTTCTCAGGATATCTGCATTACTGCGCGTACTAAACATGCTTGTGACCGCTACGCATCAGCACTCAATGACGCCGGAATTGAGACATTTAATTTAGGCAATGATAGCGGTGACAGCGATGCACGCCCAGGCGTGCGAGTTGCAACGATGCACCGTATTAAAGGGCTTGAGTTCCAGTATGTGTTCCTGGTGGGGATTAACGAAGGCGTTGTGCCGGAAATAAAAGCATTAGCATCCGATGATCCCGTTGAACAGCGTGATGCATTATTTAATGAGCGCGCGTTACTGCATGTGGCTGCAACCCGTGCCGTAAAAGGGCTGTTTGTTTCATCATCTGGTATCCCTAGTCCGCTATTAGTGGCTGATTAATAATATGTCCGAAACAGACCAGGAGCCGAAACGCTCCTGGTCTATATAACCGTTCTGGCAACTGGCGATATTTATATTGTTTAGCTCCCAACAGCCAGACAATATCAGCTTAGAAATTATATTCGCTTATGCGGTTAGCATATTGCACAGTACAACCTGTTTTCTCTATATCTAACATAACATCAGGATGTGGATGATTTTTGGATGGGGTAACACACTGGACAAATATAGCTGGCACGAAAAGGCTGGCATTTTCTGGTGACCAATAGTCTTTGGAACCATGATTATAAAACAAACACCTTAAATTTTAAACGTATGATGCCAGGATTACCAGAATTATAAACGAATGTATGAGTTCTTTTCTGTTTGTTCAGGGGAGGGTATAAATATTGTAATTGTTAATAGTATCGTCAGGACGATAAAAATATAATCATGACAAAGGAAATTGAACTAAAATGATTGACCTTTTACAGGTGGTTTGTCAGTGATTTCTTGTTATTAATGATTCATCTCTTATTCATGAACTGAATTATTCGTATGGTTACTGTTACTATTGCGATAAATCGCAATTCCTTTTCTTAATTGCTCGACATTCATTTCGATTTTTGACTTTTCAATGAGCAGGTTTTTTCCGGTAAGAATATATCCAGGAAGTATGCTTATTCCTTTCCAGACTAATTCGCTATTCATCAGTTTGTACGTCGGAGTTGAAGGGATGGCATGTTTACGTGTTTGCTTTTTCGCGATGATGTTAAGGCATTTTCGCGCGATATCGCCGCCAACGAAAATAACTTTTATATTGGCAAAGAGTTCGAGCTCCCATTCTACAATAGGTGACCAGAGAATGATCTCCGCGGGTGTGGCTGTGATCTGTGTTTTAGGTAGTTTCAGTGCGGAGGTCAGGTAGATACCATGGTTGAGTAAGACTTCGCCACTACTTGCCGATAATCCAGCCAGCGCTAACTGTCGGGCGACAGTCGTAAAATAACCAGACTCTGGTGTATAAAAATCTTCTTGCGGTGTTATAGCTACCACCTCATTAATCATAACCATTTTTATGGTCGATGGCATAATTTCATAAGTGGGGAAATACAGTAATATATCTTTAGCCTGTTGAGGGTATTCTGCATAGATTCGGTCATGTAATGATTGACGGATATTCATGATTTATTTTCCGTATAAAATAGTAAGGTGATCACCTGAATAAAGGTGATCATCATATTTTGATGAGTATAGTGATTTTTTATTTCTCTGGTGAGGAATGAAGAAAATATCAATGGTGAGGATCGTCAGAGATTCAGGGAAAGTTAAGGCCAGTCAGAAACACAATGCCGTCACTTAAGCGGGGCAGCACTGTGTTTCACCGGATAACGGGTTTTTGATACCTTAACAGCCCTCGGCCTTGATAGTCGTGGGAACACCGCTTCCAGAGCACCCCGCAGATGCTCCAGCCGTTTCGGGATGGTTCCTGGTGACGCCGTATTTCCCTGCACTATCATTTCTGTCACGATAAACTGGAATGCGAACTTAAAGCTGATTTCTGACGCCGCTTTAGTTGCCTCACGCTGTATCGCTCCGCCGGTAGGCCGCGGTCATGGCATTCAGCAGAATGTGATTCCCAGATTCATTAACGCCACCAGACGCATGACCGGGTAGGCGCTCTGCCGCTCAGTGGATGTGTTGGCAGAGCCATAATATTCACGCAACTCAGGTTCATAGGTGTCCTGAACTGTGCGCCATCAATGGCAAAAAGTTGCAGGCCGTGCCAGTCATCCTTCAGGTAACGTTCCGCGCCCCATGTCTGTGCGGTCTGGCGGAAGAGCCATTCCACCAGGGGGCCCCCACGCGCTGGCGCTCCTGGGTGACAGCGCTGCGGGCCAGCAGGCTAATCCCCGCTTCGCCATCCGCGCTCAGGTTAAGACGACAAATAGTCGCATGAGCAGAAAGCGTCAGGAGGTGCTGTATCCACTCGGTGGGAAGGTGCTCTGCAAACAGTTGCGTAGAGGGCGGTGGCATAAGCGGATGGTCTCTGAAAGTGGTATAAGAAAATGGCTCCTTGTTGTGAAAACCATTATAGTGCCGCACGCCGGAGCAGTTAAAAGCGCTAATGGATGCAAATAAATCAAATTAATGAACGCTCACCTTTCGCGCCAAAACTGCAAAATTGCTTCTACAAATCTGTCAGAAATAATCCCCCGACGGGCTGCTGAGCTGAAATGACTGCTTCGCAGTGACGTCGTCCAGTTCTCCGCTGACCGGTACGCTGAACCGAAATATCCCGTGCTTAAATCGTCCGGATCTTCATCAGGCGCGTTCGTCAGCCCTCTTGCACCTTGTTGCTGGAAGTCGACGAAAATAATATTGGCTAAAACATTATTTTGATAATTACCATAAATAGCTTCATACGCATGAGGGAAATTTTCTTTCCAGTACCAGGTGGTATCGCCGCAAAACCACGGCGCGTCAGTAATTTTATTAAGCAGAGAATGGTATTGTTTTAGATCCCTACGAAAGGCGTCAACCATATGATTAAAGTGTTGAGGGTGTGACGCGTAGTCACTGGTCATTAAGTCAAATTCGCCTTGCATCCAGCATACGCCGAGGAATTTGTTATGCGGATTTTTTGCCAGTGCGACTCGCGTTCTGCTGACTAAATCCTGGTACAGCGGAGTATCCGTTCCCCAACGACAAGCATCATGGCTGGCTCCGTGCCGTTCTGAATATGTCCCCTCGCTGCCCGCGGTAAAAGCCGATCCGCCACGGCAACATGGAACGATGAGAACCCCCGCGTTATCAGGAATAAAGGGCAGTAATTTCCGTGCAATATGCAGTGCCTGGCCAACGGTGCCGTACTGTGTTTGATGATTCGTTGCCAGAGGATGGTGATAACCCTGCATATCCTGAACATCGTGTGGGCAGTGAGTCAGTGGAATAATGTCGTTAAAGTGACATGACGGGCCTCCGGGATGCGTATGCGCAAATCTCGCTAATTGTTTAATCCTGGGATGAGGCGCATCTTCCCTGTCCGGTAATGGCAGTCCTTCGCCATACGCCATGGCATTAGACTGACCGGCAACGGTAAGAACATAGTAATAATCGGGCGTTATTATTGCGTTCATATAATTTTCGCGTAATTGAAATGGCAAATTGATAGCAGAGCCCCTTTACTGGGGCCCTGAAGCGTTAGTTTTGCACTGTGACTTTATTATCCTTCACAGAGATCAATACTGAATCCGTTACCGCTTTGCCGCCTGCAGTTTCACCGCCAATAATCAATAGACTATTATTCCAGGGCAATGATACTCCGTAGGCCCGACCTTGCGATAATTCGCCCGATTTATCCCATTTCCCGTTATGCCAAAGATGAATATCAGCGCTATATGATTTTTTCAGGCCTTCATGCGCATAGTTCTTACCGTTCTGATAATTTTCCCGCGCCCCCTTGAATCCGGCCCCCCCGGCAAATATAAGTGAGTCATTGCTTATCCCCGCAAAACCGCCAGCGACGCCATCTGGTGATGAGACGGGAGCAAGTTTATTCCATTTTAAATTATTACCGGTGAAATCAAGTTCAAATACGGCATCCGTTCGTAGTCCTGGTTTGGCTTCACCATTAATAAGCCAGGTTTTATCGCCTTTATTCACAACCGCTGCACCAGCCGTCCCGTACCAGGGAGATTCGCCAGCGTAACTCCATTGCTGTGTTGAGGGATCAAAAGACAACAGAAACTTATTGAAGAAATAATCTTCTGCTTTTTTGTCAAAATAGTGGGCGTTGATTTTCTCTATAGCGGTTGGATCTTTTCCAGCTTCGTTGAGATCTTCAAAATAGCCATTGAAGATATTCTGGTTAACACCGCCAGTAACATAAGCCTTGCCGTTGTGTACAAAAGTCACATGGCCCGCCATGCCCATCGGTGCGTGCGACATCAATTTAACCCAGCTATTGGTTTTGGGGTTGTATTTGTGTACGTCATTAAATACCTGAGTCAAGCCCTCGCTGTTTTTGCCAATGCCGCCAAACACATACAGATTGCCATCAATAAATGCAGAGGTTGCTTGATCTCTCGCCCCACCAGGGAATGCAGCTAACGCTATCCATTTTTTATCTTTGGCCTGTGTATCCAGCTTGTACCATGCCGTACCTGCGCTACCTAAACCAATGTAGACAGTGTCGTTATCAATTGCTCCGGTACCACTTTTAAATGGCACCGGAGTTTCCGGTAATACAGACGCGTTTGCGGCAAATGAAGCCATCATGATAGCAAGCGCCGTTATTGTTTTATTCATTGTGACTGTCTCCTGTCTACTACAGTTTAAATGACACACCAATGCGATAACTATTTTCTGATAAATTATCTCTGCCGTTATAAACACCCTGACGGTCAAGGTAGTCATATTCTATGTATGGCGTAATATCAGGCGTCATATGGTATTGTAGAACAAATGCATTTTCCGTCGCCCATTTCTTATGGTTTGCATAGCGATAATCGTTTTGTTTGCTGTATAGCGTCGTTTGCCATGCGAAGGTGAAATCACTATTAATATGGTAAGTGACATATCCATCCCAACGATGAACGTTATCACGAGACATCTCACCGGATAAGTCTTGTTGTCGGTAAGCTTTCCAGTCGTAACGATAGCGAATGCCAAAATTAAGATCTTTTGTCGCGTCCCAGGACAGTTTTACGTAGGGTCCGTAGCGTGTGCCGTTGCTGCTAAAATGCGTTAACATTCCCGGGCGCACCGTCCATTGATCATCAAGTTTAATCGCGTAATTAACTTCAACCTGAACATCATTGAGTGCGGCATTTTCCTTTTTATTATCATGAATGGTATTCCAGGTATTACTTTCCATGCTTGCCCACCATCCATTTTGCCATCCCTCACTGACTTTGAGTCGAGTCTCATAGGCGTGGCTTCCACTACGATATCCACCACGTACGTCCAGTGTCGCAGCTTGAGAAATTAATGGTGACGAAAAGCACAGTAATAATATGCCAGAAAGTATTTTAGCCTTTTTCATAAATTTCACTCATTTGTAGGATACAGAAAGCAATACAAAGCCCGCATAAACAATTAGCATTTATGTTGTGTAATATTTTTTGCCAGGCTTATAGTGTCTTTGGCAACCGATAGCTGTATTTTATATTTTTTGTATAATGTCTCCTGTGAAAAATCTCTTTCCACATTATTTAAATAAACAGAGATCCAGATTAAATACCTGAGTATAAAATCTCTTCTGATGTTTGATTGATTTGAATGTTCGTAAGCTATATCACTTACTCAATCCATTTTACCCAGAGTCATAAAATAGAGTGTCTGTTGATCTCATTTTCATATTCCTTTCAGACTGAAGTGCATTTTCATCACCCGATGTGAAAGAACTGAAGTGATGTTTGCCATAGATTTCGAGATGCCCAGTCTCATTGACTATCGTGGTGCACCTTTATACCTGTTATACCAGATCAAAAATCACGCAATCCATACAACAAAACCAGATTTGCAATTCGTGTCACAAAATATGTCGATCTTTTTCTAAGAGGAAGATGCCATGTGAAGCCAGACGAACACTTGCGGTGGTCTTCAAAAACTAAAGATTTTCTTTTAACTATCTGTTTTATAGGTAATTTATTTAGAATCTAAACAAGGAAAGCTTTGCAAGCTAACTCAGTGAGCTTGGTGAAAATAAGTGTTTACCCGCCATCAGGTTGAGCATAATTCTCATCATGAAATATGTTTCCAGGTTTGTGGCTTGTAACTGGTCACTTCTGAAGTCGATCAGGGGAGGCTTGTTGATGTTCAGTACGCATTGGTGTTTTCAGGATGATGTTTCACTTAGTTTGTTTGCCGTATCGCCCGGCGAATAGCTGTGATTGAGGAAGGTTTAAGTCGTAGTGACCAAAGCCATATTTACCAACGAATGTAGATGAAAAAGCGTCGCCTGCGTTCCCCCATATCTCCAGGATAAAAAGGAATGTAGCAATCTCATGGCGTAAGCTGACGAACCAGACAGGAATAATCGCTAGGGACCTAAGAATTAGCATGATAATAGACGCTAAGAAATTACTGCGTTCCATGAAATAGCCATTTTGTGGCAAATGCAGTTGACTAATAATGTCATATGTGAGACGGCTAGTTGAACGAATATTAAATTTTGCTGAATTTTTTATGTTGATTTTACTTGTTACAGAACATATCACATGATATATAGATAAGATTAGTTGCATTAATGATGAGGGTTATTATTAGATTCGTATCAGATTGATAAATATATAAAGGTACATAGCATGCAAGAGCATGGCGTTTGTATGGCAAAGTTATTATAAGTAACTATCGCTACTCCATTTAAGTTCACTCAGAAGAACTGGTCCACTTACGTTAGTTATTAAGCAAACGTTCGCTTTTATAAACATAATCAGGATTAAAATGTTGGATTATTGCTAACCCAGCACAGCTAGTGCGCGTCTGTAATTATAAGGGAAAACGATGAAGAATAAGGCTGATAACAAAAAAAGGAACTTCCTTACCCATAGTGAAATCGAGTCACTCCTTAAAGCAGCAAATACCGGGCCTCATGCAGCACGTAATTATTGTCTGACTTTGCTTTGTTTTATTCATGGTTTCCGGGCTAGTGAAATTTGCCGATTGAGGATTTCGGATATTGATCTTAAGGCAAAGTGTATCTATATCCATCGATTAAAAAAAGGCTTTTCAACAACGCACCCGCTATTGAACAAAGAAGTTCAGGCTTTAAAAAACTGGTTGAGTATCCGTACTTCGTATCCGCATGCTGAGAGCGAGTGGGTATTTTTATCACGTAAGGGGAACCCGCTTTCTCGGCAACAGTTTTACCATATTATCTCGACTTCTGGTGGTAATGCTGGGTTATCACTGGAGATTCATCCGCATATGTTACGCCATTCGTGTGGTTTTGCTTTGGCGAATATGGGAATAGATACACGACTTATCCAGGATTATCTTGGGCATCGCAATATTCGTCATACTGTCTGGTATACCGCCAGCAATGCAGGGCGTTTTTACGGCATCTGGGATAGAGCCAGAGGACGACAGCATCACGCTGTTTTATAGAGATAGATGAGATACCAGGGATGGTGTTAAAAAATACATTATTCTTACGATATATCAAAAATGATTAACCATTTATTAATTGATGTTATTGTAAGTGTGATTCTTAATTATCATAATAAACATTAAGTTAACCATATCCATACAAAATACAATGGTTTATGTTCTTCAAAATAAATAAACAAAATCATTCATAAATTTACACATCACTCAAGTTCTCCTGTTTCTGCACTTTTTTCTTTATTTTTTAAGCAACTGGAAGTTAATCCGCTGCAATCTATTGTTATATTGAATCAAATCAATGAAAATAGATGTTGTCACATCAGTGATATTTTATTTTTGTATGATATTTAATGTAATTGACTGATAGCCACATAACTCCCTGTGTGGTTATCTTTTTATCTATTGGGCTAATTTTAACCGATCGAGGTTTCCTATAGGTATTCATTCAAATATATCTCAGTCAGGAGTACTACTATTGTGAGTAAACGTCGTTATCTTACCGGTAAAGAAGTTCAGGACATGATGCAGGCGGTTTGTTACGGGGCAACGGGAGCCAGAGATTATTGCCTAATTTTGTTGGCATATCGGCATGGGATGCGTATTAGTGAACTGCTTGATCTGCATTATCAGGATCTTGACCTTAACGAAGGTCGAATAAATATTCGCCGACTGAAGAACGGATTTTCTACCGTTCACCCGTTACGTTTTGATGAGCGTGAAGCTGTGGAGCGCTGGACCCAGGAACGTATTAACTGGAAAGGCGCTGACCAGACCGACGCCATATTTATTTCTCGCCGCGGGAGTCGACTTTCTCGCCAGCAGGCCTATCGCATTATTCGCGATGCCGGTATTGAAGCTGGAACCGTGACGCAGACTCATCCTCATATGTTAAGGCATGCTTGCGGTTATGAACTGGCGGAGCGTGGTGCAGATACCCGTTTAATTCAGGATTATCTCGGGCATCGAAATATTCGCCATACTGTGCGTTATACCGCCAGTAATGCTGCACGTTTTGCCGGATTATGGGAAAGAAATAATCTCATAAACGAAAAATTAAAAAGAGAAGATGCCTGATGTAACTTATTGATAATAATATGAAAAGATAAAGAAATATAAGACAATTGGGGCCAAACTGTCCATATCATAAAAAAGTTTTGTATTTGTTCTCAAGCATAAAAATATAAAAAAACGACATAAAGCAACTAACTGTTTGATATGTAAATTGTTTCTCTTATAAATTAATTTCACATAACCTCCGCTATAGGTAAAGCTAACGTTTTTGTGTCTCGAAGCAACTTCCTCATTCATCTCTCCAAAAACCACCGCGTTCAATATAAAAATCTATAAAATAATGCATTAATAGAATATAAATCCAAATAATAAACTAAGAAAGTTCGTGCGTAATGCTTTCCGCTATGAGTCAAAATGGCCCCAAATGTTTCATCTTTTGGGGAAGAACTGTGCAGTGTTGGCAGTCCAATTCGTTTCAAAACAAAGTGTACAGAACGACTGCCCATGTCGATTTAGAAACAGTTTTTTTAAAGGAAAGCAGCATGAAAATTAAAACTCTGGCAATCGTTGTTCTGTCGGCTCTGTCCCTCAGTTCCGCAGCGGCTCTGGCCGATACTACGACGGTAAATGGTGGGACCGTTCACTTCAAAGGGGAAGTTGTTAACGCCGCTTGCGCAGTTGATGCAGGCTCTGTTGATCAAACCGTTCAGTTAGGACAGGTTCGTACCGCTAGCCTGAAGCAGGTTGGAGCAACCAGCTCTGCCGTTGGTTTTAACATTCAGCTGAATGATTGCGATACCACTGTTGCTACAAAAGCCGCTGTTGCCTTCTTAGGTACGGCAATTGATGCTACGCATACTGATGTACTGGCTCTGCAGAGTTCTGCTGCAGGTAGCGCAACAAACGTTGGTGTGCAAATTCTGGACAGAACCGGCGCTGCGCTGGCGCTGGACGGTGCGACATTTAGTGCAGAATCAACCCTGAATAACGGTACTAACACCATTCCGTTCCAGGCGCGTTACTTTGCAACCGGTGCCGCAACCCCAGGTGCTGCTAATGCGGATGCGACCTTCAAGGTTCAGTATCAATAACCTACCCAGGTTCAGGGACGTCATTACGGGCAGGGATGCCCACCCTTGTGCGATAAAAATAACGATGAAAAGGAAGAGATTATTTCTATTAGCGTCGTTGCTGCCAATGTTTGCTCTGGCCGGAAATAAATGGAACACCACGTTGCCCGGCGGAAATATGCAATTTCAGGGCGTCATTATTGCAGAAGCTTGCCGGATTGAAGCTGGTGATAAACAAATGACGGTCAATATGGGGCAAATCAGCAGTAACCGGTTTCATGCGGTTGGGGAAGATAGCGCACCGGTGCCTTTTGTTATTCATTTACGGGAATGTAGCACGGTGGTGAGTGAACGTGTGGGTGTGGCGTTTCACGGTGTCGCGGATGGTAAAAATCCGGATGTGCTTTCCGTGGGAGAGGGGCCAGGGATTGCCACCAATATTGGCGTAGCGTTGTTTGATGATGAAGGAAACCTTGTACCGATTAATCGTCCTCCAGCAAACTGGAAACGGCTTTACTCAGGCTCTACGTCGTTACATTTCATCGCCAAATATCGTGCTACCGGGCGTCGGGTTACTGGCGGCATCGCCAATGCTCAGGCCTGGTTCTCTTTAACCTATCAGTAATTGTTCAGCAGATAATGTGATAACAGGAACAGGACAGTGAGTAATAAAAACGTCAATGTAAGGAAATTGCAGGAAATAACATTCTGCTTGCTGGCAGGTATCCTGATGATCATGGCAATGATGGCTGCCGGACGCGCGGAAGCAGGAGTGGCCTTAGGTGCGACTCGCGTAATTTATCCGGCGGGGCAAAAACAAGTGCAACTTGCCGTGACAAATAATGATGAAAATAGCACCTATTTAATTCAATCATGGGTGGAAAATGCCGATGGTGTAAAGGATGGTCGTTTTATCGTGACGCCACCTCTGTTTGCGATGAAGGGGAAAAAAGAGAATACCTTGCGTATTCTTGATGCCACAAATAACCAATTGCCACAGTATCGGGAAAGTTTATTCTGGATGAACGTTAAAGCGATTCCGTCAATGGATAAATCAAAATTGGCTGAGAATACGCTACAGCTCGCAATTATCAGCCGCATAAAACTGTACTATCGCCCGGCTAAATTAGCGTTGCCACCCGATCAGGCCGCAGAAAAGTTAAGATTTCGTCGTAGCGCGAATTCTCTGACGCTGATTAACCCGACACCCTATTACCTGACGGTAACAGAGTTGAATGCCGGAACTCGGGTTCTTGAAAATGCATTGGTGCCTCCAATGGGCGAAAGCACAGTTAAATTACCTTCTGATGCAGGAAGCAACATTACTTACCGAACAATAAATGATTATGGCGCACTTACTCCAAAAATGACGGGCGTAATGGAATAACGCAGGGGGAATTTTTCGCATGAATAAAAAGAATTGACTGCCGGGTAATTTTACACCGGAGGAATAATGTCATATCTGAATTTAAGACTTTACCAGCGAAACACACAATGCTTGCATATTCGTAAGCCTCGTCTGGCTGGTTTTTTTGTTCGGCTCTCTGTTGCCTGTGTTTTTGCCACACAGGCACCTTTGTCATCTGCCGAACTCTATTTTAACCCGCGTTTTTTAGCGGATGATCCCCAGGCTGTGGCTGATTTATCGCGTTTTGAGAATGGTCAAGAATTACCACCTGGGACGTTTCGCGTCGATATCTATTTGAATAATGGTTATATGGCAACGCGTGATGTCACCTTTAATACGGGCGACAGTGAACAAGGGATTGTTCCCTGCCTGACGCGCGCTCAACTTGCCAGTATGGGGCTGAATACGGCTTCTGTCTCCGGTATGAATTTGCTGGCGGATGATGCCTGCGTGCCATTAACCACAATGATCCATGACGCTACTGCGCATTTAGATGTTGGTCAGCAGCGACTCAACCTGATGATCCCTCAGGCATTTATGAGTAATCGCGCGCGTGGTTATATTCCTCCAGAGTTATGGGACCCCGGTATTAATGCCGGATTGCTCAATTATAATTTCAGCGGAAATAGTGTACAGAATCGGATTGGTGGTAACAGCCATTATGTATATTTAAACCTACAGAGTGGGTTAAATATTGGTGCATGGCGTTTACGCGACAATACCACCTGGAGTTATAACAGTAGCGACAGTTCATCAGGTAGCAAAAATAAATGGCAACATATCAATACCTGGCTTGAGCGAGACATAATTCCGTTACGTTCCCGGCTGACGCTGGGTGATGGTTATACTCAGGGCGATATTTTCGATGGTATTAACTTTCGCGGCGCACAATTGGCCTCAGATGACAATATGTTACCCGATAGCCAAAGAGGATTTGCCCCGGTGATCCACGGTATTGCGCGTGGTACTGCACAGGTCACTATTAAACAAAATGGGTATGACATTTATAATAGTACGGTGCCGCCGGGGCCTTTTACCATCAACGATATCTATGCCGCAGGTAATAGTGGTGACTTGCAGGTAACGATTAAAGAGGCTGACGGTAGCACGCAGATCTTTACCGTACCCTATTCGTCAGTTCCGCTTTTGCAACGTGAAGGGCATACTCGTTATTCCATTACGGCAGGAGAATACCGTAGTGGAAATGCGCAACAGGATAAACCCCGTTTTTTCCAGAGTACATTACTCCACGGCCTTCCGGCTGGCTGGACAATATATGGTGGAACGCAACTGGCGGATCGTTATCGCGCTTTTAATTTCGGTATCGGGAAAAACATGGGGGCACTGGGCGCTCTGTCCGTGGATATGACGCAGGCTAATTCCACACTTCCTGATGACAGTCAGCATGACGGGCAATCGGTGCGTTTTCTCTATAACAAATCGCTCAATGAGTCAGGTACGAATTTTCAGTTAGTGGGTTACCGTTACTCGACCAGCGGGTATTTTAATTTCGCTGATACAACATACAGCCGAATGAATGGCTACAACATCGAAACACAGGATGGTGTTATTCAGGTTAAGCCGAAATTTACCGACTATTACAATCTCGCTTATAACAAACGCGGGAAATTACAGCTCACTGTTACTCAGCAACTCGGGCGCACATCAACACTGTATTTGAGTGGTAGCCATCAAACTTATTGGGGAACGAGTAATGTCGATGAGCAATTCCAGGCTGGATTAAATACTGCGTTCGAAGATATCAACTGGACGCTCAGCTATAGCCTGACGAAAAACGCCTGGCAAAAAGGACGGGATCAGATGTTGGCTCTTAACGTCAATATTCCTTTCAGCCACTGGCTGCGTTCTGACAGTAAATCTCAGTGGCGACATGCCAGTGCCAGCTACAGCATGTCACACGATCTCAACGGTCGGATGACCAACCTTGCGGGCGTATACGGTACGTTGCTGGAAGACAATAACCTCAGCTATAGCGTGCAAACCGGCTATGCCGGGGGAGGCGATGGTAATAGCGGAAGTACAGGCTACGCCGCGCTGAATTATCGTGGTGGCTACGGCAATGCCAACATTGGTTACAGCCATAGCGATGATATTAAGCAGCTCTATTACGGAATCAGCGGTGGGGTACTGGCTCATGCCAATGGCGTAACGCTGGGGCAGCCGTTAAACGATACGGTGGTGCTTGTTAAAGCGCCTGGCGCAAAAGATGCAAAAGTTGAAAACCAGACGGGGGTGCGTACCGACTGGCGCGGCTATGCCGTGCTGCCTTATGCCACAGAATATCGGGAAAATAGAGTGGCGCTGGATACCAATACCCTGGCTGATAACGTCGATTTAGATAACGCGGTCGCTAACGTTGTTCCCACCCGTGGGGCAATTGTGCGAGCAGAGTTTAAAGCGCGTGTTGGGATAAAACTGCTCATGACGCTAACCCATAATAATAAGCCGCTGCCGTTTGGGGCGATGGTCACATCAGAGAGTAGCCAGAGTAGCGGCATTGTTGCGGATAATGGTCAGGTTTATCTCAGCGGGATGCCTTTAGCGGGAAAAGTTCAGGTGAAATGGGGAGAAGAGGAAAATGCTCACTGTGTCGCCAATTATCAACTGCCACCAGAGAGTCAGCAGCAGTTATTAACCCAGCTATCAGCTGAATGTCGTTAAGGGGGCGTGATGAAAAGCAAACCTTTTTATCTTCTGTGCGCTTTTTTGTGGCTGGCGGTAAGTCACGCTTTGGCTGCGGATAGCACGATTACTATCCGCGGCTATGTCAGAGATAACGGCTGTAGTGTGGCCGCTGAATCAACCAATTTTAATGTTGATCTGATGGAAAACGCGGCGAAGCAATTTAACAACATTGGCGCGACGACTCCTGTCGTTCCATTTCGTATTTTGCTGTCACCCTGTGGTAATGCCGTTTATGCCGTAAAGGTTGGGTTTACCGGCGTTGCAGATAGTCACAATGCCAACCTGCTTGCACTTGAAAATACGGTGTCAGCGGCTGCGGGGCTGGGAATACAGCTTCTGAATGAGCAACAAAATCAGATCCCCCTTAATGCGCCATCCTCCGCTATTTCGTGGACGACCCTGACGCCGGGTAAACCAAATACGCTGAATTTTTACGCCCGGCTAATGGCGACACAGGTGCCTGTCACTGCGGGGCATATCAATGCCACGGCTACCTTCACTCTTGAATATCAGTAACTGGAGATGCTCATGAAATGGCGCAAACGTGGGTATTTATTGGCGGCAATGTTGACGCTCGTAAGTGCGACGCTACAGGCCGCCGATGTCACGATCACCGTGAACGGTAAGGTCGTCGCCAAACCGTGCACGGTTTCCACCACCAATGCCACGGTAGATCTCGGCGATCTTTATTCTTTCAGTCTGATGTCTGCCGGGGCGGCATCGGCCTGGCATGATGTTGCGCTTGAGTTGACTCATTGTCCGGTGGGAACGTCGAGGGTCACCGCCAGCTTCAGCGGGGCAGCCGACAGTACCGGATATTATAAAAACCAGGGGACCGCGCAAAACATCCAGTTAGAGCTACAGGATGACAGTGGCAACACATTGAATACTGGCGCAACCAAAACAGTTCAGGTGGATGATTCCTCACAATCAGCGCACTTCCCGTTACAGGTCAGAGCATTGACGGTAAATGGCGGAGCCACTCAGGGAACCATTCAGGCAGTGATTAGCATCACCTATACCTACAGCTGAATCCGAAGAGATGATTGTAATGAAACGAGTTATTACCCTGTTTGCTGTACTGCTGATGGGCTGGTCGGTAAATGCCTGGTCATTCGCCTGTAAAACCGCCAATGGCACCGCTATCCCTATTGGCGGTGGCAGCGCCAATGTTTATGTAAACCTTGCGCCCGCCGTGAATGTGGGGCAAAACCTGGTCGTAGATCTTTCGACGCAAATCTTTTGCCATAACGATTACCCGGAAACCATTACAGACTATGTCACACTGCAACGAGGTTCGGCTTATGGCGGCGTGTTATCTCATTTTTCCGGGACCGTAAAATATAGTGGCAGTAGCTATCCATTTCCTACCACCAGCGAAACGCCGCGCGTTGTTTATAATTCGAGAACGGATAAGCCGTGGCCGGTGGCGCTTTATTTGACGCCTGTGAGCAGTGCGGGCGGGGTGGCGATTAAAGCTGGCTCATTAATTGCCGTGCTTATTTTGCGACAGACCAATAACTATAACAGCGATGATTTCCAGTTTGTGTGGAATATTTACGCCAATAATGATGTGGTGGTGCCCACTGGTGGCTGTGATGTTTCTGCTCGTGATGTCACCGTGACTCTGCCGGACTATCCCGGTTCGGTACCTATTCCTCTTACCGTTTATTGTGCGAAAAGCCAGAACCTGGGGTATTACCTCTCCGGCACAACCGCAGATGCGGGCAATTCGATTTTCACCAATACCGCGTCGTTTTCACCAGCACAGGGCGTCGGCGTACAGTTAACGCGCAACGGTACGATTATTCCAGCGAATAACACGGTATCGTTAGGAGCAGTAGGGACTTCGGCGGTAAGTCTGGGATTAACGGCAAATTACGCACGTACCGGAGGGCAGGTGACTGCAGGGAATGTGCAATCGATTATTGGCGTGACTTTTGTTTATCAATAAAGAAATCACAGAACATTGCTAATGCTGGTACGCAATATTGCCTGAAGCTAAAAACCTGCACGTTAGCCCTTTGTAGGCCAGATAAGACGCGTCAGCGTCGCATCTGGCATAAACAAAGCGCACTTTGCCGACAATCCGAACTGAGCCTGCCATTGGCAGGCTCTGGTGTTCTTTTACGCTACCATGCTAATAATCAACACAATAATCAGCCCAACCACGGAGTTGACCAGCTCCAGCAGACCCCATGTTTTCAACGTGTCTTTTACTGACAGGTCAAAGTAACCTTTGAACAGCCAGAATGAGGCATCATTAATGTGGGTGAGGGTGTTGGAACCTGCAGCTGTCGCCAGCACCAGCAGCGCCGGATTCACGCCAACCAGTTGACCGGTTGCTGGATCAAGGATTGCAGCACTGATAATCCCGGCGGCAGTCATCGCCGAAACCACACCTTGACCCGTCGCCAGACGAATTAGCACAGTGATCAGCCACGCCATGATGTACGGCGAGATATTGCCGTGTGACATCAACATGCCAATGGTGTCACCAATGCCGGTATCGATGATGGTCTGCTTCAGCACGCCACCCGCACCGATGATCAGAATCACCATCGCAATGCTTTTTACCGCGCTTTCAAAGGCGTTCATCACCCACTGCATGTCATGACCACGCGCGGTGCCAAAGAGTATGAATGCAACCACCATCGCAATAAACATTGCAATCGGCGATGAACCTATAAAGTTAACGACTTCCCACGCAGGGGTGTCTTTGGCCAGCCAGATATTGGCGATGGTGGTGGAGATCATAATGATTGCCGGGATCAGCGGCACCAGAATCGAAACGCCGAAAGAGGGCAGATTATTCATATCTACCGGTTGATCTGCTTTCAGGAATGATGGCGTTGGGCGCTCAAGATTGCCGAGGAACTTCGGCAGGATCAGACCTGCGCAGATGACACTTGGGATCGTCACCAGTACGCCATAGATATAAACCATCCCCATATCTGCACCATAAGCATTCACCAGCGCCACCGGACCCGGCTGCGGAGGGAAAAGTGAATGTGCGGTGGTAGCAGCCGCTACTGCCGGAATAGCCAGTTTCAGGAACGGAATTTTAGCTTCGGCGGCAATGACGATAACCAGCGGCGCTAACATGATAAAGGCCACTTCATAGAACATCGCCAGACCAAAAATCAGGCCGATGATAATCACCGATATCTGGACATAGCGCAGGCCGAGACGCGCCAGCAGCGTATGCGCTATCTGGTGCGCCGCGCCGGAGTCGACCATCAATTTACCAATGACCGCACCGAACACAACAATGATTGCCAGTTCCCCCAGCGTGTTGCCGAAGCCCGCTTTCATGGTGTGCAGCAGCGACATCAAATCCATGCCCGCCAACATCCCGACGGACAGCGCCGCCACTAGCAAAGCCACCATTGAATTGATTTTGAACTTCAAATTCAGTACCAGCATCAGGCCGATACCGAATACTACCCAAAGAATGTTAAGCACATGCATAACGTTTTACCTTACCTGGTTGAACCGTTGTTATTTTGGGCGACATGTTATGTAAATTGGTCAACCATTGTTGCGATGAATGTCACACCCTCTGATTAATAACTATCAATTACCCGTTGCTGCAATTTGCAGCAACGAGCGTGCGCGTGAAAATCTTGTGATGTGGTTAACCAATTTTAGAATTCGGGTTGACATGTCTTACCAAAAGGTAGAACTTATACGCCATCTCATCCGATGCAATGCCACGGCTGCGGTCTGGTTGTTCATCCGGATACCTAAACAACTCCAGGGTTCCGCGTCTCTTTGCTGTGGAACCCACTATGTGAAAGAGGAAAAATCATGGAACAGACCTGGCGCTGGTACGGCCCTAATGATCCGGTCACTTTAGCTGATGTCCGTCAGGCGGGCGCGACTGGCGTGGTTACCGCTTTGCACCATATCCCGAACGGGGAAGTATGGTCCGTAGAAGAGATCCTCAAACGCAAGGCGATCGTTGAAGACGCAGGCCTGGTGTGGTCTGTCGTAGAAAGCGTGCCAATTCACGAAGATATCAAAACTCATACTGGCAACTACGAGCAGTGGATCGCTAACTATCAGCAAACTCTGCGCAATCTGGCGCAGTGCGGCATTCGCACCGTGTGCTACAACTTCATGCCGGTGCTCGACTGGACCCGTACTGACCTCGAATACGTGCTGCCAGATGGCTCCAAAGCTCTGCGCTTCGACCAGATCGAATTTGCTGCGTTTGAAATGCACATCCTCAAGCGTCCAGGCGCGGAAGCGGATTACACCGAAGAAGAAATTGCTCAGGCCGCTGAACGCTTCGCCACTATGAGCGACGAAGACAAAGCGCGTCTGACCCGTAACATCATTGCCGGTCTGCCGGGCGCGGAAGAAGGCTACACCCTTGACCAGTTCCGTAAGCACCTGGAGCTGTACAAAGATATCGACAAAGCCAAACTGCGCGAAAACTTTGCGGTCTTCCTGAAGGCGATCATTCCAGTTGCGGAAGAAGTTGGCGTGCGTATGGCTGTTCACCCGGACGATCCGCCGCGCCCAATCCTCGGCCTGCCGCGTATCGTTTCCACCATTGAAGATATGCAGTGGATGGTTGATACCGTAAACAGCATGGCGAACGGTTTCACCATGTGCACCGGTTCCTACGGCGTGCGTGCTGACAACGATCTGGTTGATATGATCAAGCAGTTCGGTCCGCGTATTTACTTCACCCATCTGCGTTCCACCATGCGTGAAGATAACCCGAAAACCTTCCACGAAGCGGCGCACCTGAACGGTGACGTTGATATGTACGAAGTGGTGAAAGCGATTGTTGAAGAAGAACACCGTCGTAAAGCGGAAGGCAAAGAAGACCTGATCCCGATGCGTCCGGACCACGGTCATCAGATGCTGGACGACCTGAAGAAGAAAACCAACCCAGGTTACTCCGCGATTGGTCGTCTGAAAGGCCTGGCCGAAGTTCGCGGTGTCGAAATGGCGATCCAGCGCGCTTTCTTTAGCCGTTAATATCCACCGGCATGGCTGCGCGCCGTGCCGGTTCCTTCTTCCTTGCCGTCACTCTCTGAAGACGGATTCTGGAGTTTACGATGACTACTATTGTTGACAGCAATCTGCCGGTTGCCCGCCCGTCATGGGATCATTCTCGTCTGGAATCACGCATTGTGCATCTCGGTTGCGGGGCGTTTCACCGCGCGCACCAGGCGCTGTACACCCATCACCTGCTGGAAAGCACGGATAGCGACTGGGGGATCTGCGAAGTTAACCTGATGCCAGGCAACGACCGTGTGCTGATCGAAAACCTGAAAAAACAGCAACTGCTGTACACCGTAGCGGAAAAAGGCGCAGAAAGCACCGAGCTGAAAATTATTGGCTCGATGAAAGAAGCGCTGCACCCGGAAATCGACGGTTGTGAAGGTATTCTCAACGCGATGGCGCGTCCGCAGACGGCGATTGTCTCCCTGACGGTCACGGAAAAAGGTTACTGCGCCGATGCGGCAAGCGGTCAGCTGGATCTCAATAATCCGCTGATTAAGCACGATCTGGAAAACCCGACTGCGCCGAAGTCGGCGATTGGTTACATCGTCGAAGCCTTGCGCCTGCGTCGTGAGAAAGGGTTGAAAGCGTTTACGGTGATGTCCTGCGACAACGTGCGTGAAAACGGCCATGTAGCGAAAGTTGCCGTTCTGGGGCTGGCTCAGGCGCGTGATCCGCAACTGGCGGCATGGATTGAAGAGAACGTCACCTTCCCGTGCACCATGGTTGACCGCATCGTTCCGGCAGCTACCCCAGAAACGTTGCAGGAAATTGCTGACCAGCTGGGCGTTTACGACCCGTGCGCCATTGCCTGCGAACCATTCCGTCAGTGGGTCATTGAAGATAACTTCGTTAATGGTCGCCCGGACTGGGATAAAGTGGGCGCACAGTTCGTTGCAGACGTTGTGCCGTTCGAAATGATGAAACTGCGTATGCTGAACGGCAGCCACTCTTTCCTGGCGTACCTCGGTTACCTCGGCGGCTATGAAACTATTGCCGACACCATGACTAACCCGGATTATCGCAAAGCGGCCTTTGCCCTGATGATGCAGGAACAAGCGCCAACGCTGTCGATGCCGGAAGGTACGGACCTGAACGCCTATGCGACGCTGCTGATCGAGCGTTTCAGCAACCCGTCTCTGCGTCACCGTACCTGGCAGATTGCGATGGACGGCAGCCAGAAGTTACCGCAGCGCCTGTTGGACCCGGTGCGTCTGCACCTGCAAAACGGCGGTAGCTGGCGTCACCTGGCGCTCGGCGTGGCTGGCTGGATGCGTTACACCCAGGGGGTGGATGAGCAGGGGAATGCCATTGATGTGGTCGACCCGATGCTGGCGGAGTTCCAGAAGATCAATGCGCAGTATCAGGGCGCAGACCGCGTGAAAGCGCTGCTGGGCCTGAGCGGTATTTTTGCCGATGATCTGCCGCAAAATGCCGACTTTGTTGGCGCGGTGACGGCGGCATATCAGCAACTGTGTGAACGCGGCGCGCGCGAGTGTGTGGCTGCGCTGTAACTGACTGATTACCCAACAGACTTACTGGTCAATCAAAATAATATTTGGTTGACCAGTTTTCGTTTTTTTGCCCACCTGTACGTGCCAACTTCCAGTGCTAATGGTATAGTTTGAGATTGACGGGTGCCGTAAAATCGCCCGTTGTAGGCCGGATAAGGCGTGCACGCCGCATCCGGCAAAAATTTGATTAACTGCACCTAACGGACACAACACCATGAAATCTGCCACTTCTGCGCAAAGACCTTACCAGGAAGTCGGGGCGATGATCCGCGATCTGATCATAAAGACGCCGTACAATCCTGGCGAACGGCTGCCGCCGGAGCGTGAAATTGCAGAAATGCTTGATGTCACGCGGACGGTGGTACGTGAAGCGCTGATCATGCTGGAGATCAAAGGGCTGGTGGAAGTGCGCCGGGGTGCCGGTATTTATGTTCTTGATAGCTCAGACAGCCACAACACAGACGGTCCGGATGCCAACGTTTGCAATGATGCGGGTCCTTTTGAGCTGTTACAGGCGCGTCAGTTACTGGAAAGTAACATCGCGGAATTTGCCGCCCTGCAGGCTACCCGCGAAGATATCGTCAAAATGCGTCAGGCATTGCAACTGGAAGAGCGTGAACTGGCTTCCAGCGCGCCGGGTAGCAGCGAAAGCGGTGATATGCAGTTCCATCTCGCCATTGCCGAAGCAACGCATAACAGCATGCTGGTGGAGTTATTCCGTCAGTCCTGGCAGTGGCGGGAAAACAATCCAATGTGGATCCAATTGCACAGCCATCTGGATGACAGCCTGTATCGCAAAGAGTGGTTGGGCGATCACAAACAGATCCTCGCCGCGTTAATCAAAAAAGACGCCCGAGCGGCGAAGCTGGCAATGTGGCAGCATCTGGAAAACGTTAAACAACGTCTGCTGGAATTCTCGAACGTTGACGATATTTATTTTGACGGCTATCTGTTTGATTCATGGCCGCTGGATAAAGTCGACGCCTGACTTATTATGATAAGCGCAAGGGTAAACGTTCCTTGCGCTTTCTTAAATTAAGAAGTTGCAATGAGTATTACTTTGTAAATTGCAGGGTATTGTTTAAATATCTGTATAACCTGAATGTTAGTACTCATTCTTCCCCGTGGTTATTTACCAATATAATTCCATTCACCATTTTTTAATTCAAACAGTTCTGGGAGAGATGACGGTTGCAGAGTCATACGTTTGACATGTGCATTTTCATCCCCGGGGATAACTTTATATCCAATCTTAGCGTGGATCTCAGCGGTACCAGGATAGGCTTCTATACCAATTATTGGGTCATTTCCCATTCCAATATTAGCATTAAGTAATGCAGCAAGGGCGAATCCGGAAGAATTTGCTACCCCTGACACAGTCATTATCTGATCAATATAGATATCAATTCTTGGCAGTGTTGTATCTTGCCAATTTTCAACCTTTTCAAGGGGGAGTGTTGCCAGGTATCCTATCGTGGTTCCCGCATAGCCTGGAACATTGCAACCAGGGCCTAGGGTTATTTCATGTATCGTGTTTGGAATTTTAGAATCCATAGTTAGGTTAAACCGTAGACCAGCTTCTAACGCTGCGGAAACATGCGCCTTTTTACATACTCCACCGTATATTCCGTCTAATACTGAGCTGGCCTTCCAGGTACCACAGCGTATGTTTCCTGTGATTGAAATACCATCGGATTCTTTACATGCGGCTGTTACGTAATTGAATGGCCAATACCCTTGTTTACCAATTTCAAGCTGTCTAATTTCGACAACACTTCCCCCATCATAGTTATGGTTATTTCCACGAACAAGAGGTCTGACATAGATGTTTTCCGAGTTAAGATGCGAGGGCATACTGTCTGCTAATTCTTTATCGGCATTTGGATGATGAGCGAAATGATTATCTGTAAAAATTTTGTTGTTAGCGGCATTGCTTATTGGCATAGACATATTAATTACCTTTATGAGTATTTCACTGATGCTTAGAAAAATAGATAAATTTTTCTGTAGTAAAAAGAGAAGTAAACAAATGACATGCATGTTTCTGTTGTAGTGATATCAACTCTACACGGTCATATTAAAGGGTGGGAAACACTCTAAAGTATCAAAAAACGCTCATTTAAAATTATTTGCATGCAATTAAAAAGCATATCTTATTACTAATTGGAATTTGATGTTGTTATATTGATGTCTATATTAATAATGCCTGTGAATGGTGTTTTTGATGTATTTGATATGTTATCAATTTATATTATTTACAAACTAATTGTTTCAAGTAATACATGGTTGATTATACGAAAATAAATAATGTCCCGCCGGGATTAAGTAGCGGCGGTGACAAGTATTTTCATCTACGTAACTATTCGGAATATTCAGAATATACTAGCAGTTTTTTTTTGAGTTTGATGATTTTTATCAAATCATGACTTTTTTCCTGAAAAGTCAGTAGATATTCATAGGCAAGTAAGGTTTTATACTTTGCTGACAGGATTCAGGCCTGTCTCAGACTGACATGGATGTAATGAACAAAAGGGAATGGCTATGGAAAATGAGCATCAATACAGTGGTGCCCGGTATTCAGGGCAAGCCACATATGTTGCTAAACGTCAGGAGTGCGCAAAATGATGCGCCAATCACTTCAGGCTGTTTCACCTGAAATTTCAGGCAATAAAACGTTATCACTGCGTAAATCGGTATGCAGCGATCTCCTCACTCTTTTTAATTCTCCTCATTCGGCATTACCTTCATTACTTGTTTCAGGTATGCCTGAGTGGCAAGTGCATAACCAGAGCGACAAACATCTCCAGAGCTGGTATTGCCGTCAACTACGTTCTGCACTGTTATTTCATGAGCCTCGGATTGCGGCGTTGCAGGTCAATTTGAAAGAAGCGTACAGCCACACGCTGGCGATCAGCCTTGAGATAATGCTGCACCACGACGATGAACCGCTAACGTTTGATCTGGTCTGGGATAGTGGCGGTTGGTGTAGTGCGACGCTGGAGAATGTCAGCTAAGCACAATCTCCAGCTCGCGCAGTTCGCGCCAGAAGCGTTCGGCCACGGGATTCATACGGGTGTTCATCCGGTATGCATAGGCCTGAATCGGGATCACCAGTTCGTCCCGATTCAGAACGATAAGCTTCCCGCTGCGAATTTCTTGTTGGATGGCGTACTCCGGCAGCCAGGCAATCCCACAGCCGTCGAGGGCAACCTGCTTTAAAAGCTCGCTCATCGACGAGACAAAAAAGGTGCTGAAACTTAACTCACTGTGGCGCGTCAGGGTACGGTTAATCAATCGCCCCATGTAGGAGTTGCGGCTGTAATTCAGTAACGGAAAGTGTGGCTGTGCGAGGTTAAAAAGTGCTTCTCCGTGTTCGTCACTGGCGCAGACGGGGAACAATTGAGATTCAAATAAGCGAATGTGGTCAAACGGCGCTTCCAGCAAATCTTCGTCATGAAAGGAAAAAATACAGTCGCTTTGCCCTTCACGCAGTTTATCGACCGCTTCATCAACATCAATGGCTTCAATCGCCCAGGTAAAGAGCGGCGGCATCTGGCTGATAATTGACGGTAAAAGACCGAGAGAAAGAGAGTGTGCAGCGGCTACCTTGATTTTACGTTGCGCGTAATCGCTGCCGCCACGCAGTTCTGCAAGGTTGCTCTCTAACTGTTGCAGCAGATGGCGGATCTGCGAATGGAAGATTTTCCCTTGTTCCGAGAGTTGCAGAGGCGTCACCTGGCGGTTAAACAATTCAACGCCAATTGCCTGTTCCAGCGCGCGGATGCGACGGCTAAATGCGGGTTGTGAGACGTTGCGACTGACTGCCGCCTGGGAAAAGTTGCGGCATTTTTCCAGGGTCAGAAAATCATAAAGCCATTTTGTTTCAATATTATGCAAAACCGCACCACAGTCATCCATTACGTTTTACTCTGTCAGCCGCCCTTGCGGGCATTCTACGTCCATTCGGGCGGCTGACAACCGTTTATGCCGTTTCAAACGTTCCTTTCACGCAGGCTTTGCCGTCTTTAACCATCAGTTTGCCGCGGGCGTATACCTGTTCAATGCGCAGTTCTGGCGTCATGACCAGTAAGTCTGCGTCATTGCCTGGCAGAATTTCGCCTTTCCCGCTCAGGTTAAGGAAACCGGCTACGCTACTGGTGAGCGGGCGCAGGGCATCGCTGATACTGAAATCATAGTCTTTGACCAGAACCTGCACGGTTTCCAGCAACGTTTCAAAACCTGCAACACCGATATGGGTTAAATTCCCTTCGTCATCGAAGAACGGCTGGCTACCGTTGCCGTCAGAGCTGAGGGTGACGCGTGCCAGCGGAATACCGGCCTGAACGGCGCGGGCAATACCTTCGGCAGGGGCGACTGGTTCGTCAATGCTGCTGGTGATGTCGATGGTACCGCCTTTGCGCGCAAACTCCAGCGCCTGTTCAAACAACGGTACGTTGCGGTTAACGTGGGTCGGCAGCAACTTATTGATGGGAACATCGCAGTTTTCCAGCAGGTCATAGATAGGCTGCAATGCCTTTTTGCTGTCGCCCATGTGGAACACAGTGACGCCAGGCTTACCGCCGAGCAAACCGCCAACGCGGGATTCCGCCGCCATATTGGCCAGGTGATAAACGTCCGGTGCGGCAGAGCGGTGATCAGAGATAGCGCATTTCACGCCAATCACGCGATCGATAATTGCCACGTCTTTTTCCACGGAACCTGTAATGGTGCGGGAAGGTACATGATAAGCGCCGGTCAGCATCCAGGCGCTGATGCCTTCCTCATTGAGCGCACGGGTCTTGGCGAGCAGGGATTCCGGGTGGCGAGAGACAGAGTCGGTGCCCAGCAGTCCAACCACTGACGTGACGCCCGCTTCTGTCAGACGACTTAACGCCACTTCCGGCGTACGCGTAGTGGGGCCAGCTTCTCCGCCACCGCCAATCAAATGGACGTGTTGATCAATAAAACCAGGGCAGAGGATCTGCCCGCGGAGATCGACGACCATGCAGTCAGGTACGATGTCAGAAGGGATATTGCTGGCAACTGCGATAATTTTGCCGTTAGCGACGAGGACATCGCAAATTCCCCGATCTTCCGGCGCATACAAATGCGCTCCCTGCAGCAGGGTAAAACCGGCTGCGGAATAATCAATCATGATAACTCCTTGTTAAACAATAAGCTGCATAACCCAGATCGACAGCAATGCGTTAATGACGCAGACCGTAATGATGTGCGGGTAATATTTGGCATTCACTTCGGCTGTCCCCAGGCAGCGACCGACATTTTGCACCGGGTTGCCCATTAAATACATTGCAGGCAGTAAAACAGTGACATCGTGGCCGGTTAATGCGCCGGCGGTTGCCAGACTGGCGGCAACACCGACTGCGCCGCCCATACTCATTAATGCGGCTAAAAGGACGGTTGCCGCTTCACCGGGCAATCCCCACAGCGCCATTACGGGTTCACAGATATGCCCCACCCAGTCGAGCAGGCCGGTAATTTTCAGCGCCTGAATGATGACAAATGCCATCACCACGTTCGGCAGCAGGTTGGTGGTGGCGATAGTAAAGCCACGGCGTGCGCCATCGATAAACATATCCATGACATTTTTGCGGACCTGAGTTGTCATGCTTGCGCTCCTTGCGTTGGGTTGCGACGTTCTTCGAAGTTAAGCCAGACGCGCAAAATGTTGGCTCCGACAAATTTAAACACCAGGATGACGGCTAAAGGTACGATTACGGACGTGCCCAGAAAGGCAAACACCGCGACGCCGGAAGAGAAGTAGTTGGTGATGATGGCGCTACCGCTGGTTTGATATGCGGCGAAAATCACTTTATCGCGTTCGGTAATTTCACCTTCCTGCGCCAGCTCTTTGGTCATACCGGCGGCGGCATCGGTGTTTTGTAGGTTAGCGATCAGCGCCAGCGAGCAGATTCCTGGAATGCCCAACAATGGTTTTAGCACAGGTGTCATTAACTGCTGCGCGGCGCGTAATCCACCAAGACCATCGGTAATTGAAATAATCCCCAGAGAGAGAATGACTGATGGTGCCAGCTCCAGCGCAAAGAGAAAGCCATCTTTAGCCCCCGCGCCACCCGCTCCGCGAAACGAGGTGGTGGCTCCGTTCGCACCAGGCAGTTGCCCAAACGATCCGTTCAGAACGGAAAAATCAAAAACGCGCCACCAGCTGTCTGTCCCGGAAAAAACACCGGAAAAAAAGATTATGGTAAGAAAAAAAGCCAGATACCCTTTAATGCCCACTTTTTCTGTCGCCAGCTCCCCGGCTACAGCATCCCCTTGTTGTGTCATAACAATCCCCATTGTTTTTTTGTGTTTGTGTGTTGCTTGAGCCAGGAAAATTCCTGGAGCTGAAAAACCTTATCAGCCATGTGGGTATGGGGAAAATGCAAGTATGTTTCTGGCTATGCGTTTTTTGCATAGCGGAAAAATTACGCTGTTTGAACAAGATGCTGCGAAGGATTTCGTTGCAGAAAATTCATAAATCCAGTGACAATGACGTGAGTAAATAAAAACGGAAAATCCAGGGACGAAAACGCGATGGTAAAGTACAACGAAAAAGAGCTGGCGGATACAAGCAAGTTTTTAAGTTTTGTTCTCCGACATAAACCGGAGGCGATTGGTATCGTACTTGACCGTGAAGGATGGGCGGATATTGATAAGCTCATACTTTGTGCACAAAAAGCAGGTAAGCGGTTAACCCGTGCATTACTGGATACCGTTGTCGCCACCAGCGATAAAAAGCGTTTTAGTTATTCCAGTGATAGTAGGTGCATTCGCGCGGTTCAGGGGCATTCGACTTCGCAGGTCGCCATTGCCTTTGCCGAAAAAACACCGCCACAGTTTCTCTACCACGGTACGGCAAGCCGCTTTCTTGACGAGATAAAAAAACAAGGGCTGATTCCAGGAGAGCGTCATTACGTGCATCTCTCTGCTGATGAAGCAACGGCACGCAAAGTGGGAGCAAGACACGGATTGCCGGTTATTTTAACCGTCAAAGCACAGGAAATGGCGAAACGAGGCATCCCTTTCTGGCAAGCGGAAAACGGGGTCTGGCTGACATCAACGGTTGCTGTTGAGTTTCTTGAGTGCCCGAAGAAAAGAGCTGATTAATGTTTGCTCGTGCCAGATGCGGCATAAACGCCTTGCGCTCCCTACAAAAGCATAAAAATTCAATATATTAGAGAGATAGTGTAAGCCTGATAAGCGTAGCGCATCAGGCAATTTGGCTTTTGTCATGAGTCTGAAAGGATACCCTCGCAAAAGGGTATCCTTTAATAACTACTTCAGAAATTAAAGTGATTTACGGCAGGCAGTTAGTTGAGCGCTGGAATCTGCGTCGCTTCCAATCCTGCCCGTCAGCATCTGCACATAGACGTGTCTATTGTAATCATCCTGTTGATTGGTCCAGTAAGCACCCGCGGTAAATTGCGAATCACTGGAAAACTCCCCAACGTTCCCCCACTCACCATATAGCGATCCCAACGTGCGTTTGTTTTCGCCAGACGTTAAATGTGCGACGCCAGGAAGATTATATCCATCACTTTTCGCGTTGCAGAACGCATTGGCAGTTAGCCAGATATTGGTTTGATTCCCATGATTCACCCACCAGCCTTTCAGCTTAATTAATGTCTGGTAGGTTGTACCTCCTTGTCTGGGAACAGCGCTTATTACGACTGAAGTTTGGTCGCCGGTATTTGTGAAAGAAACTTTACCTGAAGCATCGACAGACACCCAACTCTGTGAACTTGTGAACATATAATCACTAACGGTTTTACCCGCTTCAAAGTTGTCATCATTAAGTGTGTAGTACGCCCCTATAAAACCTTCACTGGGGAATGTAGCCGTTGTGAAGGTATGGTTGTTGACTGTTACATGACCGTGCATGTCTTTTATTGAGCGGACAAGATCCAGTGATATGCTTAAGTTTGCTTGATGAACACCGTTCAGCATAGGAATGAGAGTCGCTCTGCCCTCTACGCCGCCAGTGACAGTGACGGTGTACTCGCCATAATTTCTTTGGCTGTAATCAATATTGCTCAACTTCAGGAGGTTCACGTAGGCACCTGACTGGACAAATTCCAGATGATCAGACGTCACTATCGGGTTACCGTACTTGTCTTGCAATATTAACGTAAGTGTCGCGCTCTCCTGGAAGTCAGCCATAAAAGAGCTAACGCTAGATTTCAATGTTGATTTACTTTCATCTGCCGTACCAGGAATCAATGTAATGGCTGCGGATTTGTGGACTGTGCCAGGGACCTGAACATTGACAATTAGAGCTTCTGCCAATGTACCTGTTATTGTCGCCGTGACTTGCCCGGACTGATCGGTACGCGTAGTTGGATTATTAATCACCGGGCTGCCTTTGGTGTCTAAGCTGTAACTAACGTCGACACCTTCAACCGGGAATCCATAATCATCTTCTACTCGTGAAGTGATGGTGCTGCTATCAACCCCGTCGGCGATTATGGTGTCAGGAGAAGCCACTACACTCACAACATGTGCCGTTGTAGCATCAGCCTTAACCGCAACCGTCACCTGGCTCTGAACGGGAACGTCTTTGCCCATTGTGGCCGTAACGGTATATACATTGACTTTGTCACTGGTCAGCGTCACTTTGGCCTGACCTGACTGATCAGTCAGGATTTCCCCTGTATTGCTTAGCGTTGCACCATCAGGTGTTACGCTAAAGGTGATAATTTGCCCCGGCATCAATTCACCCTGAATATTTCTTGCCGTTGCGGTCAGTGTAATACCTTCACTGTTATGGACCGTGGTTTCTGGCTTCGATGATGTTAACTCGAGTTTGCCCTTTGCCACACTCACGTCAACTTTACGACTACTGTTATTGTCCAGCGATGCTGTCACCTGATAGACCCCAGGCTGGGTGCTGATAAGGTTAACGTACGCATAGCCGTTATTATCGGTGTAAGCCGTATCGTCTATCGTAATGTTAGCGGTTGGCAGCGCACTTAATCTGACGCGTTGACCGGCTATGACGTTATTAAACGCATCCTGTACGTGTATTCGTAGCGTGATGTTTTCGCCAACCATTATCGTTTTTTCGGCTCCGGTTATACTTATTATCTTCGCCGAACTTTCATCCGGGAGCACTGATAAACTAAACGTTTTATTATCGGATGATTGCGCTTTCCGGCTCACCACTACGTTATGTTGTCCGGCAATATTGCTGGTCATTATTACCGTCGCTTGACCCTGCGTATTGGTGGTGACTTCTGTTCCGCTTAGTGTGACATCGTTACTCTGGAAAGTGACCTGTTGGTCTTTAAGCGGATTTTGGTAAGCGTCCAGGATCGTTGCTGTCAGGGTACTCCCCGTACTGTTGCCAGCAACTATGGTATATAATGAGGCAGTCAGCGGCTGGAGCTGCGCGCTGCTTGTATCCCCAATAAAATAGACTAGCTGATTAGCACTGGTATTATTTCTGCTCAGTGTCGCCGTCACTGTAAACTCACCCGCTTTTGTGCCTCGCAATGTGACCACGGCATTGCCGTTTGAATCGGTGCGAGCGGTGTCACTACTTAGCGTGAAGTTCCCTGTCATAGATGCTGGCAAGGTAAATTTCACATCCTCATCCGGTAGTGAGTGTCCATAAACATCTTTCACACTGGCAGTCAGGGTAACGGTATCTGTATTGTTAGCAATCGTACTGCCCGATCCGGCATTCAAAATAATTACCGATTGTTCCCTGTTTGGGACCACGGTAACCGTAACCGACTGGTGAATATTTTTATCCGCCTCAAGCGAGGCATCGACGGTATAGTTACCTGCTTTTGAACTGGTCAGGTGCACCCGCGCAATCCCGGACTGGTCAGTTGTGGCGGTCGTGTTGTCCAGTTGCGAGTCAGTTGGTGCCACAAAATTCACTTTCATATCTTTTAACGGGTTGTTATGAAAGTCTGTGACGGTGGCGGTCAGGGTACTACCCTGGCTATTACCAGCACTAATGGTATCTGGCGCGGCAACCAGTTGTTTGAGTTTTGGCGTATTCGAATCGCTAACAAATTTCGCAGTTACCCGTTGAGTAGAACCATTTGGCAGCGTAGCGCTAATCGTATTTTCTTCCGCAACCTGACTTATCATGTTGATTGTGGCAACACCATGTGCATCAGTATTTTGCTGCGTCGGTTCTACAAATTCCGCGCTTCCTTTCTCATTCTTAAAGGTGACCTGATGATTTCTCAGGGGATTATCACTCTCATCAGTGACGTTAATAGTGATGGTATTAAACGTCTTTTTATCGGCGTAAACGTCATTATTCGTTGCGGATAATGTGGCGACGTGAGCCTTATTCTGGTTTGCTTCGATATTATAAATATGCGATTGCAGAGGAGTATTCCAGTTGTGAAGGCTAAGTTGTGCCCTCAGGGCTGCTCCTTGCTTATGGGCCGGATAATTCGCTGCATAAACGCCCGGATGCTCTTCGTGCCAGACAACCGTGGCGCCAGGTTTGCTGTTCTCGACAGTGACGGCTTTTACCAACGCGTCTTCTTGATATTCAACCGGTTTATTTTTGTCGTCTTTCAGTTCTACCCTGACTTTGATGTCGTCTCCGGCATAATACAATATGTTATCTATGGATATTGAAGAATGGTCGCGGGATGAGACAACAGGGACGATATTAACGACGATGGATTCTTTTACCGCACTCTCACCGTTAAGTTGCGGTGTCAGTGTTACTGAACCTGAAGTCGTTCCTGCAGTCAGCATCTGTGTGTAGCTACCATCCCCGTTATCTGTCCAGTCAGACAGAGTGATATCCTGAACACCTTCACTGCGGGTTTGCAGTGCCAGCCCCGGAACCGGGGTACCGTCGGAATCGTGCGCAGTCACAGTCAATGTGGTAGTCGATTTTTTATCTGCTGCCAGGGTTAGCGGATTAACGGATAACAGAGAATCTTTCTGGCTTAATGCCGGAGCCTGGATGACGACCATGCTTTGCTCACGATGTGACAGATTACCTTTTACATCCTCAGCGGTAACGTCTATCGGCCACGTATTATCGGTTTCCGGGGTGTTAGTGAAGCGGTAACCAGGCAGCGTGACCGTGATATCTTTTCCGGAAGTGCTGACTTTTCCTCCAGCAGATTCCAGCGCAGCAGCGTCGATTTTATAGCCTTTCAGGGCATATTTGGTCTGTAGCGAGGAAACCAGCGGTTTTATTTCTCCCGATTTCCCTTTCACTGGGTCCAGCAGACTCAGGCGGATAAGCTCTTTCTTGCGGTATTCCAGAACGATGTTGTTGTTGCGATCAATCAGGTCATAACGACTACCGGCCAGACTGCGCCGTCCGGCCACTTCGTCCGGGTTAAGCTGTTTCTGCATTGAGCTGCTGGGTTGCCAGGTCAGATCAACGGCAAACCGTGAGTCATTTTCACCTTGTTTCCCCTGACGCTGTTCTGCACTGAGAGTCAGAAGCGGGAAGGGGGTATAGTTGAGGCCTGCGGTAATAGCATGGGGATTACTTTGACGATCATTCTTGTCAAACAGCGCCACTTCATCGCCATAGTATTGTTCATAGACCAGTTTTCCACCCAGATGCGGCCAGGCAGGTAACCAGCCTTCTGCGCGTAAATCCCAGCCGTTAGCCGGGCGGGCTTCGTAGTCATTATCCAATTCTGGTGCGCTACGCCAGCCGGTCAGGCCGATATAAGCATTGCTGCTCAACTTCAGATAGTCACGCCAGTATTCTGCGCCAAGTCCCGCGCGGGAGTGATAGCGGCTCAGGTCGTGATCAAAAAACAGGTTGATGCCTGACATCCAACTGGGGGTGAAGTAACGCCAGCCTAAACCGGTGTTGATCTGGGTGCGATCGTCCGTTCGGTGAAGAGTATGCTGGCTGAAGAGCAGATAATCGGGTGTGTCATACCATGGATGCAGGAAGTCGAATTCCGAATTTTTCAGGCTAAAATCTTCATCCACGCCCAGAGAGATTTTCGCGGTGCCAAAGTCATTTAACCAATCAGTCATCGTGCCAGAGGCTTCTGAAGACGCCCAACCACGCGCCATGCTGCTCGCCTGCTCACTATTCATATCTTGTGAAAGCAGAGTGCCAACTCGCTGTGAAGTACTGGCTATTTGATTCTCCAGAGTGTTTTCGGCATTCGCCGGTGATACGGCATTTTGTAGCTCATGACTTCTCTGCGAGGTTGTTGCCGGAACATCCAGTTCTTCACCCTGACGCACGTTATCAAAGCCGCGGGCAAAAGTACGAAACTGATTAAGACGACGAAGCTCTTCCAGTGAAATACCAAACCGGTCAGCAACACTTTGCGCTGATTCCAGCGCGCCAAGCGTGTAAGGTACGGTTTTATTTTCTGTAAGAGGGGGAGGAGATGAAACTGTCATCTGGGGTTTAGCGTGTACCACATTTTGTGCAGTCACCATGACGGGGAAAAAAATTTGTGTGAATAAACAAACTCCGGCGGCCAGGCGGCGTATTTTGTCACCCAGACCGCATAAAGAGTTTTGATCATTATTTTTTATTTGCTGCGCATTTGTCGAAGCCATAGTGACCTTCCGTGAAAAAACAGAATTAAACGTGTTTTTTCTAGCACGGAGGTATAAAACGATCCTGACTATAATATGACCAGAAATAATGAATTAGCCGTAAATTTGCTAAACCATGAATAATAGTGGCGGTGGCTGAGCACCGCCAAAGAACAAGGGGGTTTTAGTTATTTTACGTGCTGTACTGAAAAGTTAAATTCATTAAATCAACTAAGAGTAATTCGTATGTATTTTGAATATTTGCATCCCGCAGATTAACGCTGCGATAAATAGCGCAGCTGCGCCACAGAGCGTGGCACTGGCGAGCGCCGACGTTCCGTTGCCGAGCATGCTGGTCAGCACCGGGCCAAGAATTTGCCCGATACCATAAATGAGTGTCACAAAGCCCAAAAGGTTAAGATTTCCCGGCACGCTAAGCTGGCGGGCGATGGTCATCACCAGCGAGGTCGTCCCCATAAAGGTGCCGCCAAAACCAATACTGCTGATGATGAGTAATAAAGGAGAGCTACTGGCGAGGGTTAACAGCACGCAGACAGCCTGCACCAGCAAATTTGCGGTCAGGCAAGGTAATGCTCCCCACCGTTTGGCTGCCCATAGCCAGCCAAAACAACCTGGGACAATCGACAAGCCAACCAGTGTCCAAAGGTGAGCCGTCAGCACAGGCTGGCCCGCGTCTTTCGCCATGAGCGGCAGGTAGGTGGCGACGATGATATAACCAAAACCCGCCAGACCATACAAAATCGCCAGTAACCACCAGCTCATGGGTTGTTGCGCGATTTTTGCCAATGGCGCTGGCGCGATAATATGTTTCTTCGACGGAATGAGCAGCGCCAGAACAAGCAATATTATGGCAGAAAGTGCCCCGGCACCTTGCCACAACGTTTGTGAAGAGAGGGAAAAATGCAGGCCTGCCAGTACATATTCATTACCCAGAGCAATACCGACGCCAACGCCAGAAAATAGCGCCGCAAGAACAAAGGGATGGCGGGTATGTTGCATGATAAGCGTCGAGCCGAAAATCAACATCCCGGCGCTGGCGACCCCTGCCAGAAAGCGAATGATGAAAACCAGAAGAAACGGCGGCAACCACGCCATCGCGAGGATTAATAATCCAGTTGCGAGGGCGGAAGTTAACAGGAATGGGCGCAGGCGTGAGGGCAAATGAAACGCGCCGAATGAAAACAGCAGGCTCCCCGCCAGATACCCGGCATAGTTACCACTGGCGATCCACGAGAGTTCGCTAAAGGAAAACTCGCCTTCCGCTAGCATGACTGGCAGCATAGGCGTATAGAGAAAGCGGCCTAAACCCATACCTAAGGTCAGAACCAGCATCCCGAATAACGCGGTGCTGAAAGAAAAACGTTCTACAGGATGCGATGTCGAATTCATGTTCTGCCTGATTTGTATTAATTGAGTTAACAATTTAATAACAAAAAAGGCGAGCCTGCCAGACTGTTATTGTGATTTTGTCGACGTAAAGCGATAAAAAAGATTGGGTTCGCCAACGATATAGATGTTGCCACTGGCATCCATCGCTATCCCTTCCGCCTGCTTGATATTGTGTGAAAGGCCATACCTGCCTTTGGTTAACGACATTTCGCCGATAACGTCACCTGTCACGGTCACTTCCTGCAGGGCGCGTGACTCATGTGACAACACCAGCAACGTATTTTTTTGTGGGTTAAATTCCGCGCCAGAAACATCATCCAAAGTAAACTGACGCTGCAACGCTTTATCTTTGCTGATATGCAACTCATCGCTACGCAATAGCCCGGTAACTTTGTAGACCTCTATCGGATTTTTCTCTTTAAAAAACCAGAAGGTATGGTCCTGAGAGGAATAAGCCAGCCCTTCAAAGCCACAGTTGGTTGGCGTTTCCTGCAATGGGATTTTAATTTTTTTGAGGATGCTCACTTCCGAATCAGCGTTAAGTGAAATCACATAAATGGCATAATCACGTTCATCACTGATGACAAATTTATTATCACCAATGTATTCAATCGTCTCGAGATCCTTAACGAAATCGAGCGGAATGGTGCGGATCAGATCGCCCTCGGTCGTCATTTCAACGATGGTTGCAGGTTTGTTGATAGTGCTAAACAAGGTATTGCTCTGCGCAGACCAGGTCAGTGAGGAGATATTTTTAGTTACTCCTGTAATCTCTTTACCATCGATAGTGGCCTGATAATTCTGAAACCCTGCGACATGCTGGCTTTTACGGACGCAGGATTGCACAAAAAACAGGCTTACCGCCACGATGGCGCAAAGAAAAACGATAAAGGTGATGCGCTTTTTCAACTTGTTGCTCCTTATTATTGCTTTTTTCTCGTCAAATTCAGTGCGACAGATAAGGAGTATACGGATGAAGCTTAATGAATTCTTAACGCGGGGCGATGAAATAGTAAACGCCGCAGGGGAGTTGCGGCGTTTGTCTTTGGATGGCGGAACATTTTCAGCTTACATCGACTGATAAATGCGCCTCATCCATGAATGATAGATGAGGCGGTTAACAATTTATATCCTCTGCCATACTCACTCTGTTTGGGTGATTATTGAACTATTCGTCAACTATATACGTTGGCTGATAAGACGTTAAACCCGGAATGGAAAAACTGCTATTCACTTCTTTCTTTAAACGGGCTTGATTAAAACTGTTACTGTCCTGTTGCTCGGTACTGTTCTTGTCTTGTTTATCGGTACTGTCATTGGCTTTTTTATCGATATTATCATTGTAAAGATATGCACTCTTAAGAGAAACATTATTCACTTTGGCATTGAAAAAACAGGCATTTTTAAAAATTGTATCTATAAATATCGTATTGAACAACCATGCATGGTTAAATAGAATATTAGAACCTTCTGTACCAGTGAAATTAGTATTGTTAAATGTTGCAGCAGAAAAGTTTGTATTAAACAGTTTGCATTTTGTTAAATTAGCGTTTGTAAAATTGGTAAACATGCAGACAGTACCAGTAAGATCATATTCTGAAAGATCTTTATCCGATAGATCGGAATAATTTAGTATTGCTCCAGTAAGAATTACTTTAGGTGTACCAGGTATTCGAGGTGTTGCAGGTATTTTAGGTGCTCCAGGTATTTCAGGTATTTTAGAAGTATCAGATGTTGCAGATGTTGCAGATGTTGCAGATGTTTCATATAGAATGACTGATGTGAAATCTATGTGTTCAAGATAAGCATTACTAAGGTCACTTCCAGTAAAATTAACGCCAGTGAGAACTTTTCCGCTGAAGTTACAGTTTCGTAGATTTGCGTTTTTGAAATTTACATAAGTCAAGTGGCGAACTTTACGAAAATCATTATTTTCTAATGTGGCATTTTCGAATTTTGCATTACGCAGATCACAATCTGTAAAATCCACGCCTTCACAGATCGTACCGGAGAAATCCGCTTTTCTAAGAATGCTGCCATTAAAATTGACATTCCTTAGAGCCATTTTAGACAAGTCTATGCCGGTTAAATCCATTCCCGCTAAATTCAACCCTTTGATACACCGTTGACCCGTTGAATCTTTAGGAATAGCAGTGCTAATAGTATTGATAACAACATCACCTATCGTGAAGGTCATTGTAATTTCTGCGTCAGAGATAGAGAGTTTTCGCGTAAGGCGTTCACTCTTATCTCCAGTGATACTCTTCTGAGCAACGTAAAAGCGCTCACATGTATGACAAAATCTTTTCCAGCTCTCATTTGGTGTCAGATTATTGTCCGGGAGGAAATTAGCAATGCTATAAAGATCGTTCAGGACGCTACTTCTTATTTCAGGAGAGGCGCACTCTATAATTTCAGAGGTGGATATTGTATTTTTTATTTTATCTCTATTATCCGTGAAATTTCGTGATCCTGATATATTTGGCTGCTGGTGATTTTCTCTGTAGTATTGCAGCACATTTTCCCATTGTAAGTTTGTCAACGAGATAGTTTCAGTCTCGTTATTATTATCCCGTATGGTTAATTGACTTTCTACTGGGTCAAAAGAAATCATGAAGTTATTCAGATGTCGATATTGATGAGTGGCATCTAATTTCACTTCAAATGAATTTGAACTTTTGCAGGCATGTGTTAAAAACTTATCAAAGGGAAGGTATTGCTCTTTTTCTACGTGCTGTGGGTCATTTCGCAAAACAGAGAAAATGCTCTCTTTCAAATTGTTCTTGTCAATATAGATTGGTAGTTGCGCTTTTTGTTCCATTATTTTAATAAACTGCTGCAGTTGCTCGGTTTTAACATTGCAACTATGACTTATATCTTTGTGGTAAACAGTTAATACGCTTTCATTATCATCTTGTCGATTAAATATTATTTTTAGATCGTTAATTTCAAACTCATTTAAACCATTTCTTTTGGTTTTGGCGATGATTTGTTCTGTTGTTGATGAATATCGATTTAAGGTTAATTCGAGATTGTCGGGATTAGAGATAAGGTGAATAAAAACATTCAGTACACGCTTAATAAAACCATCATTCAAATGATTTATATCATAATTAATTTGTTTTTGTATGGTTTCAATTTCCGTGTTAATGTCAAATGGTTGGTTGCTTTTTTTATGGCAAGGTTTTAGTCCCGAATACATGTCGAGTGTTGGAAGAATATCGCCGTATATGTTAAATGTGGAGCCCATATTTTTATCCTTGAATTGTGAAATGTTCTTCTAAATATAAAATAATCATGGGGGGGTAAAGATAAGCTTCACACTGAAACTTATCTTTATCATTACCACACCCGGTAATCATTTTATTTCTCTATGCATAATTATGTTTTAAGTATAATATAATGTTTATTGTATTTTAGACGCGCAATAGCAAGGTGCTATCAAAAATCGCTCATTTTGTGGATGGGAAATATTTCACAGCAGGCGAGATATTTAATACAACTTCCTTCATGCAGGATTATGTGCAGCCAAATATCCGGGCGTTATATTTAAAGATCTTATTGCCTGGTTGACGCTTCTGAGTCGTAATGCACCACGCACTGCCAGTTGCTGCCCTGCTGGCAATATATCGCTTCGGTCTGCCCAGGGATCACCCATTGTATTTCCTCGCCGGGCAGACAGGTCAGCCAAATACATAACCCGCAGCCGCCGCGTAAATCACGGGGAATATCGCTGACGCGAAAAGTCATGCCCGCTGCCTGCAACGCCTTGCGGGTTTGTATGACGCCGACCGTGGAGTGAAATAAAAATAAAAACTCTTTCATCGGCGTTTTCTCACTCGTTGACCAATTACCGCTGCGCCAATTGCGCCAGCAAATTGCGCATCAGGATGGGTATTTACCGGCATTCCCAGGTGAGTTTCCAACATCCGGGCAAACGTCTGGCAATGACTAACGCCACCAGTAAACAGAATCGGCGCTTCACAGGAGAGACGAGCAATGAAATTGGCACTCCGCCGCGCCATCGCGTTAATCACTCCAGCGAGAATCGCTTCTGGCGCGACGCCCGCTGAGCGCAGGCTGATCACTTCTGATTCGGCAAACACCGTACACATACTCGTGATGGCGTGCGGCGTGACATTTTCGGTAATGCTGTCGAGTTGCTCGACGCTGGTGCCAAGCGTGCGCGAGATCACCTCCAGGAAACGCCCGGTGCCCGCCGCGCATTTGTCATTCATCAGGAAATCGCACAGGTTACCGTCGTCATCAAGCTGAATCACTTTGCTGTCCTGACCACCGATGTCGATTACCCCGCGCGTTGCTGGCGCAAGAAAACGTGCGCCCAGCCCGTGACAGGAGATTTCCGTCACCTGTTTATCGGCAAAATCCACCAGTTGCCGCCCGTAGCCGGTGAGCGTCAGAAACGGCGTTGTTTCTAACCCTTCGCGCAGAGTTTCCCAGGCTTCAGTAATTGCTGTTGCCGGGCGAAAGGGTGTTGGAACGAGGAAACGGCGCGTAATCACGCCGTCTGCCAGTAAGATCCCTTTGGTGGCGGTTGAGCCGGAATCAATGCCAATCGAATATGCCACTGCCACTCCTTACAGCATCTCAATAAAGGCCGCGACACGGGTGCTGAGCTGCCCGACATCTGAGGTGGAGTAGTCTGTTTCAATAGCGATATAAGGAATGTTGTGCTGCTGACGCACATGACGTTTAATCGCCAGCGATTCCACCGCGTAGGTATGGCACGCCTGCAAAATCACATCAACTACGCCATCGACCTGATATTCTTCAACCATCTGGCTGAGCATTTGCAGGCGCTGATCGTTCGGCGAAACACAGGAGCAGCCAATCGCCAGATATTTATCCGCCAGCGCGTCGTAGACATCGCCCGTTTCTGCCACGCATTGCTCGGTCGCTTTCGCCCCGGTGCAGTTTTCATAACCGACAACCCAGCCGCCATTCTCTTCAATCGCGCGCACCACTTTCTCTGCTGCGCCGCCAATTGGGCAGCCGGTGATTAAAATGCGTGGACGCGGGTCCAGTCGCTGGCCTTCTTCCCACTGCTGACGAACGCGGGCGGTCATTGCATCCAGTTCATTGATCAACGCTTCTTTTTCAAAACGGAAGGTTGCGCCGTAGACCACTTTCAGAATGTCGCTGCCGCTAAGCGCTGGAGGATTTAACTGCCCAAGATGATAAAAATTGGCCAGTGCGCGACGTTCGCGGTTTTTCAACGCAATGGAGTCGCGCAATGCATCTTCGCTAATCTCGTGCCCAAAACGTTCTTCTACCGCTTTTTGTAAGCGCAGCATCTCAGCTTTCCATAATGCACGCGAGGCATCGTCCTTAATGCTGTTGGGCAATTGCATCACATGAACGGGCTTAAACTCTGCCATGTATTCATACATTTTCTTTTTGCCGTCGCAGGTGGTTTCACCCACCACCAGATCGGAAAAGTAGAAGTAGGGGCATTTATCGGTTTTGCCGAAGCCATAGCTGCTTTTAATCAGCGGGCAGAGATTGCGCGGCAGGTCTTTTTCCGCTTCTTCAATGGTTTCATCAGAGGTGGAACAGAGTGAAACCACAACCGCACCGGCTGCCATTGGGATCTCTTGCGGCATAAAAGTACAGTAGGTACCAACCAGCGGAATGCCGCGCTCCTTGAGATCCATGACGGTGAGAAAGCCTTTCTGGCGAGCTTCAGAGAACTGATCGAAAATAGCGGGTAGATCGGTGACAAGTGACATGATTTTCCTTCCCCGTACCACGGGAGATAATGAAAAGAGGCCACATTATTACCATTCTTTTAGTGTGGTTTATTTGATCTCTCTCGCGGTTAGCCACTTAGTTTTTCATGGATTTCTAAAAATTGCCGAGGGGAAACAAGGCCGGGAGCTGCGACAGCAAATATAAAATCAGCCCAATACATCCGCCAACCAGCGTACCGTTAACACGAATAAACTGCAGATCTTTGCCGATATTTAACTCGATTTGCCGCGACATATCCCTGGCATCCCAGCTTTTTACCGTATCGCTGATGTGGCGCGTCAGGAATGCGGAAAACTCAGGCGCAACGCGGTGCGCGGCTTGTTCCAGATGACTATTTAACGACGCCCGCAAGGCATCATCGGCAATTAACGTTTCGCCAAACCATTGACCCGCTCGTGCGATACGTTCTTTCACACGAGAATCTTCGCTGTTGATATCCGCTTTCAGCCATTCCCGTAAATCCCCCCACAATTCACTGAGATAGCGGTTAAAAGCTTCATCTTCTTTCAGATAGCTTTTTACGGCATCGGCTCGCGCTGCCATTTCCGGATCGTTTTTCAGCTTGTCGATCAGGGCGAAGGTGGCGCGATCAAACGCATGGCGGATCTGATGCGCACGATCGCGACTAATATCATCAAGCAAAGAATTCACCGCGTCAGAAACTAACTCCGCGCTATGTTCGCCCAGCCATTCAGTGGGCAAAATTTTGGCTTTTAGCGGATGCTCGCTCTCCAGCCAGCGAACAATTTGCTGGGCGATAAACTTGCGCGATTTATCGCGCTGAAGCAGGGCGATCAACTGTGCGATCAGCGTATCCAGCAGCACCTGATGGCGATCGTTTTTAGTCATGCTTTCCAGCATCAGTGCACTGGTGCCAGAAAGATCGACCTTATCAATCGCCCGATGGACTGCGCGCTTAAGCAGGCGTTGAATACGCGCATCATCGGTCAGTTCAAGAAAACCACTCATGATCTGCAGCAGATGTTGACCGACGCGGCGGGCGTTCTCCGGCTGACTAAACCAGTTACCGATCAATAACGCTGGTTCATGACGCCGAATCAATGCCACCAGCGACTGGGTATCGAGAAATTTTTCCTGCACGAACTGGCCGAGATTTTCACCAATCCTGTCTTTATTACGCGGGATAATCGCCGTATGACGAGAAATGATCGGAATCGGCACGCGGCGAAATAGCGCCACCACCGCAAACCAGTCAGCCAGCGCGCCGACCATCGCCGCTTCAGCAATCGCCTTCACGCCGCTCACCCAAAAATTGGGCGGCAAAAACAGCGTAACGACAAAGGTAGCAGCGGCGATAAGCAGTAAAGAGAGCGCCAACCTTTTGGCGCGTCTGAGTTCGATGAGTTTATTCATAACGTTAAGAATAGAGCCTGACGGCAGGATCGCGCAAAAATCACCGCTCCTCCACCAGCTCGGCAGCCTGATGTTGGCGCACGCGATTGAGCAATCCCGCTAGGGTGAAAACGACAATAACGCCCGTCACAACGGCTAACAGATGAAACGGCAAGCGACCGCCGTTAAACCATAGCCAGCGGCCGATTTCGACCGAGACCGACATCACCATCAGGATCACCATATTTAGCGATGCGGAGACGGTCCCTTTCGGTAAGTTATTGGAAAACAGCGTAAAGCGGAATAAGGTCGGGAAAATCAAACCAATCCCGAAAGCATACAGACTGGTGCCCAGCACCGACCACAGCCAGACGTGCGGCGACAGCAGATTGCCGATAATCAACAGCGAGAGGCCGACCAGTTGAATGGGTACGGCACGCCAGATAAACCGCGGTTCGGTCGGATCTTTAACGAAACGCGCCACGATGGCATTCGCAACAATCACCGCGCCGAACACCGGAACCTGTGTCCAGGCGAACTGCGAAGTTGTTAAGCCGCCTGCATCGATAAGGATCACCGGCGAGACAGCCACCCAACTCATCATCGGGATATAGCTTAAAGAGATGGTTGCTGCGCCAAAGAGGAACAGCCGATTGCAAAAGACATTACGAAAATCGCGCAAGACGCTTTTGGCGCTAAACGGAACCGCGCCGCGCTTCACTGTCTCTGGCATCGCCAGCAGTAAGCCAACAAATGAGATAAAACCCATAATCGCAATGATGGCAAAAAGGACTTTCCAGTGCACAAAGTGCATCAGAGCTGCGCCGGAAAGCGGGCCGATAATTGGCGCAATCAGTACGATGGAGGTGATAATCGCCATCAACTTGATCCCTTTTGTCTGCCCGAACGCTTCCTGCACCGTGACATAACCGACGGTAGCAATAAAACAGATACTGGTGCCCTGAATTGCACGCGCGATAAGAAATTGTGTCATTGACGTTGTGAACATTGTCGCGGCGCAGGCAAGGGTAAAAATAAGCGCCCCGGTAATCAGCACCGGCCTGCGGCCAATTCTGTCGGAAAGCGGCCCCAGCAGCCACTGTAACGCCATACCGCCAGCAAGATAGAGACTGACGGCAGCAGGGGCCAGACTGACATCGGCATTAAAATCACGTACTACATTAATAATCCCTGGCTGGATTAGATCCGTCGACAGGTACGCGGCAAAGTCATACAAAATCAACGCCATCGGGAAAAACAGCGTGGCGGCATGGCGGGCAAAAAAACGTGGCATAACAAACAACTCCTTGTCCGGAGAACCCCAACGGGGAAAACGAAATTCAATACCGTCGGTAATGACGAAAGGCAGGTGAGAAGGGCAACGAGACTGCAAATGTACTGAATTTCATGTAATCAACCACACTGCCTGTGAACACACAGACAGAGAAATACTTTCTGACTTCGGGTCAGAATGTATAACGATTACAAATAGTCATCAGCACATTACACCTCTTGAATTGATGGGTTGCATAGAAAATATACACCTTAAGTGTAATTAAAATTTGCGGTTAATCAAAAGAGCGCGGTGGAAAGGGGAATATCTGCCGGGTACAGGACATGTAAAAACACGAGCCTGTTTCCGGAAAAATGTATCGTTTGCAGAAGAATAAAAATAGCCTGGAAAGCCACTCGGGGAATGGGAAATTGCCGGGTGAGAATGGTTTTGTTAGTCGCTAAAGTCAGGCCATCTTTTTCAACAGGTGATGGATCGCCATGACAAACTTCACGACCAGCACGCCGCATGATGCATTATTTAAAACCTTTCTCACGCACCCTGACACTGCGCGGGATTTTATGGAGATTCACTTACCTAAAGATTTACGTGAACTGTGCGATCTCGATAGCTTAAAACTGGAATCCGCCAGCTTTGTCGATGAAAAATTGCGGGCGCTACACTCCGATATTTTATGGTCGGTAAAGACCCGCGAAGGCGATGGCTATATCTATGTGGTGATTGAACATCAGAGCCGCGAGGATATTCACATGGCTTTTCGGCTGATGCGATATGCCATGGCGGTGATGCAGCGCCATATCGAACATGATAAACGCCGACCGCTACCGCTGGTCATCCCGATGCTGTTTTATCACGGTAGCCGTAGTCCTTATCCCTGGTCTTTGTGCTGGCTGGACGAATTTGCCGACCCGACTACCGCACGGAAGCTTTATAACGCCGCGTTCCCGCTGGTGGATATCACTATCGTGCCGGATGACGAGATTGTGCAGCATCGCAGAGTCGCCCTGTTGGAGTTGATCCAAAAGCATATTCGCCAGCGCGATCTAATGGGGCTTATTGATCAACTGGCAGTATTACTGGTTACAGGGTGCGCTAATGACAGCCAGATAACTGCGCTGTTAAATTACATTTTACTGACTGGCGATGAAGCGCGTTTTAAGGCGTTTATCAGCGAACTTACCAGGCGAATGCCACACCACAGGGAGCGAATAATGACAATTGCAGAGCGAATTTATAATGATGGATGGCTGTTGGGGAGGGAGAAAGGGAAAGAAGAAGGGGAACAACGCCTCCTTAGATTGTTGTTGCAGAATGGGGCAGATCCTGAATGGATACAAAAGATTACCGGACTTTCGGCGGAGCAAATGCAGGCATTAGATCAGCCCTTGCCTGAAAGCAAGCGTGATCCATGGATCGAGTACTAATCAGAGACTGATGACAAACGCAAAGCAGCCTGATGTGCTACGCTTATCAGACCTACATTTTCTCTACAATCTATTGAATTTGCGCGGTTTGTAGGCAGGATAAGGCGTTCACGCCGCATCCGGCATGAACAAAGCGTACTTTGCTTAATTCAGGCTGGAACGTGACGATGACCCTGCAAAGATAAAACGAGTCACACGCGATTCGTGAGAGGAAATCAGGCGCTTCGCCACTATTTCGAATTCATTCCATTGCCCGATACACGGCCTCGCCAATTTGCTTCAGTGCTTCGCGATAGGTTTCGCTGAGCGGTAAAGCGCAGTTGATGCGTAGACAATTACGGTATTTGCCGGAAGCCGAGAAAATCGAGCCTGCCGCCACCTGGATTTTCATGCGGTACAGCTGTCGCGCAACGCAGACCATATCGACCTGTTCAGGCAATTCTATCCACAGTAAAAATCCGCCTTTCGGGCGCGTAATACAGATTTCGCAGGGAAAATATTCCCGTATCCAGCAGGTATAAAGCGCCAAATTGCGCTGATAATTCTGCCGCATCCGCCGAATATGGCGATGATAGTGACCTTCCAGCACAAACGTTGCCGCCGCCATTTGCGTGGACGGCACATTAAAGCTGCTGATGGCATATTTCATATGCAGCAGTTTATCGTGATAACGTCCCGGCGCGACCCAGCCCACGCGCAGGCCTGGTGCAATGCTTTTACTGAACGAGCTGCACAACAGCACTCGCCCGTCGATATCCCAGGAATGAATGGTCCGCGGGCGCGGATACTCCGTCGCCAGTTCGCCGTAGACATCATCTTCAAAAATCACAATATCATGACGCTGAGCGAGAGAGAGAACGGCCCGTTTGCGTGCGTCCGGCATAATAAATCCCAGCGGATTATTACAGTTTGGCACCAGAATGATGCCTTTAATCGGCCACTGTTCCAGCGCGAGTTCCAGCGCTTCAACGCTGATGCCAGTTTCTGGATCGGTTGGGATTTCAATCACTTTCACGCCCATGCCGCGCAGCATCTGCATCGAACCGTAATAACAGGGGGATTCGACCGCGACAATATCGCCCGGTTTACACACTGCCATTAACGCCAGCGACATCGAGTTATGGCAGCCGCTGGTGATGATGATGTCATCGGCGGTGACTACCGAGCCGCTGTCGAGCATCAGGCGGGCAATCTGCTCTCGCAACACTCGCTGACCGGCTAACAAGTCATAACCGAGAACGGTTTGCAGATTATGCTGTACCACCCGGCTTAGCTCCCGCCAGAGTGGTTTCAGGCTGGGCGTTTCGACATCCGGCGTGCTTTTGCTTAACGGAACAATGGAACTGTCGCTATGCGCCTCCAGCATATCCAGTACCTGATCCCACTGGGTAATTTCCACCGGGCGCTGCACCGGACGTGACATCGGCGGCACTGGCGGCTGGGCTTTACGTTGTGCGACAAAATACCCCGAACGCGGCTGCGGAGTGATGAGCTTCATCGTTTCCAGCATCTGATACGCCTGCTGCACGGTGCTGATACTGACGCCGTGCTCCTGACTCAAGTTACGCACCGACGGCAATTTCTCCCCGTGACGATACAGCCCTTGCTCAATCCGCCCGGCAAGCAGAGTCGCCAGATGTTGATAACGCGTCATGCTGTACTCCTTATTTGGACCATACAGAGAGAAAAACCGGTACAGATGAGGCTAAAAAACCGGATGCAGATGTTGTTTTAACCTGTCTGTATGTTAAATAAAACTAATATTTGCATCTGTATTGTGAACTGCCAGAAGGCGGATGATGAAGCCTCTGAAAGATGAGGAGGCAGCAGATGGAATTTCACGAAAACAGAGCTAAAGCGCCGTTTATCGGCCTGGTGCAACTCTGGCAGGCGGTGAGGCGTTGGCGGCGGCAAATGCAGACCCGACGCGTGTTACAGCAGATGAGTGATGAGCGGTTGAGAGATATTGGGTTACGCAGGGAGGATGTGGAGTGAGGGGGCAATTCATCGCAGATAAACCGGATTTCTCTATAACCTTCACAAGGAAGTGGTTATTATTGCGAAATCATCGCTTCACGGATAGACGTCAGAATGAAAGCTACAGAAGCTCGCCTACTCGATTATTTAAAACGTTCGCAGCAGTTTGTTATTCCCATTTATCAACGGACTTATTCATGGACCGGGCAACAATGTCGGCAACTTTGGGACGACATCATTCGTGCCGGAAAGCGTGACGATATATCAGCGCATTTTATCGGTTCGGTTGTTTATATAGAGCAGGGATTGTATCAGGTTTCTGGTATTTCTCCGTTGCTGGTCATTGATGGTCAGCAGCGGCTGACGACCGCAATGTTGCTGATTGAGGCTTTATCGCGCCATCTTGGCGAAGACGAAGTTTTTGATGGCTTTTCGGCAATGAAATTGCGTAATTATTATTTGCTCAATCCTTATGAGTCCGGCGAGAAAGGATTTAAATTACTGCTTACCGAGACTGATAAAGACAGTTTGCTGGCGTTAATAAAACAAAGACCAATGCCAGAAAACTATTCCCATCGAATAATGGAAAACTTTACTTTCTTTGATGAACAAATTGCCAAACTCGGTGATGACTTGATCCCCTTATGTCGTGGGTTAGCAAAGTTATTAATTGTCGATGTGGCGCTTAATCGTGGTCAGGATAATCCGCAACTGATTTTTGAAAGTATGAACTCCACCGGTAAGGCGTTAAGTCAGGCCGATCTGGTGCGCAATTTTATTCTGATGGGTCTCGAACCAGAGTATCAAACCCGGTTGTATGAAGATCACTGGCGACCCATGGAAGTCGCCTTTGGTCAGCAAGGTTACAGCGAATATTTTGACAGTTTTATGCGTCATTATCTGACGGTAAAAACGGGGGAGATCCCTCGGACAGATGAAGTCTATGAGGCTTTTAAACTCCATGCCCGTAGCCAGAGTGTTGCTGAAAAAGGCGTAGATCGGCTGGTTGAAGATATTCACATCTACGCGGAGTATTACTGTGCAATGGCATTGGGAAAAGAAAGTGACAAATCGCTTGCTACGGCTTTTCAGGATTTGCGCGAGTTAAAAGTCGATGTGGCGTATCCTTTCTTACTGGCGCTTTATCATGACTATAAAAATGGCGTTTTGTCTCGTGAAGATTTCCTGAGCATAATTCGTTTAATTGAATCTTATGTTTTCCGCCGTGCAGTATGTGCGATTCCAACAAATTCTCTTAACAAGACGTTTGCCACTTTTTATAAAGTTATTAATAAAGAAAATTATCTGGAAAGTATTCAGGTACATTTTCTGAATCTACCTTCATATCGTCGTTTCCCCAACGATGATGAATTTAAACGGGAATTAAAAGTTCGCGATCTCTATAACTTCCGCAGTCGCAGTTACTGGTTACGACGACTGGAAAACAATAAACGCAGAGAGCGCGTGGAAGAGTTTACGATTGAGCACATTATGCCGCAGAACGAAAATTTGTCGGCTAAATGGCGCGAAGAGCTGGGAAGCGACTGGCAGCGTATTCATAAAGAATTGTTGCATACGTTGGGGAATCTCACTTTAACGCGCTATAACTCCCGCTACAGTGACAGACCTTTCGCGGAAAAACGCGATATTGAAGACGGCTTTAAGCATAGCCCGCTTTATTTGAATATCGGTCTTGGACAGTGCGAAAAATGGGATGAAGCTGCCATTCACGCCCGAGCCGATCGTCTGGCCGATCTCGCGGTTCAGGTCTGGCAAGCGCCTTCTCTTCCTGAAGAGGTTTTAGCTGTTTATCGGGGGCAGCCGGAAAACAAAACCAGTTACAGCCTGAGTGATTATCCTTTTCTTGCTGATGGTTCGCATAGCCGGGTGTTATTCGATCATCTTAGCGATGAAGTTTTGCGCCTGGACGCAGGGATCACGCAGGAAGTATTGAAGCTCTATATTGCGTTTAAAGCGGAAACGAATTTTGTTGATGTTGTGCCGCAAAAAAGCCGACTGCGATTGTCGCTTAATATGCAGTTTCATGAACTGGTCGATCCGAAAGGTATTGCCAAAGATGTGACAAATGTTGGGCGCTGGGGCAATGGCGATGTAGAAATTGGTTTCAGCGACCTCGCACAACTTCCTTACATTATGGGATTAATTCGTCAGGCATTTGAAAAACAGATGGAGAGCGCGTTGGTATAACGTGGCGAATAATACCCGGTAGCACTGGCGCTACCGGGTCAATGTATCAGGCGACTTTCTGTTTACCGGCAATCACCCCAATAAACTCCTGCACCTGCTTCTGTTTACGCGCTGACAGTTTGCACACCTGGCGCAGTGACTGCATCAGTTCGCTCTCCTCGGCGGCGGGTGGTTGGGCGGTGAGGACAATACAGCCTTCCATCACTTTGACATCTACCGCCGTGCCGGTGGTAAAACCGGCGGTTTCCAGCCACTGACCTTTCAGAGTGATGGCGGGAATACGGCTGTAATCCGGGTAGCGGCTCGCATAACTCACGGTTAATTGACGGTTATTTGCCGGGGAGACTTCTGCTTCGAACGGTTGTGCAATAGAATGCGTGTCAGTCATGATTACTATTCTCGTGAAATAGGGATTGTGATGAGCGGTGCGGGTGTGTTGGCGCACATTCGCACCGCGCTAAATACCTGGACATATCATCAGTAAATATGGGGAAAGTCCAGCTAAAAATTAATGAAAATAAGATGAAAATTAGCGAAAAATATAATTTTTGGTGATGTGAATAAAGCGGCTATTTAGCCGCTTTATTGGTTTTATGAGGGCGAGAAAATTAGTTTATCGCCGCGTCAGTGAGTGCATCTGCAAGGTGCAGTTGGGTTTGTTTTTTTAGATTTATATAATTTTTCAATCTATCACAATAAGCTAATAGCATATTTATTCGTTCTGTAATACGAAATTGTTCTTCTAATGGAGGCAACGGTAAAACCAAATTGAAAAGTTTATCTGAAACAAGTTTACATGTGCCATGAGAGGAGCGGTCAACTAAGCATATTACTCGAGTCTCGTTTGCTTTAAGTAAGTAAATTAAAAAATCAGTATTTAATTGATTAGTTGATATGGCTTTCATATCTTGATTAATAGTGACTTCTTTTTTTGTTATTGCTACGGGGAATGTATGGGCTAAAATCATGCCTCGGACAACAAAAATAAGACTATTTTCAGGAATTAGATGTACTGAACTCTCCAATACAGCCTCTTTTGAAATATTTAGTTGACTTTTGGAGATGTAATTAACCTTCATATCCTTTGGTGAAACCCATGGAATATTACCTTTCCAAAAATCAGGATTGTTTTTACTTGGGGTTCCGCCCCCTTTAACTTCACCAATATTTCCTAGTCTAATCCATTCCCACCCTTCCGGCAGTTCAAAAGGTTTTTCCTCATCGCTAATCGGCGGCAACGGTTTTTGTTTTTTTATTTTTCCTTCTTTCACCAGTTGAGCTTTTTCCTGCGCAATTCGTTTGAGCAGTTCAGAGGCTGGTTCGTCATTCGGATCATGCGGCACAAGTTTGCCCATTACGGCCAGTTGCAGAATGGTCTGTTTTAACGCATCCACGCTGGCTTCGGTGGTAAATAGGGTGTCGAAATGCTCGCTAATACGCGCCCAGTTTTCAGCCAGTTCCTCGGCGTTTTGGCTGTCTGTAAGCGTTCCCAACAGGGTTTCAACCAGTTGCTGATGTGCGTCCAGAGTGGTCAGGGATTGCTGTTCCAGTTGGTCACATAGGGACATGAACTCCTGTACTTTGGATACAATACGTATTTGTTCTTGGTAAGGTGGTAAAATAACAGGGATCTCTTTTAACTTAGACGCTTTTATTCCTGTTGCGGTCATGCCTGTAGATTTGTCACTTAGTTGTGACTGGAAGGGGATCGCCAGGATTTGAATAAGCATAAAAGGGCTTATCTCTGGAGTATGCCATTGAAAACAGATAGAACGTTGAGCAAGAGCGAACTTTCCGTCTAAATCAATAATCGCTGCATTCCCCAGTGGTGCTTCAGTTGTGAATAAAATATCACCACATTTAGGAAAGCCTCTTGTCATCCATGATATGTAATCTTCTTCAGATATGAATTCTTCTGGATTGAGATCAATATAGCCCTTTCTGATATTTTTTGCTGTTATAAGCCTTATACCATTTTCTTTTTTATGTGGTGTTTTTCCTCGGTAATCGATGAATTTAGCTAAATTACCAAGTCTTATCCATGACCACTTTTCGGGGGTATCGATATAATATTCATTTCCATGGATATTAGTGCTTGCTGTGGTTTTCATACCATTATTGCGCGCTAATTCTTTTTTCCGTTCTTCATTACGCTTCAGCAGCTCCGACGCCGGTTCATCATTCGGATCCTGCGGCACCAGTTTACCGCGCACAGCCAGTTCCAGAATCAGCTCACGTAATTTCTTAATGCCATATAAATCAATTTTTCCGGAACTGCCGCGCCCGGCGGTGGAACGGGTTTGCAACGCCGAGGTCCAGGTTTCCATATGATCAACGATCAGCTTTTCCACACTCATCAGTTAACCTCCTTGCCAGACAGCGCAGCGCCAAGAATATCGCGCAGTTGATTACGCAGCGTCTGGATCTCCGCCTGCTGCTTTGCATACTGCGCTAACAGCTCGTCCGGATCATGGCTAACGGTTTCCGCCTGATGTGGGTTTTTAATATCCAGATTGAAGTTACGCGCAATCACGTCATCAATGCTGACTTTCCACGCCTGCTCATTCTCGACGCGGCTGGCAAAACCATCGGCCTCGTTCCCCCACCAGTCGATTTCCGCCTGAAACTCTTCAAACTTCATCGGCTTGGTTTTACTGTAATTTTTCACGCCCGCCGGATACGGATGCTCATAGAACCAAATCTCTTTGGTTGGCTGACCTTTGGTAAAGAACAACAGGTTGGTTTTAATGCCGGTATAGGGGTTAAACACCCCATTCGGTAAACGCACGATGGTATGCAGGTTGCACTCTTCGGTAAGCAGTTTTTTGATTTTGGTTTTAACGCCTTCGCCAAATAGTGTGCCATCCGGCAATACCACCGCCGCGCGACCGTTTTTCGCCAGTACTTCCACAATCAGTTGCAGGAACAGATCCGCCGTTTCGCGGGTTTGCATCTCTGCCGGAAAGTTCTTCTCAATACCGTCTTCTTCCGTGCCACCAAACGGCGGGTTGGTAACAATGACATCCAGTTGCTCATCCCAGGAGGAAAGCGGTTTGTTCAGGGTGTTGTCGTGACGAATTTGTACTGGTACTTCAATGCCGTGCAGCAGCATATTGGTGGTCGCCAGCAGGTGCGGAAGCTGTTTTTTCTCGACACCGTGGATCTGTTGTTGCAGCGTCTGATGATCGGCGACGCTCTTCACGTATTTGTTCTTTACATGATCAAATGCGCAGGCAAGAAAACCGCCCGTACCGCAGGCCGGGTCCATAATGGATTCGCCGAGTTTCGGATCAACGCGATCCACCATAAAGCGAGTGACGGCGCGTGGAGTATAGAATTCGCCAGCATTGCCCGCAGATTGCAGATCTTTAAGGATCTGTTCGTAAATATCACCAAACAGATGGCGTTCGCTGGCGCTGGTAAAGTCAATTTCGTTCAGCTTGTTGATCACCTGACGCAGTAGCGTACCGTTTTTCATATAGTTATAGGCATCGCTGAACGCCTGCTTCACCACGTAGCCGCGTGGGTTTTTATCGATAGGCGCAGTGAGGTTTTTCAACGCCGGGAACAGATCATCATTAACGAATTCCAGCAGGGAATCACCGGTAATGCCCTGCGCGTTTGCGGCCCAACTGCGCCATAAATAACGCTGTGGGATCGGATATTGATAGTTATCCTGCTCCAGTTCCAGCGCCTCTTCCTGGGCATCGAAGATTTTCAAAAACAGCAGCCAGGAGAGTTGACCGAGACGCTGCGCATCGCCGTCCACACCGGCATCTTTGCGCATAATATCTTGTAATGATTTGATTACTGAACTGATAGACATGTTGTATTCCATGAAAAACAAGGCCTTCTGCAACATGATGGTTGCAGAAGGCGCAAAAGAGAGTTGTTAAGCAGAGCGGGGCGGTAATTGGTAGATTTCGTTTTCCAGCTCGCTGAGCGCCTGATTATACCCGTTACGGTCGCCAAATCCGGTTTTAATAATCTCCGGTAAGGTGCCCATGCTGTCGAATGGTTTAAGTTTCAGCACCTGAATACTTTCGATCTCCTGTACGCCCGCATCGGCGTATTTATCCAGCAGATTATCGAGCACGGTTTGCGCTGCTTCAGAGTATTTTGTGAAGTAGTTCCGCTTGCGCACGTTCTCGGCACGCTCTTTGCGGGTTAACGGCGGCTGACCATACACTACGTGGCAAAGCATGTCGAACGGGTCGAGATCTTTACCGACTTCTTCTGCCAGTACTTCCCAGATGATCCCCTGTTGCTCCAGCTCGTGAATGATCGCTTCTTTGCGATCGGCGTCCTGCCACTTGCGGGTAAAGTCATCCAGCGAGGCATATTCTTTGAGCAGTGTTTTGCGGGTGTAATCTTTAAAAGATTCGGTAACCAGTTTACCGTCGGCATCGTAATACTGAACACGCTGCGCAATAACGCCCACCGCTACACCGTTGACGTGAAACTTGCGGATTTTCTTCTCGTCTTCTTCCGGAAGTGGGCCGACATCATCGCTATCGGTAACCTGGTATGGTGGCACAGGCGGTTCATCAACGCCTGTTACCTGTTCGTCGTCATGTCCGCTGATTTCTTCGAGTTTCTCTTCAAAATCAGATTCTGGATCGGCGATATCCTCTGGTGTGGTATCCATGACTTTTTCGGGAATGCCATCGAAACGCTCATCGGCAAACAGTTCGGTGGCTTTTTTAAAGTCGAGGATGGTAAACCAGAGTTTGCCGTAACGTTCGTCGATGCGTGTACCACGACCGATAATCTGCTTGAATTTGGTCATCGACTGGATGTTCTGGTCCAGTACTACCAGTTTGCAGGTTTTAGCATCCACACCAGTGGTCATCAGCTCTGAAGTGGTCGCGATAACCGGGTACGGTTTTTTCGGGTTGATGAAGTTATCCAGCTGAGCTTTGCCAATTTCATCATCGCCGGTGATTTTCATGACGTATTTGTCGTTCTTTTTCACCTGCTCCGGGTTGAGATTAACCAGGGCGCGGCGCATACGTTCTGCATGATCGATGTCGTTACAGAAGACGATGGTTTTATCCATCGGGTTGGTGCGCTTGAGGTAGTCGGTAATGGTTCTGGCAACCAGTTCTGTGCGTTCGTCGATTACCATCGTGCGATCGAAATCTTTCTGGTTATAGATACGATCGTCGATCACTTCGCCGTTTAAGTCAGTTTGCCCTTTGGTTGGGCGCCAGCCTTGCAGATCAACATCAATATCAACACGGACAACTTTATAAGGGGCGAGGAAGCCGTCTTCGATCCCTTCTTTTAGCGAGTAGACGTAAACCGGATCGCCGAAGTAATCCGTGCTGGAGACTTCATGCGTCTCTTTTGGCGTGGCGGTTAAGCCAATTTGGGTGGCGGAACTGAAATAATCAAGGATCTCTCGCCAGGCGCTGTCTTCGGATGCGCTGCCGCGATGGCATTCGTCGATGACTATCAGATCGAAGAAATCTGGTGCGACTTGTTTAAACGCTTTTTGGTCTTCCTCCGGGCCAGTTATAGCCTGATAGAGCGCGAGGTGAATTTCATAAGCGGGATCAATGGTGCGTCCGCTGACTTTGGTCATTGCCGTACCAAATGGCTGGAAATCATTATTTTTGGTTTGGTCGACCAGAATGTTGCGATCGGCAAGGAACAGAATGCGTTTTTTATTTTTTGATTTCCACAGGCGCCAGATGATCTGGAATGCGGTATAGGTTTTCCCTGTTCCGGTCGCCATGACCAACAGAACGCGGTTTTGCCCGTTGGAGACGGCTTCAATGGTTTTGTTGATTGCCTGAAGCTGGTAATAACGTGGCGATTTACCGCTGCCATCGTCGTAATAGTCCTGAGTAATAACCGGAAGCTGAGCTTGTGTGTATCCTTTCCAGAGGCAGAATTTTTGCCAGAGTTCAGCGGGGGAAGGGAAGTCATCCAGCGTTATTTGCTTTTCAAGGCATTCACCTTCGGCTGCGGTGGCATCGCGGAAGATAAAGCCATCACCGTTGGTGGCAAAAACAAAAGGAACGTCCAGCAGGCGCGCATATTCAATGCCCTGTTGCATCCCTTTGCCAATTTCATGTTTGTTGGCTTTTGCTTCAATCACGGCTAAGGGAATGCCTGGTTTGTGATACAGCACGATGTCAGCAGATTTTACCGTTCTGCGTGCCGCAACTTTACCACGTACGATGACTTTACCGTCCCGGAGTTTGACCTCCTGTCTGATTTGCGTTGTGTTGTCCCAGCCTGCATTGAGAATGGCTGGCATAACGCATTTGGTAATGATGTCTGCTTCCGTCAGGTTACTTAGGTTCAGTTCCGCCATTGGGTATTCTCGCTTTTATCAGGACGATTCTGATTGTACATAAAATCAATAGCCTGGCTATGACTTAGGGCGGTATGAGAGCATTATGTTCTGGAGATAACTCGCATAATGGTGCAGTGAAGGTCGCAGTCAAGAAGGAAGTTAGGGTATAATTCATGTTGATTAAGGGGCTGAAATTTTGATTCAGCGCCCTATTTTTATGAATAAATAATTCGATAAATTTTTAAAGGTAATTTTACCATGAGTAATGCGGATGTAGAAAACGACAGCATTGAACTCGAAGATCAAGAAGAGCTTGAGTTAACATCTCATCCGCATCAAATGGGGACAGATACTGAGGTTCGAATTGCAAAAGAGCAATCCAGTGTTTTCGAATTACTCCGTCGCGAAGCTCGTGGGCAACTGGTTCTTGCTCCAGATTTTCAGCGTAAACTTGTCTGGGATAGAAAACACCAGTCAGAATTAATTGAATCTATTTTAATGGGGATTCCTATTCCATTAATTTATCTTTTTGAGGATGAAAATGGTGTCAGGCAAATCATTGATGGCAAACAACGAATATCTGCATTGAAACGCTATGTTAACAATGAATTTTCTTTAACTGATTTATCTATGTTGCCTGACTTGAGAGGAAAAAAATTTTCTGATATTCCTCCATTATTACAAGCAAAGCTTGAAGATTGCCAGTTACATTCTTATGTGATTCAACCCCCAACACCTGAATATGTGAAATTTAATATTTTTGAGCGTGTAAATCGAAGTGGTATTAATCTAAATAAACAGGAAATGCGGCATGCTCTTTATCAAGGCAAGGCCACAAAGTTAATTAAGGATCTCGCTGAACACGAGTCTTTCAGGCTTGCAACAGGTAATGGCGTAAAATCTGAGCGTATGCGAGACAGATATCTGGTTTTGCGGTTCGTAGGATTTTATTTGCTTGTAACAAATCAAATGCCAGGTGTTGAATTTAGGTCTGATATTGATGCTTTTTTAGCATCTGCGATGAAATTCATTAATACAAAAGCTGATGATGAGTTACTGGAAGAAGTTGAAGATGCTTGTATAACTGGTATGACTAATGTCTATAAAGCGTTGGGTTCAGAAGCATTTAGATTTTCAACAAAATCAGGTGCTAAAAGGCGACCAGTGAATATGGGATTATTCGAAGTGTTAGTTATGGTATTCAGTCAGATAAGTTTTGAATTTTTATCAAAAAATATTGAATTAAAACAGCTTATTGAACAATACAAGTATAATTTTGATGAGATTGGTATTTTTTCTGGTGCAATTGATACAACACAATATGTAAATATGCGTTTTGATTTTGCGAAGGAAATAATGGAAAGGATTAAAAATGCTTACAAATATTAACATTCAAGGATTTAAAAGTTTAGGCTCAACAAGTCTGGTGTTATCACCACTGACCATTTTAACTGGAACTAACTCTTCTGGTAAATCCAGCGTTATTCAGGCATTGATGTTACTAATTAAAAATAGCGCTTCTGTTAATCAGTATAGTATGGAAGAAGTTATCCGATTTCTAGCTGATTTTCCTGTTATTAGAAATAAAAAAAATAACGCAAAATCTATTGTTATAACAGTCCAGGATACAGAAAAAAATTCTCATTCGTTAACGCTCAACTCAGAAAATATCGAAATTGATAGTCGTCTGGGATATCAATACGAGCCAAGAGTGCCTGGTAGTGAACCTGAGTTGCTCTATCTGAATGCCAACCGCTTGGGGGCACAAGAATTTGTGCCCACCGCAGAACGTCGAGTAGGTGTTGCAGGAGAATTCTTGTTTTCAACATTTGATAAAATGAAACATTTGCCAGTACCTGAATATCTGGTGAAAGTTCACGAATCTACAACACTTGCATATCAATTATCTTATTGGTTGAAACTGATTACAGGAACGACGTCTGAATTAGTTACTGAAAAAGTTGGTGACCAGATTAAGGTCGCTTTTACCTTAAAAGAGCTTGAAGGAAATGTTTCTCCTCTTAATCTTGGGGCTGGGATGAGTTATATTGCAAAGGTTTTGATTATTTGTTTGATGGCAAAAAAAGGCGATCTTATTTTGCTAGAAAATCCCGAAATTCAATTGCATCCGAAAGCGCAGTCTCATTTGGCAATTTTTTTAGCATTTGTAGCAAGTAAGGGTATCCAGATTATTGTAGAAACGCATTGTGAACATTTAATCAATAAACTTGCGTATTTGGTTTATGAAGATGTTATAACTTCTGAGGATATTTCTGTACATTATAAACCTGATGTGGATAAAGATTTTATCTCGATGAGAGTTAATGAAGGTGGGAAATTTACCGATCTGCAAGAGAATGTTACGGGATTCCCTTTAGGTTTTTTTGATGCAACCTTAGATGATTTGATGAAGATGAGGTAAAGAAATGTCTTATCAAATGGTTCTTGATACATCTTTATTAGTTGCATATGAAAATATGGATGATAAGAATAAGGTGAAGAGATTACATAAAAAACTAGTACTACCTTATTTAACTAACAAAAGGCAATGGATTGAGGCAAGAAATTTAGGATTGAAGATGCCGGAGTTAGAATATCGACAATATTTATCTATGTTAGCAAGTCAGCCTGAAAGTGATGATGATCTTGTTACTTTAGCATCTAAATCGTTGTTGAAAATAATCCTTACTGAGAATGATAATTTATCACTTCCCTTTGTACATTATAAAAAAGGTATGGTTAATAATCAAGTTACCGTTACATTAAGCCCTACAGATAATAGAATATATTTAAAAAAGTATCTGGAAATGCTATGTTGCAATGCAAAAAAAGTAATTATATGCGATAATTACTTTGCACAGAATTGGGAGAATACATGCAGCTTATTTCATTCCGTACTACCTAGAAAAGAGCTTGTTATTGAATTTTCAGAAATCGCAGTAGGTGTCGCTGCAGTCCAAAACGGAAGTAAAATAAATAGTAATTTTGTTCATTGTATCCATCCTGAATGGAGTGTGCAAATCACTACAAATCCCAAATATACAAACTGCCATGATCGCTATTTACTAATTGAAAGTCCGGAAGGAAAAATAGAAGTCATGCTGTCGAGTGGCTTTGACCATATATGGAAAGCAAGTCCTAAAGAACTTACCTGTGTATTTCGTGATGTTTCATAAGAGAATTGCACTTTCTTAAGCCGGTGGGGTATATATATCTTCCGGCTTAAGAAAAATGTGAAATTTTACTTCCTCAATCCCGCAAACGCAGCCCGAATCTCTTCCTCCGGCAGCTGAATCCCGATAAACACCATCGTGCTATGCGGTTTTTCATCGCCCCACGGGCGGTCCCAGTCGGCGCTGTAGAGGCGCTGGACGCCCTGGAACAGCAGGCGATTTGGTTCGCCGTCAATCCATAGCATCCCTTTGTAACGCAGCAGTTTATCCGCCGACTCCAGCAGCAGGTTTTCCATCACGCGGGAAACTTCGCTGATATCTACCGGGTAATCCAGTTCTACCACAATCGACGAAATATCGTTTTGTTTATCCGCGATAAAGTGGAAACGCGGTTTGGTGCTGACGACGTTTTCTTCCAGCATAAAACCGTTGGTGTTGAACAGCAGGCCCAGATCGATGTCGCCGTGGGTGACGGTGTAGACCGGTGCGCGGGCGTTGATGCGTGCCAGGCGTTCACGCAGTTTTTCTGCTTCGCCTGCGACGTCGGTTTTGGTCAGCAGAATGCGGTCGGCGTAGCCAACCTGTGACTGGGCGATGGTGAACTGGTTCATCTGCTCATCGGCATGTACCGCATCCACCAGCGCAATCACGCCGTCCAGCAGGTAACGCTGGCATAAAATCTCATGGGAGAAAAAGGTCTGAATAATCGGGCCGGGATCGGCCATGCCGGTGCATTCAATGACCAGACGATCGAACTGAATATTGCCCTTGTCGAGATTATCCAGCAGGTCGAGTAGCGCGTCCTCCAGCTCGTTGGAGCGCGAACAACAGATGCAGCCGTTGGTCAGCGTTTTGATCTGCGTGGCGCGGTCGCCAATCAGTTGATCATCAACGGAGACTTCGCCGAATTCGTTTTCAATCACGGCAATCTTGTAGCCGTGCTGTTCATTAAGAATATGGCGCAGCAGGGTGGTTTTGCCTGCGCCTAAAAAACCGGTGAGTAGGGTAACTGCAATCGGGTTCATGCTCTCTCCATTAACAACAGCGCATACCGCCTTTACCATCGCCGCCGTAGCGCGCGTTCTGGCGTTCGCGGAAGAATTCTTCATAGCTCATGTACGGCTTGTCGGGATGGTTGGTCTTCATATGCTCGACGTAGTTGTCGTAGTCTGGAATGCCAATCAACATCTTCGCCGCCTGGCCGAGATATTTTTTTGCCTGTCCTAAGTTACCAAACATAGTTCACTCTGATAAGAACAAAGCCCCGCCGAAGCGGGGCTAAACACGGTTAGTGGTGCGAAGAGATCTTCACGCCGCCTTCCGGGATTGGAACGTACGGAGTTTCTTTGTCAGTACGTTTGTCGCTGTTACGCACCTTCAGCCAGGTTTTGAAACCGTAGAAGATGATGCTGTACACCACAATCAGGAACAGAATACTCAGACCCGCGTTGGTGTAGTTGTTCACAACGATGTGGTTCATGTTGGCAATCTGCTGTGCCGTCAGGTCAGTACCGTTAGCAATCTTCTCTTTGTACTGGCTTGCCATGTAGAAGAAGCCTTCCATCTGCGGGTTGGTGCTGAACAGTTTCAGGCCCAGCGCCCAGGTGGTGCAGATAAGCAGCCATACAGCCGGAACAACAGTCACCCAGATGTATTGGGTGCGCTTCATCTTAATCAGCACAACGGTGCCCAGTACCAGCGCTACGGCTGCCAGCATCTGGTTGGAGATACCGAACAGCGGCCACAGGCTCTTAACGCCGCCCAGCGGATCGACCACGCCCTGATACAGCAGGTAGCCCCACAGACCCACACAGCCCGCAGTACCGATGATACCGGCAACCAGAGAGTCGGTTTTTTTCAGGAACGGGATGAAGTTACCCAGCAGGTCTTGCAGCATAAAGCGGCCAGAACGGGTACCCGCATCCAGCGCGGTCAGGATGAACAGGGCTTCGAACAGAATACCGAAGTGATACCAGAAGCCCATGTCAGCCATCGGCAGCACTTTGTGGAACACGTGAGCGATACCTACCGCCAGCGTCGGCGCACCACCTGCACGGTTCAGGACAGAAGGCTCACCAATGTCTTTCGCGGTTTGCAGGATCTGCTCTGGCGAAATCACGAAGCCCCAGGAGCTGACAGTCGCTGCCGCGTGTGCGGTAACGTCTTTCAGCTGCGCCATGATGATCGGCGCGTTCTCGCCACCCATTTCATGCAGGTTAGGCATGGTGATGCCAAGGCCCGCAGGCGGGGTATTCATCGCGAAGTAAAGACCCGGTTCGATGATGGACGCAGCAACCAGCGCCATAATCGCCACGAAGGACTCCATCAGCATTGCGCCGTAGCCAATGAAACGCGCGTCGGTTTCGTTAGCCAGCAATTTCGGCGTTGTACCGGAAGAGATCAGCGCGTGGAAGCCAGATACCGCACCACAGGCGATGGTGATGAACAGGAACGGGAACAGAGCGCCTTTCCACAACGGGCCAGTACCGTCAATGTACTGGGTCATCGCAGGCATTTTCAGTTCCGGGTTCAGCACCACGATACCCAGCGCCAGGCCGACGATAACGCCGATTTTCAGGAAGGTTGCCAGATAGTCGCGCGGTGCGAGGATCAGCCACACCGGCAGCAGTGCGGAAACAAACGCATAGCCAATCAGTGCGAAGGTAATTGTGGTGTCTTTAAAGGTCAGTGCCGGACCCCAGTACGGATCGTGAGCAATCACGCCACCGAAGTAGATAGAGGCAACCAGCAGCACGATACCAATAACAGAGACTTCACCTACACGCCCCGGACGGATAAAGCGCATGTAGATACCCATGAACAGCGCAATCGGTACGGTTGAGCAAACGGTGAAGACCCCCCACGGACTTTCGGCCAGGGCTTTAACCACAATCAGCGCCAGAACGGCGAGGATGATGATCATGATTAAGAAACAGCCAAACAGCGCGATAGTCCCCGGTACTGGCCCCATCTCTTCTTTGATCATCTCACCGAGAGATGCGCCGTTACGGCGAGAAGAGATAAACAGCACCATAAAGTCCTGTACCGCACCGGCCAGCACTACCCCCGCCAGCAGCCACAGTGTGCCAGGCAGGTAGCCCATCTGCGCGGCGAGAACCGGACCAACCAGCGGACCAGCACCGGCGATAGCGGCGAAGTGGTGACCAAACAACACGTAACGGTTGGTCGGAACATAGTTCAGACCGTCATTGTTAATAACCGCAGGCGTCGCGCGCGTGGGGTCGAGTTTCATCACTTTCTGGGCGATGTACAGACTGTAGTAGCGATAAGCCACCAGATACACTGACACAGAGGCGACCACGATCCACAGGGCACTGACGTGCTCCCCCCGACGTAATGCAACTACCGCGAGGCAGAATGCACCGATGATTCCAAGAATCACCCAGGGTATGTGCTTGAATATCTTTTTAGTATCCATAGTAAAACCTGGTATGTATTGATTAATAGTTGGCCGAAGCCGTTCTAGGTTTGCGTTGCGTTTGAGGAGGTAAATTGACCGCTATCCTGCAGTGATGTTGCCAGAGTTACGCGCGCGTAAAGTAAGGTAAATAACTGAGTGGTTATATTTGGGACGTAAGCGGTCAGGAATGGCGGTGAGCGGTTGGGCAAGAATTATTCGTCGGGTGGATATGTGATTGAGATCACAATAAAAATGCCCCTTCGATAATTAACCGAAGGGGTATTCTTAGAAGAGAGTGTCTAATTCTGCCAGTACGTTGTAGTCGTCATCAGCCAATAACAACGTTTTCCATTTGTCGAAGGTCAGGCACGGATGCGATGTGCCAAACACCAGAATATCCCCCACTTGCACGTCGCTATTAGCTGACAGTTGCAACATGCAGTGCTGATCCATAATGCCTGTACTGCGAATCGCCTGTGGATCAAATGCCAGTGATTTGCCGTTGCGATAGTGGGCGACTGGTTGCGGCAGTCCGGCGTCGAAGGCGCAATCACGCTTACCAAAATTTACCACCGCACGATCAGCTTCCGGCACCGATTGCACCATGGCGACCAGTTCCAGCGCAGATGTGAGATCGCCTGCCAGATCACAGGCCACAGGATCACGGGCGAGCAACTGTTGTTGTGCCGCGTCGTAGATCCCGGTGTCGTGAGTGATGTAGCAGCCAGGGCGAATAACAATGCGGCAGTTATCAGGCTTTTCTGCCGCCAGCCAGATATTGCACACCACGTCATACCAGACCGTGCCTGCTCCGGTGAGAATAAACTCGCCATCAACCAAACTTGCCATATCACAGGCCAGTTGTGCGGCATCCCGCAGCAGAGCTTCTACCTGCGGTTGTGGATCGTCACCGTGTAAAACACCTTCATATAACTCAAGCCCGCGCAGACGTAGCCCTGGTAATTGGGCCGCCTGTTTAGCCAGTGCCAGTACGGCATCCGTTGAGCGGCAACCACAGCGTCCGCCGGGAACACCCAGCTCAATCATCACGTTCAGTGTCTGTTGCTGACTGGCAAAAAAGGCAGACAAAGCGCGGGCGTTCTCAATGCTGTCGATACAGCAGATAAAATCGACCGTCGGGTAATGTTGTTGCAACCGGGCAATCAACTGCATATTCGCCTTGCCGACCAGCTGGTTAACCATCAGCACTCGCTGAATACCGCTCGCCATTGCCGCACCAGCCTGCCATGCGCTACCGACACCTATTGCCCAGGCACCAGCCGCCTGCTGCGCCTGAAAAATCCACGGCGTCATGGTGGTTTTACCGTGCGGTGCCAGTGAAACGCCGCGCGCGTCAGCGTAGCGTTGCATCCACGTAATGTTGTTCTCCAGGGCCTGCTTTTTAATGATCGCGGCAGGTAAACAGACATCTTCGGCAAGGAGATTTGCGGGCATTTGCATCAGGGCAGATTTATGGGGAACCAGAGGTTCTGAGTGGTATTTCATAACATTTACCTTTTAAGTTTTTCACCGTATCGGATGTGAGTATTATTTGTAACTAAATGAAATATAAATATTTAGTTTATTTATCTTATAGTTTATGAATAAAAGTATCATAAAATCATCTGGGTTTTGCGTAGTTTTCCACTGTTTTTCGTCCTTGTAAATGGTTAACTTGTCACCATTGCAGAAATGGAGTGACGAACATGCAGGTTGACTGGTTAATCAAAAATGTGACCGTTATCGACGGTAGCGGCGGCCCTGAATTTCGCGGTGACGTGGCAATAACAGGTGATCGGATTGTCGATATTGCCCCTGCGCTTAACGTTACGGCGCAGCAGGTCATTGACGGGGAAGGGCGGGTGCTGGCACCAGGGTTTATCGACGTTCATACCCATGACGATATCAACGTTATTCGCATCCCGGAATATCTGCCAAAGATCAGTCAGGGGATCACTACGGTGATTGTCGGTAACTGCGGGATCAGTGCGGCGTCGGCGAAAATGAAAGGTGAAGTTCCTGACCCGATGAATCTGTTGGGGGAAGCGGAGCACTTTATTTATCCTACCGTTGAAAGCTATGCCCAGGCAGTGGAAGCAGCCAGGCCGTCACTGAACGTTGGCACGCTGATTGGTCATACGGCGCTGCGTAATAACCATATGGACGACCTGTTTCGCCCGGCGACGGCGGATGAAATTGCCGCCATGCGCGCCGACTTACGTCTGGCGTTGAGTCAGGGGGCGCTGGGGTTAAGTTCCGGGCTGGCCTATGCCACAGCATTTCAGGCGACTACCGAAGAAGTCATGGCGCTGGCGGAAGAATTAGCCGGTGAGAAGGGCGTTTATACCACCCACCTGCGTTCTGAATTTGAACCGATTCTCGATGCCCTGGATGAGGCGTTTCGTATTGGGCGTCATGGCAAAGTGCCTGTCGTGGTTTCCCATCATAAATGCGCCGGGGCGAAAAACTGGGGGCGGACAAAAGAAACGTTGGCCTTTTTTGACCAAATGCGTCAACACCAGGAAATTGGCTGCGATGTCTACCCTTACTCAGCCAGCTCTTCAACGCTGGATCTCAAACAAGTCACCGACGAATTCGATATTATGATCACCTGGTCACAAACACATCCGCAGCAGGCCGGGAAAACACTGGCGCAAATCGCCATCGACTGGCAGATGAGTATGCTGGAGGCCGCGAAGCTGCTAATGCCTGCCGGGGCTATCTATTACAACATGGACGAGCGCGACGTCCGCCGAGTGTTGAGTTATCCGGTCAGTATGATTGGCTCTGACGGCCTGCCCAATGATCCCATGCCGCATCCACGTTTATGGGGCGCCTTCCCTCGTGTGCTGGGCCACTATTGCCGTGATGAAGGCTTATTCCCACTGACCACGGCTATCCACAAAATGACCGGGCTTTCTGCCAGCCGTTTTCGCCTGCCCCAGCGTGGACTGGTGAAAGTCGGTTATTTTGCGGACCTGGTGTTGTTCGATCCACAAACCATTCGTGATGTTGCCAGCTTTTCTGATCCCAAACGCCCGGCAGATGGCATTGAGGCGGTGATGGTGAACGGCGTTATGAGCTATGGTCGCGATAAACATATTACAGGCCGTGCGGGACGCTTCCTGCGCCGGCAGACCTCACATTAAGGAGTGAATATGAGCATTAAACGTTACGGTACGGAAGGTGGAACAGGCACTGGCGGGCAGCATTTGCCTTTTGCCAGGGCGGTTGAGGCGGGCGGCTGGCTGTACGTCTCCGGGCAAACACCCATGAAAAACGGTGAAGTGGTAGAAGGCGGAATCGTTGAACAGTCACGACTGGCGATCCAAAACTGTGTCGACATCATGACTGAAGCCGGTTATAGCCTGGCGGATGTGGTTCACGTGAAAGTGATCCTGACCGACGCCCGCTATTTCCAGTCATTTAATAAAGTATTCAGAGAATTTTTTGGCGAGAATCCGCCTGCACGTATTTGTTGTGTGGCTGATCTGGTTGTCGATTGTAAAGTCGAAGTCGATGTGACCTGTTATAACGCGACCCGCTAATAAATTTAAGAATTAAAAAAACAGACCGCAATTGAGTGCTGAATACATTCAGCACTCCGGGAACTCTTACATTATTCTCTCTCTACTGGCAGGATGTGAATTATGAACAGTCATATCTTTTTAGTCGGCTTTATTATTTATGCCATCGCCATGATTTGGCTTGGTTGGTTTGTTTCTCGTAATCAGAAAAGCGGAGAAGATTTTCTGTTGGGCGGGCGTTCGCTGCCGCTGTTTCTGACGCTGGGGTCAACCGTTGCCACGATGGTTGGCACGGGTTCCAGTATGGGCGCAGTGGGCTTTGGCTACAGCAATGGCTGGGCCGGAATGCTTTATGGCGTCGGTGGGGCCGTAGGTATATTACTGGTGGCGTGGCTGTTTGCACCGGTACGTAAATTACGTTTTATGACCATGAGTGAAGAAATATCTTATTATACTGGCGGCAGCCATTTAATTAAAAATATTGTCGGCCTGATGATATTTATTGCCTCTATTGGCTGGCTGGGGGCGCATATATTAGGTGGAAGTATGTATCTTGCCTGGGCAACAGGTATTGATCTTACGGTGTCAAAATTAATTATTGCCTTAGCTTTTGCGATTTACGTTATTATCGGCGGTTATTCGGCGGTAGTGTGGACAGATACTATTCAGGCCCTAATTCTGTTCTTTGGCTTTATATTAATGGCTATTCTTGCCGTTGTTCACGTTGGTGGCTGGAGTGCGATTGAACAGGCGATGGACCCAAAAGCGATGAGCCTGTTTGCGATTGATAAAATGGGCGTGCTGCCTGCGCTTTCGCTGGCGCTGGTTATTGGTGTCGGCGTACTGGCCACACCATCTTATCGCCAGCGTATTTACTCGGGAAAAGACGTTCCCTCTGTACGGCGTTCATTTGTTATTACTGGCGTGTTGTATCTGTTCTTCTCGATTCTGCCTGCCATTATCGGCATGGCGGCGTTCACCATGAACCCGAATCTGGAAAACAGTAACTATGCCTTCTTGTTCGCGACCAGCTTCTTACCTGCCATTCTTGGGCTGGTGGTGCTGATTGCCGGGCTTTCAGCCACCATGTCTTCCGCCAGTTCTGATGCCATTGCGGCGGTGGCGATTATGATGCGCGACGTCTACACCATGATTACCGGCAGAATGCCGCCGGAGGACAAGGCCATTACTTACTCACGCTGGATGTTGACCTTTGTTATTGGCCTGGCGCTGGTCTTTGCTCTGACCTCTAATGACATCATCAGCTACATTACCAAAATGATTTCGATGCTGATGTCCGGGCTGTTTATCTGCTCGATTCTCGGTCGCTTCTGGCTACGCTTTAACTGGCAGGGCGCGCTGGCGGCGTTAGTGAGCGGTATGGTGATGTCAATTGTGGTGCTGATGAATGCCGACTGGCTGGCTTACTGGGGTAACCCGTGTATTCCGTCAGTGCTGGGCAGCCTGGTCGCTGGCGTACTGGTGACGTTGGTAACGCCAGCTAGTCAGGTCAGCCGGGAAGAAGCTTTGGCGATTATCACCAATGAGCGTGAAAACCAGAGTGTCGTGATCACCAAACCTGAAGAAGCATAACCGACAATGCTAATCGCCAAGTGGCTGGCGGTTAGCGCCCCCACGGTGGCTGTCTAACACCAGTTTTATCCGCCGCAGGCGATCTTTCGCCTGCGCTTTATTTGCCATTGCCAGTTCTGTTGCCAGTACATCGACCATGGCTAACATCGCGTAGCGGGAAGGCGTGGGTTTAAAGATGTAATCACTCTCCTGAACCAGCAGCGGCAATACCAGATCCACCTGTTCCGCCAGCGGTGTTTGTGCTGGCGTAATGGCAATAACACGCGCGCCATACTGACGGGCGATTGCCGCACTTTCGATGATTTCCGGTGTATAACCGCCCAGCGACAGCACAATCACCACATCCTGCGGCATCACTGCCGAGCACATCATTCTCATCATCAGGGCATCATTCTGACTGACCACTGGTAGCCCCAGACGGAATAAACGGTACTGAATCTCCTGTGAACAGATAGTGGAACCGCCGCCAGTTCCCAATGCAAGAATTTGCCGCGCCTGACTTAACCAGCTTACCGCCTGGCTGATGGCATTCATATCCAGCGAACGACGATGCGTTTCCAGCACGCTAATAATCGCTTCGTAGATCCCCTGAACACCGTCAAGATCCGGTACATCGAGAATAAACCGCTGCCCGATAGCCAGTGACTGCGCCAGTTTGACTTTCAGCTCGCGGACATCTTTGCACCCCAGTGCACGGGCAAAACGCGTCACCGACGCCTGACTGGTTTGCGTTAACCGTGCCAGCTCAGCAATTGGCAGTTCCACCGCGGCGGGGACATCATCAAGAATAAATTGTGCGATACGCTTTTCAGTGGCTGTTAACGCCATAAACCGTTCGGTAATGCAGGAGATGATATCGATGCTATAAGCCATAGGAGTATCACTGATTCGAAGAAGATTGATACTTTGTACCATAAACTGCCGCTATAGAGTGTGACCCTCACAAAAAACGCAAGTTTGCTGCAACAAAAGCAGTGCCGACGCTTTTCCATAGCATAAAGTTTTCCACCACCAGGCCGACAACCAGTGTATCTGTCTAGTGGAAAGAGAAACCATGTTAAAACGTATCAAGATCGTGACCAGCTTACTGCTGGTTTTGGCCGTTTTTGGCCTTTTACAACTGACATCAGGCGGTCTGTTCTTTAATGCCTTAAAGAATGACAAAGAAAATTTCACTGTTTTACAAACCATTCGCCAGCAGCAATCCACGCTGAATGGCAGCTGGGTCGCGTTGTTGCAGACGCGTAACACCCTCAACCGCGCGGGTATCCGCTACATGATGGATCAGAACAATATTGGTAGCGGTTCAACCGTTGCCGAGCTGATGCAGAGTGCCAGTATTTCGCTGAAACAGGCGGAAAAAAACTGGGCGGATTACGAAGCATTGCCGCGTGACCCGCGTCAGAGCACCGCCGCAGCGGCAGAGATCAAACGTAATTACGATATTTATCACAATGCGCTGGCGGAACTGATCCAACTGTTAGGTGCAGGCAAAATCAACGAATTCTTTGATCAGCCGACTCAGGGATATCAGGACGGTTTCGAGAAGCAGTATGTGGCTTACATGGAGCAAAACGATCGGCTCTATGATATCGCCGTCAGCGATAATAATGCCTCCTACAGCCAGGCGATGTGGATTCTGGTGGGCGTGATGATCGTCGTACTGGCGGTCATCTTCGCCGTCTGGTTCGGTATTAAAGCCTCGTTGGTAGCGCCAATGAATCGCCTGATTGACAGCATTCGTCATATTGCAGGTGGCGATCTGGTGAAACCGATTGAGGTGGATGGTTCTAATGAGATGGGGCAACTGGCAGAGAGTTTGCGCCATATGCAGGGAGAGCTGATGCGTACCGTCGGTGATGTGCGCAACGGGGCCAATGCTATCTATAGCGGTGCCAGCGAAATCGCCACCGGCAATAACGATCTCTCTTCGCGCACCGAGCAACAGGCCGCTTCGCTGGAAGAGACGGCAGCCAGCATGGAGCAACTGACCGCAACAGTGAAACAGAACGCCGAGAATGCGCGTCAGGCTAGCCATCTGGCGTTAAGTGCTTCCGAAACGGCGCAACGTGGCGGCAAAGTGGTTGATAACGTGGTGCAGACCATGCGCGATATCTCTACCAGCTCGCAGAAAATCGCCGATATTATCAGCGTAATTGACGGCATTGCCTTCCAGACCAATATTCTGGCTTTGAACGCGGCGGTTGAGGCTGCGCGCGCGGGTGAGCAAGGGCGCGGTTTTGCGGTGGTTGCGGGAGAAGTGCGTAATCTGGCCCAGCGCAGCGCCCAGGCGGCTCGCGAAATTAAAAGCCTGATTGAAGACTCAGTGGGGAAAGTGGATGTTGGCTCTACGCTGGTCGAAAGCGCCGGGGAAACCATGGCAGAGATTGTCAGCGCTGTGACCCGCGTGACGGACATTATGGGCGAAATTGCTTCTGCTTCTGATGAGCAGAGCCGTGGTATCGATCAGGTTGGCTTAGCGGTTGCTGAGATGGACCGGGTAACTCAACAGAACGCTGCGCTGGTGGAAGAATCTGCCGCTGCCGCCGCCGCGCTGGAGGAGCAGGCCAGTCGCCTGACCGAAGCTGTGGCAGTGTTCCGGATTCAGCAAGAGCAGCAACGCCAGCGCGAAGCATCGGCAGTAGTAAAAACCGTGACGCCATCTGCGCCGCGCAAGGTGGCAGTGGCAGATAGCGGAGAGAACTGGGAAACGTTTTAATCGCCATAAAATGCCCGATAAGCAAAATGTTATCGGGCATAGGGAAATTAATCTTTACGTGGGTCGTTGATCGGCTGACGAACCAGGAAGATGTATGCCAGTGCACCCGCCGCGGTGACGCAACCGCAGATGATTAGCGCCAGACGGAATGAGTGGGTGGTATCGACAATAAAACCAGTAATGATCGGCGCAAAAGAGGCGCAGATGAAGCTGGCAAAGTTCTGGATACTGCCCACCGATGCAGTCATGCGAGAAGCGACAGCGACGTGGATCAATCCCCAGCAGGATGTTCCGGCAAAGTGAATGCAGAACAGTGCCATGCCAATCAGCAGAACCGCCGTCATGGATGTTGTCGCTTGCGGTACTACCAGCGTAAAGGCGGCAGAACAGAACATCCCGGCAATAATGCAGATCTTACGGCTTTTAATCGGAGCCATTCCTCCTTTGACCAGCCAGTCGGTAACGTAACCATTGACCAGCATCCCGGCAGCCCCAAACAGGAAAGGGATAGCCGCCATCAACCCGGTGCTTTTTAAATCCAGATTATAGGCTGTTTGCAGGTAACCTGGCAGCCAAGCCAGATACAGCCACGCAGTGTAATTGATGCCACTGAATCCGAGCATCATTCCCCACATTGTGCGGTTACGGAACAGGCTGCGCCATTCAGCAAAACTGAGTGGATCACGGCGGGCATTGACGCTACCGGCATTGAGATAGGCTTGTTCAACGGCAGTCAGTTCTACGTGCTCGCGGTTGCGATAGAGCATATACCAGCCAATGGCGAGAAAAATACCCAACACACCAATGGTAATAAACATCCCGCGCCAGCCCATCACCAGCATCATCGCCGCCAGAATCGGTGGGCTTACGGCAACGCCAATGGTAGAAGCTGCGTTGAAGAAGCCCATCGGGCGTCCGCGCTCTTTGATGTTGAACCAGTCGTTAATGACTTTTACACCGCATGGGTTCATCGGCGCTTCACCAATCCCCATACCGATACGCACCAACACGAACTGCGTAAAGCTGTGCACCATGCCAGACATTGCCTGGAACAGTGACCAGAAGAACATCCCCAGTCCCAGCATCAGGCGCGGGCCTTTACGATCCAATAGTGGGCCGCAAGGAAGTTGCGCAATCCCGTAGGCGAGTGAAAACACGGAGAGCAAAGCGCCGATTTCGGTGGCACTTAATCCCAATTCTTCACGAATCGTTAAATTTGCTACCGACAGTGAACTGCGGTCGAGATAATTGATTACCGCCGCAAAAAATAATAACAACATGGCGGTGGTTTGAATGCGTTTAATTCGGGTACTGCGTTGAACTAATCCATCTGGTGGCACGGGAATATCTGCCGACGAAGATGGAGTAAATGAAGAACGCGGATCGAGGGTGATATTTTCTTTTTCCACGCCGGACTCCTGTATTTATAATTTTAATTGTTTACGTAATTGTGCATTACGCAAGGTTGACATTAACGGCAGGTAAAAGTTTTAGGACTTTACTACCGCTCACAAAAACATTTTTAGTCGACTGATTGTGAGCATAGGTAAGCGGGAATTTTCCGGTATTTATCTTTTGATAAAACCGTGCACCCGCTAATAGTTTGCTGTTTTTAATCCGTACTTAATGAGCATAACGCGTGTTCTCATTAATGGATCGAATCATTGATTGTTTAGCTGAATTCAAATGGTTACGGAGCGCAAGGGTGGCATCCAGGTCACTGCGGCAAATCAGAGCGCTGAGAATGGTCATATGCTCATCGACGGCAATGATATTGCGCTGTTTAAGATCGCTTTCGTCCCATTGATAGTGAAAATGAAAGATGACTGAGATGATCTCAAGCGATTGATCAAAAAAGATATTATCGGCAGCTGAAAGCAGTAAGGAGTGAAAATCTCTGTCAAGTTGCGAGAACATGCGAAAGCTGTTGCCGATGTTGTCACGCAGTAGTCGATGACGTTCGAGCATGGTTTTCGCCTGCAGCCAGCGGGGATCGTGATCAGGCAGGTTGAGAAAGTGCTGAAGTGAATGAGTTTCGAGCATTTCGCGTAGCTCAAACAGCTGCTCGGCGTAGGATTGATCGAATTGCTTCATGCTCCACTGGCCGCGCTTTTCGCTCTGAATAAGATTATAACGACCGAATTTTAAAAGATATTCTCTTACTACAACCGGGCTGACACCCGCGGCCCGAGCCAGTTGCAGTTCAGAAAAAGTTTCCCCTGGGCGTAACTGGCGCTGGTTTATCATCGTGAAAAAAGCCTGCTCAAACACTTTGTTTTGTTCACTCATTGAAGCGGTAGTACAGGCGAAACCGTCATCATGGTCAGGTTTACGCGCAATAACATAGTCGTTTCCAACCTGCGTCAAGACGCCGCATTCGCGTAAGTGGCTGAGAATATGACGCACTGTGGTGCGGCTGATGTTGTACATTTCCGCCAGCGCACTTTGCGATGGAAGTGGGGAAGGGATGTGACCCCGCGCCATATCATCAATGACCTGGTTAATCACATTGTGGCGTAAATTTTGTGAGCGACTCATATTTTCCTCCTTGTGAGTCCATTAAAACCCGATTTAAAACATTTTTATGCGTGTGTTTTCACAAAATAGATTTTCCGTTCCGCTGCCATTTTTCATTTTCATTGATATCTAAGGCAACAAAAAATGGAGAGCCGAATCATGTCTACGATGAATGTTTTAATTTGCCAGCAGCCGAAAGAATTAGTCTGGAAACAACGCGAGATACCTATTCCGGGTGACAATGAAGCATTAATAAAAATTAAGTCTGTCGGGATTTGCGGTACCGATATTCATGCCTGGGGTGGAAATCAACCATTTTTTAGTTATCCACGCGTTTTAGGCCATGAAATATGTGGGGAGATTGTTGGGCTGGGTAAAAATATTGCTGATCTTAAAAATGGTCAGCAAGTTGCTGTGATCCCTTATGTTGCCTGTCAGCAATGCCCGGCATGTAAAAGCGGTCGCACCAATTGCTGTGAAAAAATTTCAGTTATTGGCGTGCATCAGGATGGTGGTTTTAGTGAGTATTTGAGCGTGCCGGTGGCGAACATTTTGCCCGCAGACGGTATTGACCCGCAGGCGGCAGCATTGATTGAACCTTTCGCTATTAGCGCACATGCGGTGCGTCGTGCAGCCATTGCTCCCGGCGAGCAGGTGCTGGTGGTCGGGGCGGGGCCAATCGGTCTGGGCGCGGCGGCAATCGCTAAAGCTGATGGCGCACAGGTGGTGGTGGCGGATACCAGTCCGGCACGCCGAGAACATGTGGCAACGCGTCTGGAGTTGCCCGTGCTGGACCCGTCAGCCGAAGATTTTGACGCGCAGCTGCGGGCGCAGTTTGGTGGTTCGCTGGCGCAGAAAGTGATCGACGCGACAGGTAATCAACATGCGATGAATAACACCGTAAATCTGATTCGTCACTGCGGCACGGTGGTATTTGTCGGTCTGTTTAAAGGTGAGTTGCAGTTCTCCGATCCGGAATTCCATAAAAAAGAAACGACGATGATGGGCAGCCGCAACGCCACGCCGGAAGATTTCGCTAAAGTCGGTCGACTGATGGCGGAAGGAAAAATCACTGCCGACATGATGTTAACCCATCGCTATCCGTTCGCCACGCTGGCAGAAACCTATGAGCGCGATGTGATTAACAACCGTGAGTTGATTAAGGGTGTAATTACTTTCTTATAAGGCGAGATTATTAAAGTTGCCATGCAGCGTCCGGGGAAGTGTTGGGCGCTGTTTTTTTTGTTTCTTAATAATGTGTTGTGAGCCGGAGAAGATGTGTAGGTCGCACCTTATGCGACCTACAAATCAGTCAGGAATTACCCTTCACGTTCCACCACTTTAATTTCCACCATGCCGATACCAAGCTTACGCGGCGAGTGTCCGAGGATATTCCCTTCGTTGGTTGAGACGGGTTCAGGTGGCACAATCACCAGCGTGTCAGCATCGGTTGGGTTATCGAAATGCAGCGTGGTGGTGGTTACTTCATTGCCCAGCACAAGGGTTTGTTCTTCATTGCCTACGCGTACCGGAATAGGACGGCTGGCGTTATTGCCGTATGCTTTGGCGGTAATCACCAGGTCAAATTTCTTCGGCAGCGGATGCTTGTACTCGATTTTTACTTCGTCGCCCAACTGTGCGTTGGACCAGCGGCCCCACGACTCCGGACGGGAAATCCCGCTAAACTGTTTCACCTCTTCTGGCGCACCGGCGACGTTAAAGATGAAACTGTCGGCTTTGTAGCGAATATCGTTATCAACAATCTTCAGCGTATCGACATTGCCTTTGTAACGCGCCATGTCGATGACCGTATCTTTAAATGCCGTTTTGCCCTTCCATGTTGTTTTATCAACATGCTGGACAATTTGCTGACCGCCAAGCTGCCCTTGCGAGACACACCAGTCGGTGGAAAGTGCCAGTTCCGGAGCCCAGAGTTGTGCCATCTTATAGCAACGGTCAACCCAGACGAAATTGTCGCGTGGAGCAAAATCGGCCAGCTGGAAACGCAGCGGTGCTGAGTATTCACTTTCCGGCAGCGGTTCTACGCGCTTGTCTGAAACCCGCAACAGCAGCGGCAAACGGAAATGGCTACCCGAGAAGGCAATCATGTTTTTCTGCTGGTCGATGGTGAACTCTTTCATCTCTTTAGGGAATTTCCACAGGCGGATGATATCTGGCTTCCACGCCAATGTTTTCTCTTTGATATTGAGGAAGATTTCCGACATCGACTGCCCGGATAAACTGCTACGACCAAGTCCGAGATAGTTATCGCCACCGAGAATGTCCAGCACCGTCGCGCCGTTATCCATCGTGTTACGCTTCACCGCCAGCGTCTCTTGCTGCGGCTTGTCGCCACGGATGACAAAAAACAGGTTATTGCGATCCTGTTTATTAAGGTATTTCCACGCCGTGTTGTTCATCGCTAAATGGTCAGAAGAGACGACGATAACAGTATCTTTAAACCACGGTGACGCTTTGATTTTGTTGATAAACGCCGCGATATTCTCCTGGCTGCAACTTACCGCACTGAATGACTGATTCGGCTTACCGTCAAAATCATATTTTTTGCGGTTACAGGTGCGCGAGATAAAACCATCCGGGTGATGGGTATCGACCGTCAGGGTAAACAGTGAGAATCGCTGGCCAGAGCGGGAAAGCTCTTCAAACTTTTTCCACGCTTCATCCAGCACGGTATCGTCGTAGAATCCCCAGTCGTTGCGATAGTGTGGGTCGGCCACCACGTTTTTCAGCTCTTCTGAGCCGTATAAGTGGTCGAAGCCGTGCGATTTCAGGAACACATCTTTACCGGCAAAACGCAGATTCGCGCCCTGCACGAAATAGTTCTGATAACCCGAGTTTTTCAGGATATCGCCCAGACAGATGTTCTGCGGGAAGAAGCTGGAGACAGAGGCGGAGGCGTTGCCTTCAAAGGGGGCAAACAGCGGTATGCCGCACTGAGAAGCCACCATGCCCGCAATCGTGTAATCCGTTCCTGGCAGCTGCTGCGTGTGGCTGAAATCCAGGCCTTCATTTTTCAACGCGCCCAGTTCAGGCGTGAGATCCGGGAAAGCCTCGTTATCAAAATAGGTTCGCTCGAGACTTTCGCCGTAGATATAAACCAGGTTGAGTTTCGGGTCAGGGATAGTTTTCGACGGCTCTTTATAATAAGCCGCAAAGTCCGGGTCGCCGTCGCGTGACTGGGATTTCACCAGTTCCGTTATCTGACGAAATGCCGGGCTGGCGTCCACTGAACCCAGCGCCAGTAAGAGTGCCAGCAGGCTGTAACCAAAATGGTGCGGATGATGACGACGACGGCGCAGGATCCAGCCCAGAGCACCGAACACCGCCGTCAGCCCCAGCACAATGCCGATACCCGGCAGGATGTATTTGCTGACGCCAGCACCGGTCAGGCTGTTGGTTAAGGTATAGAGAACCGCGTCGTTAATACCATCACCAGTAAAATAGTCGCTGGCAAACAGGGTGATATTTAAAACGACAAATAGCCCCAGCACCGTTAACGTGGCTGCAAACCACCAGGTGTTACGTCCCGCTTTCCATGCGTAAATGAGCACAGAGGCGAGAAAAAGGGCGAAAGAGAGTAGTTCTGACAACGGGCGATCCTCACTAAACCGGGCCGTTTAGCCAACGTTTAAGCTTTTTGAGAAGCACAATGTAATGGCGTCGCCATATTGCTGCAATTCTAGTGTCAAAAAAATGCGATGTTGTTAGGAATTAGTTTATAAACAGACTTTTTTGATTACGGTCGCTTCCCGTGTAACAGGGGGAAAACCGTCCAGGAGCAGGGAAAAGGGCAGGAGAGAGCCGCGTCAGCCGGGTAACAGCTAAAACGCGGCGTTTCGCGGATCAGGAAATGAAGTTTAGCCCCTGCTTTAACACCAGATCACAGGCCTTGGTTTTCACCTTTTCTGCCAGCGGAGTCGTTCCGATGTTATCCAGATTGAGTTGCTGACCATCTTTGGTTTTCAGCAAACCCTGAATGCCATCCAGATAGTTGGTGTCTTCTTTTTGCTCTTCACTGTTCAGGCCCAGCTTTTCCAGCACCTGGTTCTTGATGTTTTCGGCATCGGTTACCGAAGCCAACTTCTGCTTCGCGCAGTATTGCAGTATGCCTGCGGCATTGTTCATGTTATCTGCGCTTAAGGCCTGGTTCCCGCTGCTAAGCAAGCTAGTTAATGAAGCGAGCGACCAACCGCCTTCTTGTGTCGTGCTGTTTTGGTTGCCAAGTTCGCTGGCGGCGCTGGAGAGCGCATCTTTCCAGGACGCAGCATGCACCCCGGTGGAAATTAATGCGCTGGCGGCAATGGCACAGCACAGAAGATGTTTAATAGTTTTCATCATCATTACTCAAGGTGGAATTGTGTCGCAGTATACCGCCAGAAATTGGGATTAATACTCTTTACCCGTTACTCGGCTACGGTAGCTATCCCAGTTGAAGATCACCCACAAACTGTTACCCAGGCGCATACGATCCATCACGCGTTCGCCCAGCAACTTGGTCATCTCTTCCATATTACTGTTGGTCAGCATCCCGGTTGGGCGTTTGGAAGAAGAGCGGCGATCGACGATCTGGTTGATGATCACTTTTTCGTATTTCGATTCGGTCTGCACACCGATCTCATCGATCACCAGCAGATCAACGTTGCTCAGATCGTTAAGCAGTTGTTCTTCGCTGGTACCGCTATTCCTGAAGGTATCTTTCATCGCCGACATAATATCGGCCACGGTGATGATCAATACGGATTTACCGCGTAGCAGTAGCTCGTTGCAGATTGCCGCCGCCAGATGGTTTTTGCCGGTTCCTGGCTTGCCAGAAAAGATGAAGCTGGCGATGTTGCCGTCAAACTCTTCGACATACTGGCGTGCTTTGCTTAACGCATTCATCTGCCCTTCACACTCAACGCGATAGTTCTCAAAGGAGCAGTTCTGATGCAGTGGACGAATACCGGAGCGGTTAAAGGTGCGCTGCATTTTCATCGCCCGATTTTCACGTTCGAGAGCGGCGGAGCGGATCGCCCCTTGTTCTTTCTGCCAGGCCAGTAGTTCTTCACCCGTTTTAAACGCAGGTTTGATATGGGCAGGCATCATTTTTTGCAGGCGTTGCATCAGGTCGCCAACGTTTTTCATCGTTACCCTCTGAATCCTGGTGGAATTTGGCTGTCAGGTTCGCTGACCGTATTCACATCTCGTTTCGGCAGTCCGCCGTTGCTGGCACGGCCGATTTGCAGGCTGCGCGCCAGTTTTTGTTGCCACTGTACATGGTGAAAGACTTTACCTTCCGCCTGCCAGTAGGCAATGAATGAGGCCAGTTCTTCGGTGGTCACCGGCTCTTTTAGCGCCACGCCCCATAGCGCCGCCAGGCGGATAAAGTCGGCATCGGGTTGCCAGTCCGGATACATGGCGAATTTCCCCATGGGTACAGCAACGGGAGCGGCTTGCGGTTCCTGATAGAGTTGATCGTCCAGAGCGACATCGCTTCCTGGACGCGCCAGCTTTTCTTCCAGCGCCAGCAGTTCAGCCAGGCGCGCAGGCGTGACGGCATAAAACGCCGGGGCATTGTTAGCAAATACGGCAACCACACCGCCTTCAGCTTTTGCCAGAACGGTTTGGTGATCGTGTACCAGGGCGTCAATACCAACGACGTCCGGGGTCAAAACTCTGGAAGACATACTGTTTCTCAAATATGGAACGATGAACGAGAAGGGAGATAACTTTTATAGTAACACACGGAGGAGAGGAGGCTGTCTCTCATCCGCGTGCTTTAAGTGAGGCAATTTTATACGCGAGGGCGTTTGCGGTACAACCATAATCCAGGAATGGAAAGGCCGATGGATAATGCACCAACAATCGATGAAGCTGTAAGAAAGTTGGTTAACAGGGTAATCATCAACGGTTCGCTGTAACCTAGCTGGCTGATTTTTACCGCCGAAATCATTGCAGTATAAGCAGAGATGCCCGGAAACATGGGGATAACAGCCGCCACGGTAAACACTTTCGGATGTGCCAGATACCAGCGCGACCATTGAATACCAATGGTGCCGACCAGCATAGAGGCCATAAAGGTTGACCATTCAATATTCAGCCCGCTGGTCATTAAGATCATTCGGGAACCATGACCTATCGCACCAAGCAGCGCACACCAGCGTAACGCCCGAACGGGAACGTTGAACACCATCGCAAAGCCGACCGCTGGAATGGCGGCGAGGATCATATCCTGCGCCAACGCTAACAGAAATTCGATCACACCCATCCGCGTAGCCCCCAAATTGTCAGTGCCATCACCACGCCGACGCAGGTAGCCAGTGTCAGCAGACTTGCGATCGCCCAGCGTGCCAGTCCGGTATTGATGTGGCCTTTAAACATATCGGCGACGGCATTAATCAACGGAAAGCCCGGCACCAGCAAGAGAACGCTGGCGGCCATCGCAATGGTGGGGGTATTACTGAAAGTGGGAAGTTGCAAAAGCAAACCGGAAATGGTGGTGGCGGCGAAAGCGGTGAGGCAAAAGTTGATCTGTGGATGAAGATGACGTTGTGCCAGCAGCTGGCGGATATACATCGCGGCCGTACTGGCAAAGAAGGTGATGACGGCACCGTCCCAGCCACCGTTATTGAGTTTACAGAAACAGGCGCAAGAAAGGCCGACCATCAAGGCTACCAGCCATCGCGGGTAACGTAATGGCCGAATTTGGCTAAATCTTTTCTCTACGCCTTTGTAATCCAGCAGATGATGCTCCGCCAGAATCACAATGTGCTGGACTTCAGTCACCACATGCATATTAATGCCGCGATCGTGATTTTTACGTGTCGATGTCAGGCATTGCCCATCTTTAATGGTTGTCAGCACGATGGCGTTCGAAGAGATAGAACTTTCGACGCTATCCATTCCCAACGCCCGACCCAGTCGTGAGGAAAGTTCATCAACCAACGCGCTTTCCGCACCATGTTGCAAAAGAAATAATCCGCACTGGATACAAAGCCGTGTTACGGCTCGCTGTTGCTCAGTTTGCATAACTCGCCCTTTGTCATAGACGTGCTGCGTATTGTTCAGATAATGAGAATCCATTTGTATCATGAAGCGCGGTTGTTTTGCGGCAGGTTAAGATCAAAATTGCGCTGATTAATCCTGGTTATCGGGAGAAGCTCGGTGTTAAAAAGCGAATTATCTCTCGCCGCAAACAAATTATCGCATGAATATTATCACTATAATGAATTTATTGTTTAGCCCTTACGAATCAGGATAAAAGATAACTGGGCGCGTTTTTTAATTTTAACAAGTTAAAACTATCAGATTTTATTGAATAAATATTGATTGTGTGATTTTGCATCCTGCGGGAAGGGATATCAGTTAATTATAAATTAAATGAATGAGGATTCTGTTTTTCATTAAGTATTTCTAACAACTTAATGTAGATATTTTAAATGTCTCCAGGCTATTTCACCAGGTTATCATTTGATGCTAACCTTCTGACACATGCAGTGGAGTTATTGTGCAGCAGGAGTATGCTGATATGAAAGTGAATGCAAAGGATAATTTATTCGCTTAATCTATTAATTTGCTGGGAACATTTAAGGAATGAATATCCTGAATAAACCATCATGATTTTTAGACAGTGGATGTGGAGGAAATATGTTGCCAGGATGCTGCAAAAATGGAATTGTTATCAGTAAAATACCTGTTATGCAAGCAGGGTTAAAAGAGGTCATGAGGACTCACTTCCCTGAATATGAAATAATATCCAGCGCCTCTGCGGAGGACCTTACCTTATTACAATTACGTCGTTCCGGATTAGTTATTGCAGATTTAGCCGGTGAAAGTGAAGATCCTCGTTCTGTTTGTGAGCATTATTATTCTTTAATCTCACAATATCGGGAAATTCACTGGGTTTTCATGGTGTCACGCTCCTGGTATTCCCAGGCAGTAGAACTTCTCATGTGCCCTACGGCGACATTATTGTCTGATGTTGAACCCATTGAGAATCTGGTTAAGACCGTGCGTTCTGGCAATACGCACGCAGAGCGTATCAGCGCCATGCTGACCTCTCCGGCAATGACTGAAACGCATGATTTTAGCTATCGCTCCGTCATTCTCACTCTTTCAGAGCGTAAAGTACTGCGGCTATTAGGTAAAGGATGGGGCATCAACCAGATAGCTTCATTGCTTAAGAAAAGTAATAAAACTATCAGCGCCCAAAAAAACAGTGCGATGCGTCGACTGGCAATTCACAGCAACGCTGAAATGTATGCATGGATAAATAGCGCGCAGGGTGCAAGAGAACTTAACTTGCCTTCTGTTTATGGAGATGCCGCAGAATGGAACACAGCCGAATTAAGAAGAGAAATGTCGCACTCATAGAAAAATGCGTCATGAGCAGTATCGGTATTGAGAGTTTATTCAGAAAGTTTGCAGGTAACCCTTATAAGCTCCATATCTATACCAGTCAGGAGTCATTTCAGGATGCCATGTCGCGGATCTCGTTTGCGGCGGTCATTTTTTCTTTTTCTGCCATGAGAAGTAAACGCAGAGAGGGATTATCTTGCCTGACTGAACTGGCGATTAAGTTTCCGCGTACCCGACGTTTAGTTATTGCGGATGATGATATTGAAGCTCGGCTGATTGGTTCATTGTCGCCATCACCGCTGGACGGTGTATTAAGTAAAGCGTCGACGCTGGAGATTTTTCATCAGGAACTCTTTTTGTCATTAAATGGTGTGCGTCAGGCGACCGACCGATTGAACAATCAGTGGTACATTAACCAAAGCCGGACGCTAAGCCCGACGGAGAGAGAAATATTGCGCTTTATGTCGCGTGGCTACTCAATGACACAAATTGCCGAGCAGCTTAAACGCAATATCAAAACGATCCGCGCGCATAAATTTAATGTAATGTCGAAACTGGGCGTCAGTTCTGATGCAGGGTTGTTGGAGGCCGCAGACATTCTGTTATGTATGCGTCATTGCGAAGCAAGTAACGTGTTGCACCCCTATTAATACGCTTAATGCCGGGTTTACTTCCCCGGCAAATTTTTCTATTTCAGCGTACAGTCACCACATTGCTGCACATCCGGCAAGCGATAACGCTGGCAGCAAGTGCGGCGCACCAGCAGGCCGTCGCGCAGCACCACGGTACGCCAGAGTGGATTATCTTCACCGGTAGTGAGCGTTTTCTCAAAAAAGAGGGCATGGCGCAGCGATTCAACCGTCGCCTCGCCGAGCAGCTGCTTCATCTCAGTGAGGTACCAGTTGATCAAATAACCGGTATTACTCCAGATAAGTTTACCGTTAATTTCTCCAGTCGCTTCTAATGCTTGCACAACCGGAACAAGCGCCTTGCTAATTAACGTTTCCATTCGCTGCTGCGGTGAATGTGGTGTTGCGTTTTTATCTTCATACACATCGACCCAGAAACAGGCGGCGCGTCCGGTTTCGTGAAACTCAACGTGGAAATGTTCCGGCGACACATCTAATGCTTTTTCCTGCGTTAACAGGGCCAGCATTAATGGCGGCACCATCAGGCCGATGTACCATTGCGCCCACAGGGAGATCAGCGGCTTATTCTCGCGGATCATCGTTGGTTGATTGCGGTAGATATGATCGGAATAAACAGCTAACAGAGAACTTAACGCATTCGGTGATGACCATTGCGCCAGCGTCAGGGCACTAAATGGGGCGGGTTCATCCAGGCGGATAAACTCCAGCAAATGTTCACGATTTTCTGCGATCGTCGACCGTACTGCTTCTGCAAGTCCAGGATCCTGCGGCTGGAGATGCGTTCGCCAGATAACATCTTCATAGAGCGGTGCGGAACGATAGGCCATAATCGTGATAGTAATCTAAATGATAATGATTGCTAATCCTAACGATAGGTTTACCCGATAGCAAGGGATTTCTCTGGCTTGCAAATGATAAAAATTATCATATGATATTAGTTATCATTATCAATGAAAGAGATGAAACCATGTTGCAACGTATGCTGGGCAGTGGTTGGGGAGTGTTGCTGCCGGGATTGCTGATTGCAGGGCTGATGTATGCGGATTTATCGCCGGATCAGTGGCGGATTGTTATTCTGATGGGATTGGTGTTGACGCCGGTAATGTTGTATCACAAACAGTTACGGCATTACGTTTTGCTACCATCGTGCCTGGCGCTTATTGCTGGTGTCATGCTGATGATAATGAACTGGAATCAGGGATGAAAAAACAAGGAAGAAACAAGAAAGGAAGTAAAGATAATTGGTGCGAGGGGGGGGACTTGAACCCCCACGTCCGTAAGGACACTAACACCTGAAGCTAGCGCGTCTACCAATTCCGCCACCTTCGCACAGTCATCTTACTTTTTTTGATATCGCCTCGTTTGGTGCGAGGGGGGGGACTTGAACCCCCACGTCCGTAAGAACACTAACACCTGAAGCTAGCGCGTCTACCAATTCCGCCACCTTCGCCCAGTGCGAGCAATATCAACGTGGTTTTTGGTGCGAGGGGGGGGACTTGAACCCCCACGTCCGTAAGGACACTAACACCTGAAGCTAGCGCGTCTACCAATTCCGCCACCTTCGCATACCATCAATTCTTAAAAAGAATTGCTACCACGGAGGCGCATTCTAGTGGTTTTCAGCTTTTCGTCAATAGTTAATTATCGCCAGATGTGTGATTGCTGGAAAAATGTCCATCAGGAAACTAACGTGCAGGTTTTGTAGGTCGGATAAGGCGTTCACGCCGCATCCGACACGGTATTTGGGTGCAGATGCCAGATGCGACGCGGGCGCGTCTTATCTGGCCTACGAAGGGCTAACTTGCAGGTTTTGTAGGTTGTATAAGGCGAGCACGCCGCATCCGACACGGCATGCGGCGACAGGTACCAGATACTTAACCTTTCTTCGCCTGGCGGGTCATAATGGCGCGATACACCTTGAAGCGCCCGGTTTGCGCGATCACTTCGTGGAAGCCAAATGTCTCATCCAGCACGTCCGGGTAAGGCAGGAAGGCGTTCGCCACAATTCTCAGCTCGCCGCCGCTGTTAAGATGACGCACCGCGCCGCGAATCAGCGTTTGTGCTGCATCCAGACTGGTTTGCATCCCATCGTGGAACGGCGGATTGGAGATGATCATATCAAAACGACCTTTCACCTCAGAAAAGACGTTGCTGGCAAAGACTTCACCTTCAATACCGTTGGCCGCAAGTGTTGCACGGCTGGCTTCAACTGCTGGCGCAGAAACATCGCACAACGTGAGACGAATCTTCGGTGAGTGGCGTGCAAAGGCAACTGAAAGAACGCCTGCACCGCAGCCGACATCCAGCACTTTACCTTTCGTGTGCGGGGTTAACGTCGAAAGCAGCAACTGGCTACCGACATCCAGACCGTCGCGGCTAAACACGCCCGGCAGCGTTTTGACCGTCAGGCCATCGACGTTATATTCGCCCCAGAATTTATCGGCATCAAATACCGGCTGTTTTTCCAGACGACCAAAATAGAGGCCACAGCGACGGGCGCTGTCGACTTTATTCAACGGCGCATAATCTGCCAGCATCTGCTCGGCGCTGCGCACGCCGCTGCGGTTCTCGCCAACAACAAAAATATCCGTTCCCACCGGCAGCAGAGAAAGTAAATTCATCAACTGGAACTGGGCTTCCGGTTTGTTCTTCGGCCAGTAGTAAATCAGCGTATCGCAATCTGCGACGTCATCCGCCGTGGCGACCAGACTAAAACGGGCGTTATCCCCCATCTGGCGGCTTAACACCTGCCAGTGGTGGAATTGCTGGGTATGAGCACGGCTGGCCGCGGTATCTAAACGCGCGGGCAGGTCATCCTGTAAGTCTCCGGCAAAAAGAATACGGCTTTGTTCGAAATCATCACTGTGACGCAGCAAGACTTCACTTGCCGGGGTAAATGCAGACATGGAATGCTCCTCAATTGATACTGGCGGCGATTATAGCCATATGTTGGCGCGGTATCGACGAATTTGCTATATTTGCGCCCCTGACAACAGGAGCGATTCGCTATGACATCCCGACGAGACTGGCAGTTACAGCAGCTGGGCATTACCCAGTGGTCGCTGCGTCGCCCTGGCGCGTTGCAGGGGGAGATTGCCATTGCGATCCCGGCACACGTCCGTCTGGTGATGGTGGCAAACGATCTTCCCGCCCTGACCGATCCTCTGGTGAGCGATGTTCTGCGTGCATTAACCGTCAGCCCCGATCAAGTGCTGCAACTGACGCCAGAAAAAATCGCGATGCTGCCGCAAGGCAGTCGCTGCAACAGCTGGCGGTTGGGTACTGACGAACCGCTATCACTGGAAGGCGCTCAGGTGGCATCACCGGCGCTCACCGAATTACGGGCAAACCCAACGGCACGCGCCGCGTTATGGCAACAAATTTGCACATATGAACACGATTTCTTCCCTCGAAACGACTGATTTACCAGCGGCTTTCCACATTGAACAACGCGCCCACGCCTTTCCGTGGAGTGAAAAAACCTTTGCCAGTAATCAGGGCGAGCGTTATCTCAACTTTCAGTTAACGCAAAACGGCAAAATGGCGGCGTTTGCGATTACGCAAGTGGTGCTGGATGAAGCTACATTGTTCAATATTGCGGTCGATCCTGACTATCAGCGTCAGGGACTGGGAAGGGCGCTGCTGGAACATCTGATCGACGAACTGGAAAAACGCGGTGTGGCGACGTTATGGCTGGAAGTCCGTGCCTCAAACGCTGCCGCCATTGCCCTGTACGAAAGTTTAGGCTTTAACGAGGCGACGATTCGCCGCAATTACTACCCCACCAAGGACGGTCGCGAAGACGCCATCATCATGGCGTTGCCAATCAGTATGTAAGACAAGGTGGAATAATGAAGTGGGACTGGATTTTCTTTGATGCCGATGAAACGCTGTTTACCTTTGACTCATTCACCGGCCTGCAGCGGATGTTTCTTGATTACAGCGTCACCTTTACCGCTGAAGATTTTCAGGACTATCAGGCCGTTAACAAGCCACTGTGGGTGGATTATCAAAACGGCGCGATCACTTCATTACAGCTTCAGCACGGGCGTTTTGAGAGCTGGGCCGAACGGCTGAACGTCGAGCCAGGTAAACTCAACGAGGCCTTCATTAATGCGATGGCGGAAATTTGCACGCCGCTGCCGGGCGCGGTTTCCCTGCTTAATGCCATTCGCGGCAACGCCAAAATCGGCATCATCACCAACGGCTTTAGCGCCTTGCAGCAAGTGCGTCTGGAACGCACGGGCCTGCGTGATTATTTCGATTTGTTGGTGATTTCCGAAGAAGTTGGCGTAGCCAAACCGAATAAGAAAATTTTCGATTATGCGCTGGAACAGGCGGGCAATCCTGACCGTTCACGCGTGCTGATGGTTGGCGACACTGCCGAGTCCGATATTCTCGGTGGCATCAACGCCGGGCTTGCGACCTGCTGGCTGAATGCTCACAATCGCGAGCAACCAGAAGGCATCGCGCCTACCTGGACCGTTTCTTCGTTGCACGAACTGGAGCAGCTCCTGTGTAAACACTGATTGCCTCCCCCCCGTTGATGGGTAAAATAGCCGCAATTTTTCGTTTTCAACAAGCGCGGCGCGATGCCGCTTACTCAAGAAGAAAGAATTATGACGTTGTCTCCTTATTTGCAAGAGGTGGCGAAGCGCCGCACTTTTGCCATTATTTCTCACCCGGACGCCGGTAAAACGACCATCACCGAGAAGGTGCTGCTGTTCGGACAGGCCATTCAGACCGCCGGTACAGTAAAAGGCCGTGGTTCCAACCAGCACGCTAAGTCGGACTGGATGGAGATGGAAAAGCAGCGTGGGATCTCCATTACCACCTCTGTGATGCAGTTTCCGTATCACGACTGCCTGGTTAACCTGCTCGACACCCCCGGGCACGAAGACTTCTCGGAAGATACCTATCGTACCCTGACGGCGGTGGACTGCTGCCTGATGGTTATCGACGCCGCAAAAGGTGTTGAAGATCGTACCCGTAAACTGATGGAAGTTACCCGTCTGCGCGATACGCCGATCCTCACCTTTATGAACAAACTTGACCGTGATATCCGCGACCCGATGGAGCTGCTCGATGAAGTTGAGAACGAGCTGAAAATCGGCTGTGCACCGATCACCTGGCCGATTGGCTGCGGCAAGCTGTTTAAAGGCGTTTACCACCTTTATAAAGATGAAACCTATCTCTATCAGAGCGGTAAAGGGCGCACCATTCAGGAAGTCCGCATTGTTAAAGGGCTGAATAACCCGGATCTCGATGCTGCGGTTGGTGAAGATCTGGCACAGCAGCTGCGTGACGAACTGGAACTGGTGAAAGGCGCGTCTAACGAGTTCGACAAAGAATTGTTCCTTGCGGGCGAAATCACTCCAGTGTTTTTTGGTACTGCGCTGGGTAACTTCGGCGTCGATCATATGCTGGATGGCCTGGTAGAGTGGGCACCTGCGCCGATGCCGCGTCAGACTGATACCCGTACCGTAGAGGCGAGCGAAGATAAATTTACCGGCTTCGTATTTAAAATTCAGGCCAACATGGACCCGAAACACCGCGACCGCGTGGCGTTTATGCGTGTGGTATCTGGTAAATATGAAAAAGGTATGAAGCTGCGCCAGGTGCGCACCGCGAAAGATGTGGTGATCTCCGACGCGCTGACCTTTATGGCGGGCGACCGTTCGCATGTTGAAGAAGCGTATCCGGGCGACATCCTTGGTCTGCACAACCACGGCACTATTCAGATCGGCGACACCTTTACCCAGGGTGAGATGATGAAGTTCACCGGTATCCCGAACTTTGCGCCGGAACTGTTCCGTCGTATCCGCCTGAAAGATCCGCTGAAGCAAAAACAGCTGCTCAAAGGGCTGGTACAGCTTTCCGAAGAGGGCGCGGTGCAGGTGTTCCGTCCGATCTCCAACAACGACCTGATCGTTGGTGCGGTTGGTGTGCTGCAGTTTGATGTGGTGGTAGCGCGCCTGAAGAGCGAATACAACGTTGAAGCAGTGTATGAGTCAGTCAACGTTGCCACTGCACGCTGGGTAGAATGTGCGGACGCGAAGAAATTCGAAGAGTTCAAGCGTAAGAACGAAAGCCAACTGGCGCTTGATGGCGGCGATAACCTCGCTTACATCGCTACCAGCATGGTCAACCTGCGCCTGGCGCAGGAACGTTATCCGGACATTCAGTTCCACCAGACTCGCGAGCATTAATTCTTGCCTCCAGGGTGCGGCAGCCGCTGCGCCCTGTCAATTTCCCTTCCTTATTAGCCGCTTACGGAATGTTCTTAAAACATTCACTTTTGCTTATGTTTTAGGGGATATCCCGAGCGGTTTCAAAATTGTGATCTATATTTAACAAAGTAATGACATTTCTGACGGCGTTAAATACCGTTCAATGCGTAGATATCAGTATCTAAAGCCGTCGATTGTCATTCTACCGATATTAATAACTGATTCAGAGGCTGTAATGGTCGTTATTCATCACCCATCGATTTTGTGATGGAGACCATTGACTTCTGTAGAGGGTGAAGTCTCTCCCTATTCAGCAATGCAACCTCGTGTTGCCAGGCTCAAATTACGAGCAAACATACAGGAATAAATCGATGACTATGACAAGACTGAAGATTTCGAAAACTCTGCTGGCTGTAATGTTGACCTCTGCCGTCGCGACCGGCTCTGCCTACGCAGAAAACAACGCGCAGACTACCAATGAAAGCGCAGGGCAAAAAGTCGATAGCTCTATGAATAAAGTCGGTAATTTCATGGATGACAGCGCCATCACCGCGAAAGTGAAGGCGGCCCTGGTGGATCATGACAACATCAAGAGCACCGATATCTCTGTCAAAACCGATCAAAAAGCCGTGACTCTGAGCGGTTTCGTTGAAAGCCAGGCCCAAGCCGAAGAGGCAGTGAAAGTGGCGAAAGGCGTTGAAGGCGTGACCTCTGTCAGCGACAAACTGCACGCTCGCGACGCTAAAGAAGGTTCTGTGAAGGGCTACGCGGGTGACACCGCCACCACCAGTGAAATCAAAGCCAAGCTGCTGGCGGACGATATCGTCCCTTCACGTAAAGTGAAAGTTGAAACCACCGATGGCGTGGTCCAGCTCTCCGGTACCGTAGATTCTCAGGCACAGAGCGACCGTGCTGAAAGTATCGCCAAAGCGGTAGATGGTGTGAAAAGCGTTAAAAATGATCTGAAAACTAAGTAATTCGTCGTAATTCGTCCTCCCGAACTTTGTCGGGAGGCGCGATGTGCACCACACTAAAAATATCGCATTGAGTGATTTTCACGCTCATATCAAGCGGTGACATTAACTATGGTAAAGGAGACGCTTATGTTTCGTTGGGGCATCATATTTCTGGTTATCGCGTTAATCGCCGCCGCACTTGGGTTTGGTGGTCTGGCCGGTACCGCTGCGGGCGCAGCTAAAATTGTCTTTGTCGTCGGGATTATTCTGTTCCTGGTGAGTTTGTTCATGGGCCGAAAACGACCCTAGATTTCAGACCATTAAGAAAATTTTATCCAAAGCCAGTCCAACGGACTGGCTTTTGCGGTTTTAGCGAATAATAAATTGCGTTACTTTGTCATTCTTTCACAACAAAAACAGGAAGGCAGAGGTGGGGCAGCGAATACCTGTAACGCTTGGTAATATTGCGCCGTTATCGCTAAGGCCGTTCCAGCCTGGACGGATTGCTCTGGTGTGCGAAGGCGGCGGACAGCGTGGAATTTTCACAGCTGGCGTGCTGGATGAGTTTATGCGCGCGCAGTTTAATCCTTTCGATCTTTATCTTGGCACATCTGCCGGAGCGCAGAACCTCTCGGCGTATATCTGCAATCAGCCCGGTTACGCGCGCAAAGTCATCATGCGTTACACCACAAAACGCGAATTTTTCGATCCATTGCGCTTTGTCCGTGGAGGAAATCTTATCGATCTCGACTGGCTGGTGGAGGCCACCGCAAGCCAGATGCCGTTGCAAATGGACACCGCAGCGCGGCTATTTGACAGCGGCAAATCGTTTTATATGTGCGCTTGTCGTCAGGATGACTATGCGCCGAATTACTTTTTGCCAAACAAACAGAACTGGCTGGATGTGATTCGCGCCTCCAGTGCGATACCGGGCTTTTATCGTACCGGAGTGTCGCTGGAAGGCATTAATTACCAGGATGGCGGGATCAGTGATGCGATCCCGGTTAAAGAGGCAGCAAGGCAGGGCGCAAAAACGTTAGTCGTCATCCGCACTGTGCCGTCACAAATGTACTACACGCCGCAGTGGTTCAAACGCATGGAACGCTGGCTGGGTGACAGTAGCCTGCAGCCGCTGGTCAATCTGGTGCAGCATCATGAAACCAGCTATCGTGAGATTCAGCAATTTATTGAGAAACCACCGGGCCAGTTGAGGATATTCGAAATTTATCCGCCGAAGCCATTACATAGTATCGCGCTCGGCAGTCGGATTCCGGCGCTGCGTGAAGACTATAAGCTTGGGCGTTTATGCGGGCGTTATTTTCTGGCAACGGTCGGTAAGTTATTGACTGAAAAAGCGCCGCTGAGCCGCCATCTGGTGCCGGTGGTGACGCCGGAGTCGATCGTTATTCCGCCTGCACCCGTCGCTAACGATACGCTGGTTACCGAGGTGATAGACGCTCCACAGGCGAACGACCCGACATTTAACAATGAGGATTTGGCTTGATTTGCCGTTTTATCGACACCCACTGCCATTTTGATTTCCCGCCGTTTAGTGGCGATGAAGAGGCCAGCCTGCAACGCGCGGCACAAGCGGGCGTAGGCAAGATCATTGTTCCGGCCACCGAGGCGGCAAATTTTGCCCGCGTGCAGGCGTTAGCGGAAAATTATCAACCGCTGTATGCCGCTTTAGGGTTGCATCCGGGGATGTTGGAAAAACATAACGATGCATCGCTGGATCAGTTACAGCAGGCGTTGGGAAGACGTCCGACGAAGGTGGTGGCGGTGGGGGAGATCGGCCTGGATCTCTTTGGTGACGATCCGCAATTTGAGAGGCAGCAGTGGTTGCTTGATGAACAACTGAAACTGGCGAAACGCTACGATCTGCCGGTGATCCTTCATTCACGGCGCACGCACGACAAACTGGCGATGCATCTTAAACGCCAAAATTTGCCACGCACTGGTGTGGTTCATGGTTTTTCTGGCAGCCTGCAACAGGCCGAACGGTTTGTGCAGCTGGGCTACAAAATTGGCGTAGGCGGTACTATCACCTATCCACGCGCCAGTAAAACCCGCGATGTCATCGCAAAGCTGCCGCTGGCATCGTTGTTGCTGGAGACCGACGCACCAGATATGCCGCTCAATGGTTTTCAGGGGCAGCCTAATCGCCCTGAACAGGCCGCCCGTGTGTTTGCCGTGCTGTGCGAGTTACGCCCGGAACCCGCGGATGAGATTGCCGAAGTGTTGCTTAATAACACGTATGCGGTGTTTAACGTTCGTGGGTAGTCTGCCCTTCGTAAGCCGGATAAGGCGTTCACACCGCATCCGGCAGTCGACGCACAATGCCTGATGCGACGCTGACGCGTCTTATCATGCCTACAAGTCTGTGCCGAACCGTAGGCCGCATCCGGCATGTCACAAATACAGCGCCGGAAATATCAACCGGCTTACCCCGCGCTCCCGTAACGCATCAGCTAATTGCTCAACGTCTTGCGGCGTGGCGCTCGCCCAGCTTTGCGCCTCGCCATACACGCCGTGAGCATGAAACGCGTTCAGGCGTACCGGAACATCGCCAAGTCCCTTGATAAACGCCGCCAGCTCATCGATATGCTGCAAATAATCCACATGGCCTGGGATTACCAGCAAACGCAGTTCTGCCAGTTTGCCGCGCTCGGCAAGCAGACTAATGCTGCGCTTGATCTGCTGATTATCGCGTCCGGTTAGCTGTTGATGACATTCGCTTCCCCACGCTTTGAGATCGAGCATCGCGCCGTCGCACACCGGGAGTAATTTTTCCCAGCCGGTTTCGCTCAACATGCCGTTACTGTCCACCAGACAGGTGAGATGACACAGTTGTGGATCATTTTTGATAGCAGTAAACAGCGCCACCACAAACGGTAACTGGGTCGTGGCTTCGCCGCCGCTTACCGTTATCCCTTCAATAAACAGCACCGCTTTGCGGACGTGACTAAGCACCTCGTCCACGTTCATGGATTGCGCCATCGGCGTAGCGTGTTGTGGACACATCTTCAGGCAGGTATCACACTGCTCGCAGACGGCTGCGTTCCACACTACTTTGCTGTTAACAATCTGCAACGCCTGATGCGGACACTGTGGCACGCACTCCCCGCAATCATTACAGCGCCCCATTGTCCACGGATTGTGACAGTTTTTGCAGCGCAGATTACAGCCCTGTAAAAACAGAGCCAGACGACTACCTGGCCCGTCAACGCAGGAGAAGGGGATAATCTTACTGACTAAAGCGCATCTGCTGTTCATGGCTTATAACGCGCGGCTGGCGTTCCAGAATACGAGTGTTGCGTGCGGCTTCTTCTCCCAGCCAGGTGGTATTGGTACGTGAACCTTCGGCACGATATTTTTCTAAATCCGACAAACGCACCATATAACCGGTAACGCGAACCAGATCGTTACCGCTGACATTGGCGGTAAATTCACGCATTCCGGCTTTAAAGGCACCGAGGCAAAGCTGTACCAGCGCCTGCGGATTACGTTTGATGGTTTCGTCGAGCGTCAAAATGTCGCTGATGCCGGAATAATAATAAGCATGATGCGGGGCGACAGTTTGCAGATGGGTGATCGGATCTGGCTCATCGCCATACGGCAAACGCGCGCCCGGCGTGGTGCCGATATCGGAACTTATCCCCGACTGTGCGTGTAACATGGCGCGTTTTTGCCAGCCATATTTCACGGGGGTATTGGCGACAAACTCCGCCAGTTGCGCGCTAATGCGATAACTCACTTCATTTGCGGCGGCTTCTTTACCGTAACGCGCGGCAACTCCTTCTTTTTCACACAGCAAGTTAACCGCTTCCGCCAGCCCATACATGCCAAACATTGGCACAAAACGTTCAGGGTTAATCAGCCCTTCTTTCACCAGGAAGCTATTCTCAAAGAAGTGTGATTGTTGATAGAGGAATTCACACCGCGCATCGATGATGGCGATCTGCTGTTGGCAGTAGTGCGGTAGAGTGCGCGTAAAGAAGTCATCCAGCGATTCACTGCGCTCGGCAATGGCTTTCAGGTTGAGGCGTACCAGCGTGCTGCCACCACCCGCTAACGGCAGTGAGTTGTAACAGCTCACAATCCCGTAGCTCCCTTTTGTGAAAATTTTATCATGCACGGGACCGTTGGCGATGTGCGGTTTGCTACATTCACAGATGTTTTTCGCCACTTCCAGCAGCAGGTCATCAGGGGTGATTTCAGGATCGTAGATAAAAGTCAGGTTCGGTGAAACCTGCTTCAGCTCTGCGTCTGCGCGTAAAATCGCACGGGTAATGGGTGAATCAGATGGGCCAATATTGGCGTGCATAAAGGCGTCTGGCAGGGTTCTGTCGAGGTAACGCCAGAAACGTTTTATTCGAATATCGATCTCGTCTTGTGTTAGAATTCTAACATACGGTTGCAACAACGCATCCAGTTGCCCCAGGTAGACCGGCATCGATGTGACCGAAGGAACGTGGTGGTAAAGAATGGTCAGCAGAGAGAGTGCGTCATCAAGATCTTTTGCGCCTTCCAGCTCCAGCCATTCGGAACCGTTGGCCAAAAAACGGGCGTAATCGGGTAAGACATAGCGCGGTTTATACGGCGCATGACCTTCAAACATATCGCAGATTACACCTTCATCCAGCGCGCGGCGGGCTTCGGCAGGAAGCTGTGGGTAAGGCAGATTGTTTTCTGCTTCCAGCGCCAGAAAATGGCGTTTCTGCTCCGGGCTAAGTACCGGGCTGGTGACAATTTGCTGGCAACGTTGTTGCAGTGCATTTTCATGAGAAGTGGGCATCTTCTGTTCCTTTTTATGCCGAAGGTGATGCGCCATTGTAAGAAGTTTCGTGATGTTCACTTTGATCCTGATGCGTTTGCCACCACTGACGCATTCATTTGAAAGTGAATTATTTGAACCAGATCGCATTACAGTAATGCAATTTTGTAAGTAGATTTCCTTAATTGTGATGTATATCGAAGTGTGTTGCGGAGTCGATGTTAGAATACTAACAAACTCGCAAGGTGAATTTTATTGGCGACAAGCCAGGAGAATGAAATGACTGATCTGAAAGCAAGCAGCCTGCGTGCACTGAAATTGATGGACCTGACCACCCTGAATGACGACGATACCGACGAGAAAGTGATCGCCCTGTGTCATCAGGCCAAAACTCCGGTAGGTAATACCGCCGCTATCTGTATCTATCCTCGCTTTATCCCGATTGCTCGCAAAACGCTGAAAGAGCAGGGTACCCCGGAAATCCGTATCGCTACGGTAACCAACTTCCCACACGGTAACGACGATATCGAAATCGCGCTGGCCGAAACCCGCGCGGCAATCGCCTACGGTGCCGATGAAGTTGATGTGGTGTTCCCGTACCGTGCGCTGATGGCGGGTAACGAGCAGGTAGGTTTTGACCTGGTGAAAGCCTGTAAAGAGGCTTGCGCGGCAGCGAATGTACTGCTGAAAGTGATCATCGAAACCGGCGAACTGAAAGACGAAGCGCTAATCCGCAAAGCGTCTGAAATCTCCATTAATGCGGGTGCTGATTTCATCAAAACCTCTACCGGTAAAGTAGCAGTGAACGCGACGCCGGAAAGCGCGCGCATCATGATGGAAGTGATCCGTGATATGGGCGTAGAGAAAACCGTTGGTTTCAAACCTGCGGGCGGCGTGCGTACTGCGGAAGATGCGCAGAAATATCTCGCGATTGCAGATGAACTGTTCGGTGCTGACTGGGCAGATGCGCGTCACTACCGCTTTGGTGCTTCCAGCCTGCTGGCAAGCTTGCTGAAAGCGCTGGGCCACGGCGACGGTAAGAGCGCCAGCAGCTACTAAGCTGCCTTTTGCCAGAGGGTGGATGCCGGATGCGGCGCGAACGCCTTATCCGGCCTACGGGTCGAGTGCCGTGTAGGCCTTGTAAGATGCGTCAGCATCGCATCAGGCAATAACAACATCCGCCATCTGGCAACAACGCCTTCAAACTTATTCCACGGGAGGTTACCTTGTTTCTCGCACAAGAAATTATTCGTAAAAAACGTGATGGTCATGCGCTGAGCGATGAAGAAATTCGCTTCTTTATCAACGGCATTCGCGACAACACTATCTCCGAAGGGCAGATTGCCGCCCTCGCGATGACCATTTTCTTCCACGATATGACAATGCCGGAGCGTGTCTCGCTGACGATGGCGATGCGAGATTCAGGAACCGTTCTCGACTGGAAAAGCCTGCATCTGAATGGCCCGATTGTTGATAAACACTCGACCGGCGGCGTCGGCGATGTGACTTCGCTGATGTTGGGGCCAATGGTCGCAGCCTGCGGCGGCTATATTCCGATGATCTCCGGTCGCGGCCTCGGCCATACTGGCGGTACGCTCGACAAACTGGAATCCATCCCTGGCTTCGACATTTTCCCGGATGACAACCGTTTCCGCGAAATTATTAAAGACGTCGGCGTGGCGATTATCGGCCAGACCAGCTCACTGGCTCCGGCAGATAAACGTTTCTACGCGACCCGCGATATTACCGCAACCGTGGATTCCATCCCGCTGATCACTGCCTCGATCCTGGCGAAGAAACTTGCGGAAGGTCTGGACGCGCTGGTGATGGACGTGAAAGTGGGTAGCGGCGCGTTTATGCCGACCTACGAACTCTCTGAAGCCCTTGCCGAAGCGATTGTTGGCGTGGCTAACGGTGCTGGCGTGCGCACCACCGCGCTGCTCACCGATATGAATCAGGTGCTGGCCTCCAGTGCAGGTAACGCGGTTGAAGTTCGTGAAGCGGTGCAGTTCCTGACTGGTGAGTATCGTAATCCGCGTCTGTTTGATGTCACGATGGCACTGTGCGTGGAGATGCTTACCTCCGGCAAACTGGCGAAAGATGACGCCGAAGCGCGCGCGAAATTGCAGGCGGTACTGGACAACGGTAAAGCGGCAGAAGTCTTTGGCCGTATGGTAGCGGCACAAAAAGGCCCGACCGACTTCGTTGAGAACTACGCGAAGTATCTGCCGACAGCGATGCTGACGAAAGCAGTCTATGCTGATACCGAAGGTTTTGTCAGTGAAATGGATACCCGCGCGCTGGGAATGGCAGTGGTTGCAATGGGCGGCGGTCGCCGTCAGGCATCTGACACCATCGATTACAGCGTCGGCTTTACTGATATGGCGCGTCTGGGCGAGCAGGTCGACGGCCAGCGTCCGCTGGCGGTTATCCACGCGAAAGACGAAAACAGCTGGCAGGAAGCGGCGAAAGCGGTGAAAGCGGCAATTAAACTTGCCGATAAAGCACCGGAAAGCACACCAACTGTCTATCGCCGTATCAGCGAATAACGGTATACTGATCTGATCATTTAAATTTGAAGCACTGAGTACGGAGAACATATGAAACGTGCATTTATTATGGTGCTGGACTCATTCGGCATCGGCGCTACAGAAGATGCAGAACGTTTTGGTGACGTCGGGGCTGACACCCTGGGTCATATCGCAGAAGCTTGCGCCAAAGGCGAAGCTGATAACGGTCGCAAAGGGCCGCTGAATCTACCAAATCTGACCCGTCTGGGGCTGGCGAAAGCACACGAAGGTTCTACCGGTTTCATTCCGGCGGGAATGGACGGCAACGCTGAAGTTATCGGCGCGTACGCATGGGCGCACGAAATGTCATCCGGTAAAGACACCCCGTCTGGTCACTGGGAAATCGCCGGTGTCCCGGTTCTGTTTGAATGGGGATACTTCTCCGATCACGAAAATAGCTTCCCGCAAGAGCTGCTGGATAAACTGGTCGAGCGCGCTAATCTGCCGGGTTACCTCGGTAACTGCCACTCTTCCGGTACGGTCATTCTGGATCAGCTGGGCGAAGAGCACATGAAAACCGGCAAGCCGATTTTCTATACCTCCGCTGACTCAGTGTTCCAGATTGCTTGCCACGAAGAAACCTTTGGCCTGGATAAACTCTACGAACTGTGCGAAATCGCCCGTGAAGAGCTGACCAACGGCGGCTACAATATCGGTCGTGTTATCGCTCGTCCGTTTATCGGCGACAAAGCCGGTAACTTCCAGCGTACCGGTAACCGTCATGACCTGGCTGTTGAACCGCCAGCACCGACCGTGCTGCAGAAACTGGTTGATGAAAAACACGGCCAGGTGGTTTCTGTCGGTAAAATTGCAGACATCTACGCTAACTGCGGCATCACCAAAAAAGTGAAAGCGACCGGCCTGGACGCGCTGTTTGACGCCACCATCAAAGAGATGAAAGAAGCGGGTGATAACACCATCGTCTTCACCAACTTCGTTGACTTCGACTCTTCCTGGGGCCACCGTCGCGACGTCGCCGGTTATGCTGCGGGTCTGGAACTGTTCGACCGCCGTCTGCCAGAGCTGATGTCTTTGCTGCGCGATGACGACATCCTGATCCTCACTGCTGACCATGGTTGTGATCCGACCTGGACCGGTACTGACCATACCCGTGAACACATTCCGGTACTGGTTTACGGCCCGAAAGTAAAACCGGGTTCGCTGGGGCACCGTGAAACTTTCGCGGATATCGGCCAGACTCTGGCAAAATATTTTGGTACTTCTGATATGGAATATGGCAAAGCCATGTTCTGATGGATTTGGGCGGAGCAGTGACTCCGCCTTTAATATGTCACAAAAAGGATAAAATGATGGCTACTCCACACATTAATGCAGAAATGGGCGATTTCGCTGACGTAGTTTTGATGCCAGGCGACCCGCTGCGTGCGAAGTATATTGCTGAAACTTTCCTTGAAGATGCTCGTGAAGTGAACAACGTTCGCGGTATGCTGGGCTTCACCGGTACTTACAAAGGCCGCAAAATTTCTGTAATGGGCCACGGTATGGGTATCCCGTCCTGCTCCATCTACACTAAAGAACTGATCACCGATTTCGGCGTGAAGAAAATCATTCGCGTTGGTTCCTGTGGCGCAGTTCTGCCGCACGTAAAACTGCGTGACGTAGTGATTGGTATGGGTGCCTGCACCGATTCCAAAGTTAACCGCATCCGTTTTAAAGACCATGACTTTGCAGCTATCGCTGACTTCGACATGGTGCGTAACGCAGTAGATGCAGCTAAAGCACTGGGCATTGATGCTCGCGTTGGTAACCTGTTCTCCGCTGACCTGTTCTACTCTCCGGACGGCGAAATGTTCGACGTGATGGAAAAATACGGCATCCTCGGCGTGGAAATGGAAGCAGCAGGTATCTACGGCGTCGCTGCAGAATTTGGCGCGAAAGCCCTGACCATCTGCACCGTGTCTGACCACATCCGCACTCACGAGCAGACCACTGCCGCTGAGCGTCAGACCACCTTCAACGACATGATCAAAATCGCACTGGAATCCGTTCTGCTGGGCGATAAAGAGTAATTGTGTTTTGCTGAAAGGCGATTGCCTTGTGAAGCCGGAGCGGGAGACTGCTCCGGCTTTTTAGTATCTATTCATCAATAGCGACTGATTTATAGATTTACTATTATTTTTCATATAGATAGAAAATTAAATCCATTCGAGTATCTATTCACGAATCTATTCATTTATGTTCAGCCGTCATCCAGTAAGGGCATATCAGCAACTCTGGCGGACAACCATAAATTCCTGCCATTTTGTTTTTGATGTTTGAACTAAGCCGTTCCGTCTTTTCGATTTGTTTTAGAGAATTAATCGAGATATCCAACATTTTACTAACTTCAGCAAGTGATAGTTTATGCCTGATACGCACGGCGGTTAGCCAGGATATACCCTGGCTGAACATTAAATTGATAATCTCCCGTTCCTGGTTCTTCAGATCGATCATATTTCCTTCCCTGGATATTTTAATCAGCGAGTTACCGCACCGCCCCTGCCATCCACGCCGATAATTCCCTTAGCTCTTTTTCCTGTTCAGGGAAGTCAACCAACAGCGCTTCACACTCTTGTTGCAGCATGTCAGCGCGGTACAGGCAGCCTTGCAGTCGTCCGGCGAGAGCTTCCAGAGGTGCGGGGTTGAGGCTATCGGTAAACACCTGGGCGCGGGTGATATGGCCTTTTTCGACGTCGAAATGCAGTTCCACGCCGCCCCAGGTAAAGCGTTCATCCAGCAGATGCGAGAACGCTGGAGCCTGTCCGAAATTCCATTCCCAGCTACTCTGGCGGGCAAAGGTTTCGGCGAAGTTCGGCAAGTCTGGCGTTTTGTCCGGGGAGATAATTTCCGCTTCTACACGCTCGCCATAATGGGCGAAAAAGGCCTCGGTTATGGCTTCGCAAACCTGCTCATGGGTAATTCCCGGCAGCAATTCGGTCAGATTGGTCACGCGGGAACGTACCGAGGTAATGCCTTTCGCCGCCAGTTTCTTTTTATCCGGGTTGAGATAGTTTGCCAGGCGGCTAAGGTCGGCATTGAGTAGCAAGGTGCCGTGATGGAAGCCACGATCTTTGGTTTCGCGATAGGCCGAGCCTGAGACTTTACGGTCGCCTTCGGCGGTTTTCACCACCAAATCGTTACGTCCGGACGCTTCGGCGCTGACACCGAGCGCGTTCAGTGCATTGAGCACAATCGAGGTGGAGATCGTTTTATCGTATTCCGGCTTGCCAGCCATGAAGGTAAAACAGGTATTGCCGAGATCGTGGAACACCGCGCCGCCACCGCTACTGCGCCGCGCCAGGCGAACGTTATCTTCTTCCATCCGCCGGGTATTACACTCTTTCCACGGGTTCTGCGCGCGACCAATCACCACGGTGTCAGCATTGCGCCAGAGAAACAGAACGCGCTGCGTGGCGGGCATCTGGCGAAAAATACACTCTTCCACCGCAAGGTTAAACCACGGATCGTAAGAGTCAGAGATGAGCAGGCGTAATGTGGACATAACGATTTCCTTTCTTGTAGTAATGGGTCACTCTTTTTTCTCGCTTTCTTCCTCTTCCGGCACCGGTTTGCTGGCGGTTAACAGGAAGGGGGATTGCTGCCAGCGGGTGCGTTTACCCTGTAGCAGCGTGCGGGTCAGCACCACGCCGATTGCCAGCGAGAGCAACAACATCAGGCGTAAAATGTTAGTGGTGTTATCCACCTGTTGAGCTTCGGTGGCGAGCGTATGGGTGTCGAGCGTCAGGCGCAGATAGCCAAGCGGACCATTTTTCCCTGCAATGGGTTCGACAATCTGCAGGTTAAAATAGCCGCCCGCTTTTTTACCGTCGAGCGCCAGCCGGTCACGCACTTCGACGCTTTCGCCAGAACGGGCGATAAGATCGCCTTGTTCGTCATACACGCCCGCGTCGAGGATGCGGCTTTCATCCGTTAACTGATCGAGGATCGCCTGAATACGTTTTTCATCCGGCGAGTCGGTGCGCATCAGCGGCGCAACGTTCAGCGTTACCTGCCGCGCCAGGGTGCGGGCCAGTTCTTCCAGCTGTGGATTACGCTGTCGCTGGTGGTTTTGACTAAACCATGATGCCCCCTGCATCAGCGCCACTAACAAGGCAAGACAGAACAGGACAATCACTGCCCGATGCAGCCGGAATTTCAGTTTTGTGCGAGCCATCTTCCACCCTTTGAAAATTTGAGACTTAATGTTGCCAGAAGCAATGGATACAAGGTAGCCTCATGCGTTATTTTCCCTGCTTCGAACGATTTTACAGGAGCCTTAATGCCTAACATTACCTGGTGCGACCTGCCTGAAGATGTCTCTTTATGGCCTGGTCTGCCTCTTTCATTAAGTGGTGATGAAGTGATGCCACTGGATTACCACGCAGGTCGTAGCGGCTGGCTGCTGTATGGTCGTGGGCTGGATAAACAACGTCTGACCCAGTACCAAAGCAAACTGGGCGCGGCGATGGTGATTGTTGCCGCCTGGTGCGTGGAAGATTATCAGGTGATTCGTCTGGCAGGTTCGCTTACCGCCCGGGCTACGCGCCTGGCCCATGAAGCACAACTGGATGTCGCGCCGCTGGGGAAAATTCCGCATCTGCGCACGCCAGGTCTGCTGGTGATGGACATGGATTCCACCGCCATTCAGATTGAATGTATTGACGAAATTGCCAAACTGGCCGGAACCGGCGAGATGGTGGCGGAAGTAACCGAGCGGGCGATGCGCGGCGAACTCGATTTTACCGCCAGCCTGCGCAGCCGCGTGGCGACGCTGAAAGGCGCTGACGCGAACATTTTGCAACAGGTGCGGGAAAATCTGCCGCTGATGCCAGGCTTAACGCAGCTGGTACTCAAACTGGAAACGCTGGGCTGGAAAGTGGCGATTGCCTCCGGCGGTTTTACCTTCTTTGCCGAATACCTGCGCGATAAGCTGCGCCTGACCGCCGTAGTAGCCAATGAACTGGAGATCATGGACGGTAAATTTACCGGTAATGTGATTGGCGACATTGTAGACGCTCAGTATAAAGCGAAAACCCTTACCCGCCTGGCGCAGGAGTATGAAATCCCGCTGGCGCAAACCGTGGCGATTGGCGATGGTGCCAACGACCTGCCGATGATCAAAGCGGCAGGTCTGGGGATTGCCTACCATGCCAAGCCAAAAGTGAATGAAAAGACGGAAGTCACCATCCGTCACGCTGACCTGATGGGGGTATTCTGCATCCTCTCTGGCAGCCTGAATCAGAAGTAATTGTCCGCCCGTCATCCTGCGGGCGGCACAGTATTAACGAGGTACACCGTGGCAAAAGCTCCAAAACGCGCCTTTGTTTGTAATGAATGCGGGGCCGATTATCCGCGCTGGCAGGGGCAGTGCAGCGCCTGCCATGCCTGGAACACCATCACCGAGGTGCGTCTTGCTGCGTCGCCAACGGTGGCGCGTAACGAGCGTCTCAGTGGCTATGCCGGTAGCGCCGGGGTGGCAAAAGTCCAGAAACTCTCCGATATCAGCCTTGAGGAGTTGCCGCGTTTTTCCACCGGATTTAAAGAGTTCGACCGCGTATTAGGCGGTGGCGTAGTGCCAGGAAGCGCTATTCTGATTGGCGGTAACCCAGGAGCCGGGAAATCCACGCTGCTACTGCAAACGCTGTGCAAACTGGCGCAGCAGATGAAAACGCTATATGTCACTGGCGAAGAGTCGCTGCAACAGGTGGCAATGCGCGCTCATCGCCTCGGCCTGCCGACTGACAATCTCAATATGTTGTCGGAAACCAGCATCGAACAGATCTGCCTGATTGCCGAAGAAGAGCAACCGAAGCTGATGGTCATTGACTCCATCCAGGTGATGCATATGGCGGATGTACAATCATCGCCTGGCAGCGTGGCACAGGTGCGTGAAACGGCGGCTTATCTGACGCGCTTCGCCAAAACGCGCGGTGTGGCGATTGTCATGGTGGGGCACGTAACCAAAGATGGTTCGCTGGCAGGCCCTAAAGTGCTGGAACACTGTATCGACTGCTCGGTGCTTCTGGACGGCGATGCCGACTCCCGTTTCCGCACCCTGCGCAGCCATAAAAACCGCTTCGGCGCGGTAAATGAACTGGGCGTATTTGCGATGACCGAGCAGGGGCTGCGTGAAGTCAGTAACCCTTCGGCAATTTTCTTAAGTCGCGGCGATGAAGTGACCTCCGGCAGCTCAGTGATGGTGGTGTGGGAAGGAACTCGTCCGCTGCTGGTGGAGATCCAGGCGCTGGTCGATCACTCGATGATGGCGAATCCGCGCCGCGTGGCAGTGGGGCTGGAGCAAAACCGTTTGGCGATCCTGCTGGCGGTGTTGCACCGTCACGGTGGTCTGCAAATGGCCGATCAGGATGTATTTGTGAACGTGGTCGGCGGCGTGAAGGTGACGGAAACCAGTGCCGATTTAGCGTTACTACTGGCGATGGTTTCCAGCCTGCGCGACAGACCGCTACCGCAGGATCTGGTGGTGTTTGGTGAAGTCGGGCTGGCAGGGGAGATCCGCCCGGTGCCCAGCGGCCAGGAGCGGATTTCTGAAGCGGCGAAACATGGTTTTCGGCGGGCGATTGTTCCGGCAGCCAACGTGCCGAAAAAAGCGCCGGAAGGGATGCAGATTTTTGGCGTTAAAAAACTCTCCGACGCGCTTAGCGTGTTCGACGACTTATAATGAGAGATACGGAGGGAGATATGTCGTCATTTGATTATCTGAAAACTGCCATCAAGCAACAGGGCTGTACGCTACAGCAGGTGGCTGATGCCAGCGGTATGACCAAAGGGTATTTAAGCCAGTTACTGAATGCCAAAATTAAAAGCCCCAGCGCGCAAAAGCTGGAGGCGTTGCACCGTTATTTGGGACTTGAATTTCCCCGGCAGAAGAAAACTATTGGTGTTGTATTCGGTAAGTTTTACCCGCTGCATACCGGACATATCTACCTTATCCAGCGTGCCTGTAGTCAGGTTGACGAGTTGCATATCATTATGGGCTTTGACGATACCCGTGACCGCGCACTGTTCGAAGACAGCGCCATGTCGCAGCAGCCAACGGTGCCGGATCGTCTGCGCTGGTTATTGCAAACTTTTAAATATCAGAAAAATATTCGCATTCATGCTTTCAACGAAGAGGGTATGGAGCCGTATCCGCATGGCTGGGATGTGTGGAGCAACGGCATCAAAAAGTTTATGGCTGAAAAAGGGATCCAGCCGGATCTGATCTACACCTCGGAAGAAGCCGATGCGCCACAGTATATGGAACATCTGGGGATCGAAACGGTGCTGGTCGATCCGAAACGCACCTTTATGAGTATCAGCGGTGCGCAGATCCGCGAAAACCCGTTCCGCTACTGGGAATATATTCCCACCGAAGTGAAGCCGTTCTTTGTGCGCACCGTGGCGATCCTCGGCGGCGAATCGAGCGGTAAATCCACCCTGGTAAACAAACTTGCTAATATCTTCAACACTACCAGTGCATGGGAATATGGTCGCGATTATGTCTTTTCGCATCTTGGCGGCGATGAGATTGCATTGCAGTATTCCGACTACGATAAAATCGCGCTTGGACACGCTCAATATATTGATTTTGCAGTAAAATATGCCAATAAAGTGGCGTTTATCGACACCGATTTTGTGACAACTCAGGCGTTCTGCAAAAAGTACGAAGGGCGCGAGCATCCGTTCGTACAGGCGCTGATCGATGAATACCGTTTTGATCTGGTGATTCTGCTGGAGAACAACACGCCGTGGGTGGCGGATGGTTTACGCAGTCTCGGCAGTTCGGTGGATCGCAAAGAGTTCCAGAACTTGCTGGTGGAGATGCTGGAAGAGAACAATATCGAATTTGTGCGGGTTGAAGAGGACGATTACGACAGCCGTTTCCTGCGCTGTGTGGAGCTGGTGCGGGAGATGATGGGGGAGCAGGGATAATCATCTTTATAAGATGTTGAGTGATATTACTGATTCAAAAGTGTACTTAGTACTCCATTTTGGTGTACAATGTACCTGCCAGGGAGGGGTAATGGGCAAGGCGATAATATTTATAGAGACGCCAATGTTTACGCGTCAGATCAAGCAGATTGCAACCGATGATGAATTAAAGGAATTGCAAAAAGAACTCATCGGAACTCCCGATAAAGGTGATCTCATTCAGCAGACTGGTGGATTGCGTAAAGTCCGAATGGCTGCGGGTTCACAGGGAAAAAGTGGCAGTGTCAGAATAATTTACTTTCTGGCGACGGAAGAGATTATTTATTTGATTATGGCCTATCCGAAGAATGCCAAAGACAGTCTGACAGATACGGAAAAAGCTCAACTAAAGAAGTTGACGAAACTGCTCAAAGGTGAGGTATAAAATGAGTTTTTTTGATGAGTTGAAAACCTCTCTGGAAGAGGCTGTCGAGATTAAACAAGGTTTAAAAGAACCTGCACGGGTGACCCGCTACGAAATTGCGGATGTTAAAGCTATTCGTGAGCAACTCAACGTTTCGCAAAGTGAGATGGCAAAAGCTCTGGGAACCAGTGTGGATACCATTAAAAGCTGGGAATCGAAGCGAAGAAATCCTACGGGATTGGCTGCAAAAGTACTTGCCACAATTAAAGAAAATCCTGCCTTTTTCCGGGAACTTGCCTCCCATTAATCATTTAACTATTACCGGATGCGATGCTGGCGCGCCGCATCCGGCATTTTATGCATTACTTCGCAATACGCTTGTACTTGATACGCTTCGGCTCCAGCGCGTCTGCGCCCAGCGTGCGTTTCTTGTACTCTTCGTACTCGGTAAAGTTACCTTCAAAGAACTCAACTTTACCTTCATCCTGGTAATCCAGAATGTGTGTGGCGATACGGTCGAGGAACCAACGGTCGTGCGAGATAACCATCGCGCAGCCCGGGAACTCCAGCAGGGCGTTTTCCAGCGCACGCAGGGTTTCGATATCCAGGTCGTTGGTCGGTTCGTCGAGCAGCAGCATGTTGCCGCCAACCTGCAGCAGCTTCGCCAGATGCAGACGACCACGCTCACCACCGGAGAGTTCGCCAACGCGTTTACCCTGATCAACCCCTTTAAAGTTAAAGCGGCCAACGTAGGCGCGGCTTGGCATCTCGGTGTTACCGATCTTCATGATATCCAGCCCGCCGGAAACTTCTTCCCAAACGGTTTTGCTGTTATCCATTGAGTCACGGAACTGATCGACAGATGCCAGTTTCACCGTTTCACCTAAAGTGATGGTGCCGCTGTCTGGCTGTTCCTGACCAGAGATCATACGGAACAGGGTTGATTTACCCGCGCCGTTCGGACCGATGATCCCGACGATCGCCCCTTTAGGGATCGAGAAGCTCAGATCATCAATCAGCAGACGATCGCCGTAAGATTTACGCAGGTTGCTGACTTCCAACACTTTATCGCCCAGACGCGGTCCAGGTGGAATAAACAGTTCGTTGGTTTCGTTACGTTTCTGATATTCGGTGCTGTTCAACTCTTCAAAGCGCGCCAGACGTGCTTTACCTTTCGACTGACGGCCTTTAGTTCCCTGACGTACCCACTCCAGCTCTTTCTCGATCGACTTACGACGCGCTGCTTCTTGTGAAGCTTCCTGCGCCAGACGCTGATCTTTCTGCTCCAGCCAGGAGGAGTAGTTACCTTCCCACGGAATACCTTCACCGCGGTCAAGTTCGAGGATCCAGCCTGCAACGTTATCGAGGAAGTAACGGTCGTGGGTAATTGCCACCACGGTGCCCTCGAAGTCGTGCAGGAAGCGTTCCAGCCATGCTACGGATTCGGCATCCAGGTGGTTGGTCGGTTCGTCGAGCAGCAGCATGTCTGGTTTTTCCAACAGCAGGCGGCACAACGCCACGCGACGACGCTCACCACCGGAAAGGTTAGCGATTTTCGCGTCCCAGTCCGGCAGACGCAGCGCATCAGCCGCACGCTCCAGCTGAACGTTCAGGTTATGACCGTCATGAGCCTGAATGATCTCTTCCAGACGGCCTTGTTCAGCGGCCAGCTTGTCAAAATCGGCATCCGGATCGGCGTACAGCGCGTACACTTCATCCAGACGTTTCAGAGCGTTAACCACTTCAGAAACCGCTTCTTCAATGGACTCACGCACGGTGTGTTCCGGGTTCAGCTGAGGTTCCTGCGGCAGGTAACCAATCTTGATGTCTGGCTGCGGACGCGCTTCACCTTCGATGTCTTTATCAATGCCCGCCATAATGCGCAGCAGGGTAGACTTACCCGCGCCGTTCAGACCCAGGACACCAATTTTTGCCCCAGGGAAGAAACTCAGAGAGATGTTTTTCAAAATATGACGTTTCGGCGGAACAACTTTGCCGACACGATGCATGGTATAAACGAATTGAGCCACGTTGGACTTCGCCTCTATGTTTATCGTGATGATGAGTTTTCAAAGGCGAAGTGTAGCCTGTTTCCTTATCTAATCCCAGCCGGTCGATCACCCTCGCAGTAAAAGTAAAAAAGTGTCCGTAACGTGGCGTAAACGGCAATGACTGGTTAGCATAAATCTATTACGCGGCATGACGCTGCATTGATGTATTGACACTTAGAGGATGCGCTTGTGGAAAAAGCCAAACACGTTACCTGGCGGCTGTTGGCTGTCGGTGTCTGTCTGCTGACGGCCAGCAGCGTGGCGCGAGCCGACTCACTGGATGAGCAGCGTAGCCGTTACGCGCAAATTAAGCAGGCCTGGGATAATCGACAAATGGATGTGGTCGAACAAATGATGCCTGGACTGAAGGATTATCCACTTTATCCCTATCTGGAATACCGCCAGATCACCGATGATCTGATGAATCAACCGGCGGTCACTGTCACTAACTTTGTTCGCGCTAACCCCACGCTTCCTCCCGCTCGCACGCTACAATCTCGTTTCGTCAATGAACTGGCGCGGCGTGAAGACTGGCGTGGTTTGTTAGCCTTTAGCCCGGAAAAGCCCGGAACTACCGAAGCGCAATGTAATTACTACTATGCGAAATGGAACACCGGGCAGAGTGAAGAAGCCTGGCAAGGGGCGAAAGAGCTGTGGCTAACCGGCAAGAGCCAGCCTAACGCCTGTGACAAGTTATTTAGCGTCTGGCGTGCGTCAGGCAAACAAGATCCGCTGGCGTATCTGGAACGTATCCGTCTGGCGATGAAAGCGGGTAACACAGGCTTGGTGACAGTGCTGGCAGGGCAGATGCCTGCTGATTACCAGACTATCGCCTCGGCGATTATTTCTCTGGCGAACAACCCTAATACGGTACTGACCTTCGCGCGTACAACCGGTGCGACCGATTTTACCCGTCAAATGGCGGCGGTGGCGTTTGCCAGCGTGGCGCGGCAGGATGCTGAAAATGCACGGCTGATGATTCCATCGCTTGCTCAGGCACAGCAGCTTAATGAAGATCAGATTCAGGAACTGCGCGATATCGTCGCCTGGCGTTTGATGGGCAACGATGTCACCGACGAGCAGGCGAAATGGCGCGATGACGCCATTATGCGCTCGCAATCCACCTCGTTGATTGAACGCCGAGTGCGGATGGCGCTTGGTACTGGCGATCGGCGTGGCCTGAATACCTGGCTGGCGCGTTTGCCGATGGAAGCGAAAGAGAAAGATGAATGGCGTTACTGGCAGGCCGATTTATTGCTGGAACGCGGACGTGAAGCTGAAGCGAAAGAGATTCTGCATCAACTCATGCAACAGCGTGGTTTCTACCCGATGGTTGCTGCACAGCGCATCGGCGAAGAGTATGAGCTGAAGATTGATAAAGCGCCGCAGAATGTTGACAGCACCCTGACTCAGGGGCCGGAGATGGCGCGCGTGCGCGAGTTGATGTACTGGAATCTCGATAACACCGCGCGTAGCGAGTGGGCCAATCTGGTGAAGAGCAAGTCAAAAACAGAGCAGGCGCAGCTGGCACGGTATGCTTTCAACAACCAATGGTGGGATCTCAGCGTTCAGGCGACGATCGCCGGGAAGTTGTGGGATCATCTGGAAGAACGATTCCCACTGGCCTACAACGATCTCTTCGAACGTTACACCAACGGCAAAGACATCCCGCAAAGCTATGCAATGGCGATTGCCCGTCAGGAGAGCGCCTGGAATCCGAAAGTGAAATCACCGGTAGGGGCCAGCGGCCTGATGCAGATTATGCCCGGTACGGCGACCCATACGGTGAAGATGTTCTCTATTCCTGGCTACAGCAGCCCTGGGCAATTGCTGGATCCGGAAACGAACATCAACATCGGCACCAGTTACCTGCAATATGTTTATCAGCAGTTTGGCAATAACCGTATTTTCGCCTCAGCAGCTTATAACGCCGGACCTGGACGAGTGCGCACCTGGCTCGGCAACAGTGCTGGTCGTATCGACGCAGTGGCATTTGTCGAGAGTATTCCGTTCTCCGAGACGCGCGGTTATGTGAAGAACGTGCTGGCTTATGACGCTTACTACCGCTATTTCATGGGGGATAAACCAACGTTGATGAGCGCCACGGAATGGGGACGTCGTTACTGATCCGCACGTTTATGATATGCTATCGTACTCTTTAGCGAGTACAACCGGGGGAGGCATTTTGCTTCCCCCGCTAACAATGGCGACATATTATGGCCCAACAATCACCCTATTCAGCAGCGATGGCAGAACAGCGTCACCAGGAGTGGTTACGTTTTGTCGACCTGCTTAAGAATGCCTACCAAAACGATCTCCATTTACCGTTGTTAAACCTGATGCTGACGCCAGATGAGCGCGAAGCGTTGGGGACTCGCGTGCGTATTGTCGAAGAGCTGTTGCGCGGTGAAATGAGCCAGCGTGAGTTGAAAAATGAACTCGGCGCTGGCATCGCGACGATTACGCGTGGTTCTAACAGCCTGAAAGCCGCGCCTGTCGAGCTGCGCCAGTGGCTGGAAGAGGTGTTGCTGAAAGATCACTGATACACGGCATTATGAAACGGACTCAGCGCCAGGATCACCGCCTGGTGATAGACGCTGGCGCGAGTGAGCTTCCCGGCGGTAAATACGCCGATTGCACCTTCTTTACGGCCAATTTCATCAATGCCAGTATAACGCGACATCACAGGGCCGAGCGCCTCGCCTTCACGCACTTTCTCCAGAATCACCTCAGGCAACGGCAAAGTTGCCGAACGCGCTTCGCCACGCTGGCTGGCGTTTTCAATCACCACCCAACTGAAGGTGCTGTCACCATCAATCCCTGCTTCAATCGCCACCCAAAAATCAGCCTCTGGATGTAAACAGCGAGCATTTGCCACCCGATTTCGTGCGCCAGCGCGCGTTTCCTCACTGCCAAAGGGCTGTTCCGGTACACCGCTCTCGACGGCAACGGATGCAATATGGCAGGATCCTTCGCCGAAGATCTCGTGAAATGCCTGCAGAATGGCCTGAATTTTAGCGGGATTGGTGGTCGCACAGACAACTTGGTGCATAATCAGCATTACTCAGAAAATTAACGTTACAGCAGTATACGGAAAAAAAGCATGTTACAGGTATACCTAGTCCGCCACGGTGAAACGCAGTGGAACGCCGAGCGACGTATTCAGGGCCAGTCTGACAGCCCGCTGACTGCCAAAGGTGAGCAACAGGCGATGCAGGTGGCGACCCGTGCCAAAGAGCTTGGCATTACGCATATCATCAGTAGCGATTTAGGGCGCACCCGCCGCACGGCGGAAATCATCGCCCAGGCCTGCGGCTGTGACATCATCTTTGATTCTCGCCTGCGTGAATTAAATATGGGTGTACTGGAAACAAGAAATATCGATTCACTCACCGAAGAAGAAGAAAACTGGCGTCGCCAGCTGGTCAATGGCACTGTCGACGGACGTATTCCTGAAGGCGAGTCAATGCAGGAGCTCAGCGATCGTGTCAATGCGGCGCTGGAATCTTGCCGGGAATTACCGCAGGGAAGCCGACCGCTGCTGGTGAGCCACGGTATTGCACTGGGATGCCTGGTGAGTACGATTCTCGGATTACCAGCATGGGCAGAGCGTCGCTTACGTCTGCGTAACTGTTCTATTTCGCGCGTGGATTATCAGGAAAGCTTGTGGCTGGCGTCTGGCTGGGTGGTTGAAACCGCAGGGGACATCTCGCATCTGGACGCCCCTGCATTAGATGAGCTGCAGCGTTAACGACGGATCGGAATCAGCAGTTCACAGCGCAGATTAATTGGGCGATCTCCCGCTTTGGCATCTTCTGCCGGGTAGTATCGCTCAATATCCTGACCTTTACGGCGCGTCAGGTTAAGCATTGGCATGCACGTTCCGTATACCGTCAGGATAAACTCCTGCACGCCTGTTCCCAGACCTTCATAGGTAAACATCACATATTCACCGCCTTGCAGCATCACAGGATGCCCGGTCAATACATAGCCATCTGCCTGATCCTGGGCTAATGCGGTGGTATAGAACACCTCTTGCTCGTCGTCTTTATCCTGGCTCGGACGCGTTTCATTCAGGCCGTAGAGCACAGGCGGAATGGTCGGCGCGTTGCCAAGAAAATCGTGCCAGAACTGATAACGCATTTCATGGCGGAAATCAGAGATTTGTTCCAGCGAACAGGAGTAACTCTGGGTAACACCAATCAGCGGCGTATCTTCCAGGGTGACAAATTTGTGCTCTGGCATGGTGAATTCACCCAGACGCAGCGGAGGGCGAATACCAAAGGCGCTCCATTCAGGAGAACGGCGGTAAAGAGCAGGAGTCTGGGCAAACTGCTTCTTGAATGCGCGAGTAAATGTCTGTTGAGAGTCGAAGCGGTATTGCAGCGCGATATCCAGAATTGGACGCGCAGTCAGGCGTAGTGCGACCGCCGATTTCGACAAACGACGAGCACGAATATACGCGCCAATAGCATGACCAGTGACATCTTTAAACATTCTCTGTAAGTGCCACTTGGAATAACCTGCTTTCGCCGCTACATTGTCGAGCGACAGGGGCTGATCCAGATGACCTTCCAGCCAGATTAAAAGGTCGCGAATAATGCCGGCCTGATCCATAAAATATCCTCATCCTTTCAACAACGAGCACCTGACATCAGGTAATTGGATAATAGCATTTTTTGCTGTTTTAGCATTCAGTGTTTTTTTCTTAGTCGAGTATGTTTTAGGTCTTGACGGAAATAAAAGTATTGAGATTTTGTTCTTAATCAATATGTTATTTATCGTGGTGAACTAATTGCTCATGTAATAGATAAAAATGGTAACAATATGAAATACAAGCATTTGATTCTGTCTTTAAGCCTGATAATGCTGGGGCCGTTGGCTCATGCAGAAGAGATTGGTTCGGTCGACACTGTATTTAAAATGATCGGTCCTGATCACAAAATTGTCGTAGAAGCCTTTGACGATCCCGATGTGAAAAATGTCACCTGCTATGTGAGCCGGGCGAAAACCGGCGGTATTAAAGGGGGATTGGGCCTGGCGGAAGATACTTCCGATGCGGCTATTTCTTGTCAGCAAGTCGGGCCGATTGAACTGTCAGATCGCATTAAAAACGGCAAAGCTCAGGGCGAGGTAGTATTCAAAAAACGCACGTCGTTGGTCTTTAAGTCGTTACAGGTCGTGCGCTTTTATGACGCTAAACGCAACGCGCTCGCTTACCTGGCTTACTCCGACAAAGTCGTAGAAGGTTCGCCGAAAAACGCGATTAGCGCGGTTCCTGTCATGCCGTGGCGGCAATAACAGAGGCGATTTATGCAACGGGAAACGGTCTGGTTAGTGGAAGATGAGCAAGGGATAGCCGACACGCTAGTCTACATGTTGCAACAGGAAGGTTTTGCCGTCGAGGTCTTTGAGCGAGGCTTGCCGGTGCTGGATAAAGCTCGCCAGCAGGTTCCCGATGTCATGATTCTCGATGTTGGTTTGCCTGATATCAGCGGCTTTGAATTGTGCCGCCAGTTACTGGCGCTCCATCCGGCGTTACCTGTACTGTTCCTGACGGCCCGAAGTGAAGAGGTCGATCGCCTGCTTGGGCTGGAAATTGGCGCTGACGACTACGTGGCTAAACCGTTTTCACCTCGCGAAGTGTGCGCCAGAGTGCGCACCTTACTGCGTCGGGTGAGGAAGTTCTCGACGCCGTCTCCCGTTATCCGTATTGGTCATTTTGAATTGAATGAACCTGCGGCGCAGATCAGCTGGTTTGACACGCCATTAACGCTGACGCGGTATGAGTTTTTGCTGCTGAAAACATTACTCAAGTCGCCGGGCCGCGTCTGGTCCCGCCAGCAACTGATGGATAGCGTGTGGGAAGATGCGCAGGACACCTACGATCGCACCGTCGATACCCACATTAAAACGCTGCGTGCCAAGCTGCGCGCCATTAACCCCGATCTTTCCCCGATTAATACTCATCGCGGCATGGGATATAGCCTGAGGGGACTGTAATGCGTATCGGCATGAGGTTGTTGCTGGGCTATTTTTTACTGGTGGCAGTGGCGGCCTGGTTCGTACTGGCAATTTTTGTCAAAGAAGTTAAACCGGGCGTGCGAAGAGCAACGGAGGGAACGTTGATCGACACCGCAACGTTGCTGGCGGAGCTGGCGCGTTCTGATTTGCTCTCTGGTGATCCAACGCATGGGCAACTGGCGCAGGCGTTTAATCAGTTACAACATCGCCCGTTTCGCGCCAATATCGGTGGCATTCACAAAGTTCGTAATGAATATCATGTCTACATGACTGATGCGCAGGGCAAAGTATTGTTCGATTCGGCAAATAAAGCCGTTGGACAGGATTACTCGCGCTGGAATGACGTCTGGCTAACGTTGCGTGGTCAGTATGGTGCGCGCAGCACGTTGCAAAATCCTGACGATCCCGAAAGTTCTGTGATGTATGTTGCCGCGCCAATTATGGACGGCTCGCGGCTTATTGGCGTTTTGAGCGTAGGCAAACCGAACGCGGCGATGGCTCCGGTCATTAAGCGCAGCGAGCGGCGAATTTTATGGGCCAGCGCCATTTTGTTGGGGATTGCACTGGTGATTGGCGCAGGCATGGTTTGGTGGATCAACCGCTCCATTGCCCGGCTCACTCGCTATGCTGATTCCGTCACTGACAATAAGCCCGTTCCTCTCCCCGATCTCGGTAGTAGCGAGCTGCGTAAACTCGCGCAGGCGCTGGAAAGTATGCGCGTGAAGCTGGAAGGGAAAAACTATATTGAGCAGTATGTTTACGCATTAACTCATGAGCTAAAAAGCCCACTGGCGGCGATTCGTGGAGCGGCGGAAATTTTACGCGAAGGCCCGCCGCCGGAAGTGGTGGCTCGTTTTACCGACAACATTCTGACGCAAAATGCGCGAATGCAGGCACTGGTGGAAACGTTACTACGCCAGGCAAGACTGGAGAATCGTCAGGAAGTCGTTCTGACTGCTGTTGATGTGACGGCATTATTTCGCCGCATCAGCGAAGCGCGCACCGTGCAGTTGGCGGAAAAAAACATCACTCTACATGTTATGCCCACCGAGGTTAACGTTGCTGCTGAATCGGCGTTACTGGAGCAGGCGCTGGGGAATTTACTGGATAACGCCATCGATTTTACCCCCGAGAGCGGTCGTATAACGCTAAGCGCCGAAGTGGAGCAGGAACACGTCACGCTTAAGGTGCTGGATACCGGTAGTGGTATTCCTGACTACGCGCTTTCACGTATTTTTGAACGCTTTTACTCTTTGCCGCGTGCAAATGGGCAAAAAAGCAGCGGTCTGGGGTTGGCGTTCGTCAGTGAGGTCGCCCGTTTGTTTAACGGCGAAGTCACGCTGCACAACGTGCAGGAAGGTGGCGTGCTGGCCTCGCTTCGACTTCACCGTCACTTCACATAGCTTCAAATTCTTCCCACATAGCCTTTGTAACCTGCGGTCATTGCAAAGGAGAAGACTATGTTGAAATCCCCCCTGTTCTGGAAAATGACCACCCTGTTTGGTGCAGTATTGCTGTTGTTGATTCCGATAATGCTGATTCGGCAGGTGATTGTCGAACGTGCCGATTACCGTAGCGATGTGGAAGATGCGATTCGGCAAAGTACCAGCGGGCCGCAGAAACTTGTTGGACCGCTCATCGCTATTCCTGTGACCGAGCTTTATACGGTGCAGGAAGAGGATAAAACCGTGGAGCGGAAACGAAGTTTTATCCATTTTTGGTTACCTGAGTCATTGATGGTTGATGGCAATCAGAACGTGGAAGAACGCAAGATTGGGATTTATACCGGTCAGGTCTGGCATAGTGATTTAACGCTAAAAGCCGATTTTGATGTTTCGCGTCTTAGCGAACTCAATGCGCCAAATATCACCTTAGGCAAGCCATTTATTGTGATTGGCGTCGGGGATGCGCGTGGTATAGGTGTGGTGAAAGCACCTGACGTTAACGGAACGGCGCTGACCATTGAACCCGGTACCGGGTTAGAGCAAGGCGGGCAGGGCGTGCATATCCCTTTACCCGAAGGGGACTGGCGGAAGCAGAACCTGAAGCTGAATATGGCGCTGAATTTAAGCGGTACCGGCAATCTTTCTGTGGTGCCTGCCGGGCGTAATAGCGAAATGACCTTAACCAGCAACTGGCCGCATCCCAGTTTTTTAGGTGATTTTCTGCCAGCCAAACGGGAAGTCAGCGAGTCTGGTTTTCAGGCGCAATGGCAAAGCAGCTGGTTTGCTAATAATCTCGGTGAGCGTTTTGCTTCAGGTAATGATACCGGCTGGGAAAACTTCCCGGCGTTTAGCGTCGCAGTGACGACGCCAGCCGATCAATACCAATTAACGGACCGTGCGACTAAGTACGCCATTCTGCTGATTGCACTGACTTTTATGGCGTTCTTTGTTTTTGAAACGCTCACCGCGCAACGTTTACACCCAATGCAATATTTGCTGGTGGGGCTTTCATTGGTGATGTTTTATTTGCTCTTGCTGGCGCTTTCTGAACATACCGGTTTTACCGTGGCATGGATAATCGCCAGTCTGATTGGGGCGTTAATGAACGGTATTTATTTGCAGGCGGTATTGAAAGGCTGGCGCAACAGCATGTTGTTTACCCTCGCGCTGTTGTTGCTGGATGGTGTGATGTGGGGACTGCTCAACTCTGCCGATAGCGCGCTGTTGTTGGGAACCAGTGTGCTGGTGGTGGCGCTGGCCGGCATGATGTTTGTGACCCGTAATATCGACTGGTATGCGTTTTCACTGCCGAAAATGAAAGCCAGTAAAGAAGTTACAACGGACGATGAGTTACGTATCTGGAAATAAGGTTGAAAAATAAAAACGGCGCTAAAAAGCGCCGTTTTTTTTGACGGTGGTAAAGCCGATTAATCTTCCAGATCACCGCAGAAGCGATAACCTTCACCGTGAATGGTGGCGATGATTTCCGGCGTATCCGGCGTAGATTCGAAATGTTTACGAATACGGCGGATCGTCACGTCTACAGTACGGTCGTGCGGTTTCAGCTCACGGCCGGTCATTTTCTTCAGCAGTTCAGCACGGGACTGAATTTTGCCTGGGTTTTCACAGAAGTGAAGCATGGCGCGGAACTCACTGCGCGGCAGCTTGTACTGCTCGCCATCAGGGCCGATCAGCGAACGGCTGTTGATGTCCAGTTCCCAACCATTGAACTTGTAGCTTTCAACGCTACGACGTTCTTCGCTGACAGTACCAAGATTCATGGTACGGGACAGCAGGTTGCGTGCACGAATAGTAAGTTCACGCGGGTTGAACGGTTTGGTGATGTAGTCATCTGCACCGATTTCGAGGCCGAGAATTTTATCGACTTCGTTGTCACGGCCAGTCAGGAACATCAACGCAACATTCGCCTGCTCGCGCAGTTCACGCGCTAACAGAAGACCGTTCTTACCCGGCAGATTGATATCCATGATCACCAGGTTGATGTCATATTCAGAGAGGATCTGATGCATTTCCGCGCCATCTGTCGCTTCGAAAACATCATAGCCTTCCGCTTCGAAAATACTTTTCAACGTGTTGCGTGTTACCAACTCGTCTTCAACGATAAGAATGTGCGGGGTCTGCATGTTTGCTACCTAAATTGCCAACTAAATCGAAACAGGAAGTACAAAAGTCCCTGACCTGCCTGATGCATGCTGCAAATTAACATGATCGGCGTAACATGACTAAAGTACGTAATTGCGTTCTTGATGCACTTTCCATCAACGTCAACAACATCATTAGCTTGGTCGTGGGTACTTTCCCTCAGGACCCGACAGTGTCAAAAACGGCTGTCATCCTAACCATTTTAACAGCAACATAACAGGCTAAGAGGGGCCGGACACCCAATAAAACTACGCTTCGTTGACATATATCAAGTTCAATTGTAGCACGTTAACAGTTTGATGAAATCATCGTATCTAAATGCTAGCTTTCGTCACATTATTTTAATAATCCAACTAGTTGCATCATACAACTAATAAACGTGGTGAATCCAATTGTCGAGATTTATTTTTTATAAAATTATCCTAAGTAAACAGAAGGATATGTAGCATTTTTTAACAATTCAACCATTAGTACAGTCAGGAAATAGTTTAGTCTTTTTTAAGCTAAGTGAAGGGCTTTTTCTGCGACTTACGTTAAGAGTTTGTAAATTCGATCCGCGTAATAAGTTGACAATGATCACCCTGTGCGCGGTTATTAGGTCAAGAAGAGTGGCAATATGCGTATAACGATTATTCTGGTCGCACCCGCCAGAGCAGAAAATATTGGGGCAGCGGCGCGGGCAATGAAAACGATGGGGTTTAGCGAGCTGCGAATTGTCGATAGTCAGGCACACCTGGAGCCAGCTACCCGCTGGGTCGCACATGGATCTGGTGATATTATTGATAATATTAAAGTTTTCCCAACTCTGGCTGAATCGTTACACGATGTCGACTTCACTGTCGCCACCACTGCACGCAGTCGGGCGAAATATCATTACTACGCCACGCCGGTGGAACTGGTGCCGCTGTTAGAGGAAAAATCCTCGTGGATGAGCCATGCAGCGCTGGTGTTTGGTCGCGAAGATTCCGGGCTGACTAACGAGGAGTTAGCCTTGGCTGACGTTCTTACTGGTGTCCCGATGGTGGCAGATTATCCTTCGCTGAATCTGGGACAGGCGGTGATGGTTTATTGCTATCAATTAGCAACATTAATACAACAACCGGCCAAAAGTGACACAACGGCAGACCAACATCAACTGCAAGCTTTACGCGAACGAGCCATGTCATTGCTGACGACCCTGGCAGTGGCAGATGACACAAAACTGGTCGACTGGTTACAACAACGGCTGGGGCTTTTAGAGCAACGAGACACGGCAATGTTGCATCGTTTGCTGCATGATATTGAAAAAAATATCACCAAATAAAAAACGCCTTAGTAAGTATTTTTCAGCTTTTCATTCTGACTGCAACGGGCAATATGTCTCTGTGTGGATTAAAAAAAGAGTCTCTGACAGCAGCTTCTGAACTGGTTACCTACCGTGAGTAAATTAAAATTTTATTGACTTAGGTCACTAAATACTTTAACCAATATAGGCATAGCGCACAGACAGATAAAAATTACAGAGTACACAACATCCATGAAACGCATTAGCACCACCATTACCACCACCATCACCATTACCACAGGTAACGGTGCGGGCTGACGCGTACAGGAAACACAGAAAAAAGCCCGCACCTGACAGTGCGGGCTTTTTTTTCGACCAAAGGTAACGAGGTAACAACCATGCGAGTGTTGAAGTTCGGCGGTACATCAGTGGCAAATGCAGAACGTTTTCTGCGGGTTGCCGATATTCTGGAAAGCAATGCCAGGCAGGGGCAGGTGGCTACCGTCCTCTCTGCCCCTGCCAAAATCACCAACCACCTGGTGGCGATGATTGAAAAAACGATTAGCGGCCAGGATGCTTTACCCAATATCAGCGATGCCGAACGTATTTTTGCCGAACTTCTGACGGGACTCGCCGCCGCTCAGCCGGGATTCCCGCTGGCGCAGCTGAAAACTTTCGTCGACCAGGAATTTGCCCAAATTAAACATGTCCTGCATGGTATTAGTTTGTTAGGGCAGTGCCCGGATAGCATCAACGCGGCACTGATTTGCCGTGGCGAGAAAATGTCGATCGCCATTATGGCCGGCGTGTTAGAAGCGCGTGGTCACAACGTTACCGTAATCGATCCGGTCGAAAAACTGCTGGCAGTCGGTCATTACCTCGAATCTACCGTCGATATTGCTGAGTCCACCCGCCGTATTGCGGCAAGCCGCATTCCGGCTGACCACATGGTGCTGATGGCAGGTTTCACCGCCGGTAATGAAAAAGGCGAACTGGTGGTGCTTGGACGTAACGGTTCCGACTACTCCGCCGCGGTACTGGCTGCCTGTTTACGCGCCGATTGTTGCGAGATCTGGACGGACGTTGACGGGGTCTATACCTGCGACCCGCGTCAGGTGCCCGATGCGAGGTTGTTGAAGTCGATGTCCTATCAGGAAGCGATGGAGCTTTCCTACTTCGGCGCTAAAGTTCTTCACCCCCGCACCATTACCCCCATCGCTCAGTTCCAGATCCCTTGCCTGATTAAAAACACCGGAAATCCTCAAGCACCAGGTACGCTCATTGGCGCCAGCCGTGATGAAGACGAATTACCGGTCAAGGGCATTTCCAATCTGAATAATATGGCAATGTTCAGTGTTTCCGGCCCGGGGATGAAAGGAATGGTCGGCATGGCGGCGCGCGTCTTTGCAGCGATGTCACGCGCTCGCATTTCAGTGGTGCTGATTACGCAATCGTCTTCTGAATACAGTATCAGTTTCTGCGTTCCACAAAGCGACTGTGTGCGAGCTGAACGGGCGATGCAGGAAGAGTTCTATCTTGAACTGAAGGAAGGCTTGCTGGAGCCGCTGGCGGTGACGGAACGGCTAGCCATTATCTCGGTGGTAGGTGATGGTATGCGCACCTTGCGTGGGATCTCGGCGAAATTCTTTGCCGCGCTGGCCCGCGCCAATATCAACATTGTCGCCATTGCTCAGGGATCTTCTGAACGCTCAATCTCTGTCGTGGTAAATAACGATGATGCGACCACTGGCGTGCGCGTTACCCACCAGATGCTGTTCAATACCGATCAGGTTATCGAAGTGTTTGTGATTGGCGTCGGTGGTGTTGGCGGTGCGCTTCTGGAGCAACTGAAGCGCCAGCAAAGCTGGCTGAAGAATAAACATATCGACTTACGTGTCTGCGGCGTTGCCAACTCAAAGGCTCTGCTCACCAATGTGCATGGCCTTAATCTGGAGAACTGGCAGGAAGAACTGGCGCAAGCCAAAGAGCCGTTTAACCTCGGGCGCTTAATTCGCCTGGTGAAAGAATATCATTTGCTGAATCCGGTGATTGTCGACTGTACCTCCAGCCAGGCGGTGGCGGATCAGTATGCTGACTTCCTGCGCGAAGGTTTCCACGTGGTTACGCCAAACAAAAAGGCCAACACCTCGTCGATGGATTACTACCATCAGTTGCGTTATGCGGCGGAAAAATCGCGGCGTAAATTCCTCTATGACACTAACGTTGGGGCTGGATTACCGGTTATTGAGAACCTGCAAAATCTGCTCAACGCAGGTGATGAATTAATGAAGTTCTCCGGCATTCTTTCCGGTTCGCTTTCTTATATCTTCGGCAAGTTAGACGAAGGCATGAGTTTCTCCGAGGCGACCACGCTGGCGCGGGAAATGGGTTATACCGAACCGGACCCGCGAGATGATCTTTCTGGTATGGATGTGGCGCGTAAGCTATTGATTCTCGCCCGTGAAACGGGACGTGAACTGGAACTGGCGGATATTGAAATTGAACCTGTGCTGCCCGCAGAGTTTAACGCAGAGGGTGATGTTGCAGCTTTTATGGCGAATCTGTCACAGCTCGACGATCTCTTTGCCGCACGCGTGGCGAAGGCTCGTGATGAGGGCAAAGTTTTGCGCTATGTTGGCAATATTGATGAAGATGGCATCTGCCGCGTGAAGATTGCCGAAGTGGATGGCAATGATCCGCTGTTCAAAGTGAAAAATGGCGAAAACGCCCTGGCCTTCTATAGCCACTATTATCAGCCGCTGCCGTTGGTTCTGCGCGGATATGGCGCGGGCAATGACGTTACAGCTGCTGGTGTCTTTGCCGATCTGCTACGTACCCTCTCATGGAAGTTAGGAGTCTGACATGGTTAAAGTTTATGCCCCGGCTTCCAGTGCCAATATGAGCGTCGGGTTTGATGTGCTCGGGGCGGCGGTGACACCTGTTGATGGTGCATTGCTCGGAGATGTAGTCACGGTTGAGGCGGCAGAGACATTCAGTCTCAACAATCTCGGACGTTTTGCCGATAAGCTGCCGTCAGAACCACGGGAAAATATCGTTTATCAGTGCTGGGAGCGTTTTTGCCAGGAGCTGGGCAAGCAAATTCCAGTGGCAATGACGCTGGAAAAGAATATGCCGATCGGCTCGGGCTTAGGCTCCAGTGCCTGTTCGGTGGTCGCGGCGCTGATGGCGATGAATGAACACTGCGGCAAGCCGCTTAATGACACTCGTTTGCTGGCTTTGATGGGCGAGCTGGAAGGGCGTATCTCCGGCAGCATTCATTACGACAACGTGGCACCGTGTTTTCTTGGTGGTATGCAGTTGATGATCGAAGAAAACGACATCATCAGCCAGCAAGTGCCAGGGTTTGATGAGTGGCTGTGGGTTCTGGCGTATCCGGGGATTAAAGTCTCGACGGCAGAAGCCAGGGCGATTTTACCGGCGCAGTATCGCCGCCAGGATTGCATTGCGCACGGGCGACATCTGGCAGGCTTCATTCACGCCTGCTATTCCCGTCAGCCTGAGCTTGCCGCGAAGCTGATGAAAGATGTTATCGCTGAACCCTACCGTGAACGGTTACTGCCAGGCTTCCGGCAGGCGCGGCAGGCGGTCGCGGAAATCGGCGCGGTAGCGAGCGGTATCTCCGGCTCCGGCCCGACTTTGTTCGCTCTGTGTGACAAGCCGGATACCGCCCAGCGCGTTGCCGACTGGTTGGGTAAGAACTACCTGCAAAATCAGGAAGGTTTTGTTCATATTTGCCGGCTGGATACGGCGGGCGCACGAGTACTGGAAAACTAAATGAAACTCTACAATCTGAAAGATCACAATGAGCAGGTCAGCTTTGCGCAAGCCGTAACCCAGGGGTTGGGCAAAAATCAGGGGCTGTTTTTCCCGCACGACCTGCCGGAATTCAGCCTGACTGAAATTGATGAGATGCTGAAGCTGGATTTTGTCACCCGCAGTGCGAAGATCCTCTCGGCGTTTATTGGTGATGAGATCCCGCAGGAAATACTGGAAGAGCGCGTGCGCGCGGCGTTTGCCTTCCCGGCTCCGGTCGCCAATGTTGAAAGCGATGTCGGTTGTCTGGAATTGTTTCATGGGCCAACACTGGCATTTAAAGATTTCGGCGGTCGCTTTATGGCACAAATGCTGACCCATATTGCGGGCGATAAGCCAGTGACCATTCTGACCGCGACCTCCGGTGATACTGGAGCGGCAGTGGCTCATGCTTTCTACGGTTTACCGAATGTGAAAGTGGTTATCCTCTATCCAAGAGGCAAAATCAGTCCACTGCAAGAAAAACTGTTCTGTACATTGGGCGGCAATATTGAAACTGTTGCCATCGACGGCGATTTCGATGCCTGTCAGGCGCTGGTGAAGCAGGCGTTTGATGATGAAGAACTGAAAGTGGCGCTGGGGCTAAACTCTGCTAACTCCATTAACATCAGCCGTTTGCTGGCGCAGATTTGCTACTACTTTGAAGCTGTTGCGCAGCTGCCGCAGGAAGCGCGCAACCAGCTGGTTGTCTCGGTGCCGAGCGGTAACTTCGGCGATTTGACTGCGGGCCTGCTGGCGAAATCTCTTGGCCTGCCGGTGAAGCGTTTTATCGCTGCCACTAACGTGAACGATACAGTGCCGCGTTTCCTGCACGACGGGCAGTGGTCCCCTAAAGCGACTCAGGCGACGTTATCCAACGCGATGGACGTGAGTCAACCGAACAACTGGCCGCGTGTGGAAGAGTTGTTCCGCCGCAAAATCTGGCAACTGAAAGAGCTGGGTTATGCAGCCGTAGATGATGAAACCACGCAACAGACAATGCGTGAGTTAAAAGCGCTGGGCTATACCTCGGAGCCGCACGCTGCCGTAGCTTATCGTGCGCTGCGTGACCAGTTGCATCCAGGCGAATATGGCTTGTTCCTCGGCACCGCGCATCCGGCGAAATTTAAAGAGAGCGTGGAAGCGATTCTCGGTGAAACATTGGATCTGCCAAAAGAGCTGGCAGAACGTGCTGATTTACCCTTGCTTTCGCATAATCTGCCCGCCGATTTTGCTGCGTTGCGTAAATTGATGATGAATCATCAGTAACATCTATTCATTATCTCAATCAGGCCGGGTTTGCTTTTATACAGCCCGGCTTTTTTATGAAGAAAATATGGAGAAAAACGACAGGAAAAAAGGAGAAATTCTCAATAAATGCGGTAACTTAGAGATTAGGATTGCGGAGAATAACAACCGCCGTTCTCATCGCGTAATCTCCGGATATCGACCCATAACGGGCAATGATAAAAGGAGTAACCTGTGAAAAAGATGCAATCTATCGTACTCGCACTTTCCCTGGTTCTGGTCGCTCCCATGGCAGCACAGGCTGCGGAAATTACGTTAGTCCCGTCAGTAAAATTACAGATAGGCGATCGTGATAATCGTGGCTATTACTGGGATGGCGGTCACTGGCGCGACCACGGCTGGTGGAAACAACATTATGAATGGCGAGGCAATCGCTGGCACCCACACGGACCGCCGCCACGTCATAACAAGCACCATGATCATCGTAATGACCACCGTGGCGATCATCGTCCGGGGCCGGACAAACATCATCGCTAAATATGAATGCCGGATTGCCATCCGGCATTTACTGCAAACTTAACGCTGCTCGTAGCGTTTAAACACCAGTTCCCCATCACTGGAGGAAGCTTCATCAAAGAAGTAACCTTCGCTATTAAAGCCAGTTAGTTGCTCTGGTTTGGTCAGCCGATTTTCAATAATGAAACGACTCATCAGACCGCGCGCTTTCTTAGCGTAGAAGCTGATGATCTTAAATTTGCCGTTCTTCTCATCGAGGAACACTGGCTTGATAATCTCGGCATTCAATTTCTTCGGCTTCACCGATTTGAAATACTCATCTGACGCCAGATTAATCACCACATTATCGCCTTGTGCTGCGAGCGCCTCGTTCAGTTTGTTGGTGATGATATCTCCCCAGAATTGATACAGATCTTTCCCTCGGGCATTCTCAAGACGGATCCCCATTTCCAGACGATAAGGCTGCATTAAATCGAGCGGGCGCAGTACGCCATACAAGCCGGAAAGCATTCGCAAATGCTGTTGGGCAAAATCGAAATCGTCTTCGCTGAAGGTTTCGGCCTGCAAGCCAGTATAGACATCACCTTTAAATGCCAGAATCGCTTGTCGGGCATTCTCTGGCGTGAAATCTGGCTGCCAGTCATGAAAGCGAGCGGCGTTGATACCCGCCAGTTTGTCGCTGATGCGCATCAGCGTGCTAATCTGCGGAGGCGTCAGTTTCCGCGCTTCATGGATCAGCAGCTGGGAGTTGTCTAACAGCTCCGGCAGCGTATAGCGCGTGGTGGGCAACGGGCTTTGGTAATCGAGCGTTTTCGCAGGTGAAATAAGAATCAGCATATCCAGTCCTTGCGGGAAATTTATGCCGACTTTAGCAAAAAAAGAGAATGAGTTGATCGATAGTTGTGATTACTCCTGCGAAACATCATCCCACGCGTCCGGAGAAAGCTGGCGACCAATATCCGGATAACGCAACGGATCAAACACCGGGCGCACGCCGAGTTTACGCTGGCGTAGATAATCACTGGCAATGGTATGAACCACAGGCGAGAGCAGTAATATGGCGGTCAAATTGGTAATAGCCATGCAGGCCATTATGATATCTGCCAGTTGCCACATCAGCGGAAGACTTAGCAAGGTGCCGCCGATGACCGTTGCGAAGGTGCAGATTCGCAGACACCAGATCGCTTTAGGGTTGTTCAGGCGTAAGAAGAAGAGATTGTTTTCGGCATAAATGTAGTTGGCAACGATGGAGCTGAAGGCAAACAGAATAACCACGAGGGTAACAAACTCCGCACCCCAGGAGCCCATTAGCACCCGCATCGCCTTCTGGATAAGCTGAATACCTTCCAGCGGCATGTAGGTTGTGCCGTTACCCGCCAGTAATATCAGCATGGCGCTTGCCGTACAGATGACCAGGGTGTCGATAAAAATGCCAATCATCTGGACAATCCCTTGCGCTGCGGGATGCGGAGGCCAGGACGCAGCTGCCGCTGCCGCGTTTGGCGTCGACCCCATTCCCGCCTCATTGGAAAACATACTGCGCTGAAAACCGTTAGTAATCGCCTGGCTTAAGGTATATCCCGCCGCGCCGCCTGCCGCTTCCTGCCAGCCAAAAGCACTCTCAAAAATAGACCAAATGACGTGGGGAAGTTGCCCGATATTCATTACGCAAATTACCAGGCTGGTCAGTACCCAGATTATCGCCATCAACGGGACAAACCCCTGCATGAGCCGGGCGACGCCATGAAGACCGCGAGTGATTGCCAGCAGAGCAAAGACAGCAAGAATAATGCCTGTCACCAGCGGGGGAAAATCAAAAGAAAAACTCAGGGCTCGGGCAACGGCGTTCGCCTGAACTCCGCTGAAAATTATGCCGTAGGCGATGAGCAAAAAGAGGGCGAACAGAACGCCCATCCAGCGCATCCCCAGCCCGCGCGCCATATACCATGCCGGTCCGCCACGAAACTGCCCATTAACGTCACGTTCTTTATAAAGTTGTGCAAGGGAACATTCGGCAAACGAGGTCGCCATGCCGATAAACGCGGCAACCCACATCCAGAAGACGGCACCTGGTCCACCGGCGGTAATAGCCAGCGCAACGCCAGCCAGGTTGCCGCTACCCACGCGCGCCGCAAGACTGGTACACAATGACTGAAATGAGGTTAAACCGCCTGGCTGTGGATGAATGCTATTTTTAAGACTTTTGCCAAACTGGCGGATGTAGCGAAACTGCACAAAACCGGTGCGAAAAGTGAACCAACAACCTGCGCCGAAGAGCAGGTAAATCATTACCGAGCCCCAGAGGACGCTGTTAATAAAGGAAAAAAAATCTGGCATGCATATCCCTCTTATTGCCGGTCGCGATGACTTTCCTGTGTAAACGTTACCAATTGTTTAAGAAGTATATACGCTACGAGGTAGTTGATAACTTCTGCGTAGCATACATGAGGTTTTGTATAAAAATGGCGGGCGATATCAACGCAGTGTCAGAAATCCGAAACAGTCTCGCCAGGCGATAACCGTCTTGTCGGCGGTTGCGCTGACGTTGCGTCGTGATATCATCAGGGCAGACCGGTTACATCCCCCTAACAAGCTGTTTAAAGAGAAATACTATCATGACGGACAAATTGACCTCCCTTCGTCAGTACACCACCGTAGTGGCCGACACTGGGGACATCGCGGCAATGAAGCTGTATCAACCGCAGGATGCCACAACTAACCCTTCTCTCATTCTTAACGCAGCGCAGATTCCGGAATATCGTAAGTTGATTGATGATGCTGTCGCTTGGGCGAAACAGCAGAGCAACGATCGCGCGCAGCAGATCGTGGACGCGACCGACAAACTGGCAGTAAATATTGGTCTGGAAATCCTGAAACTGGTTCCGGGCCGTATCTCAACTGAGGTTGATGCGCGTCTTTCCTATGACACCGAAGCGTCAATTGCGAAAGCAAAACGCCTGATCAAGCTCTACAACGATGCAGGTATTAGCAACGATCGTATTCTGATCAAACTGGCTTCTACCTGGCAGGGTATCCGTGCTGCAGAACAGCTGGAAAAAGAAGGTATCAACTGTAACCTGACCCTGCTGTTCTCCTTCGCTCAGGCTCGTGCTTGTGCGGAAGCAGGCGTGTTCCTGATCTCGCCATTTGTTGGCCGTATTCTTGACTGGTACAAAGCGAATACTGATAAGAAAGAGTACGCTCCGGCAGAAGATCCGGGCGTGGTTTCTGTATCTGAAATCTACCAGTACTACAAAGAGCACGGTTATGAAACCGTGGTGATGGGCGCAAGCTTCCGTAACATCGGCGAAATTCTGGAACTGGCAGGCTGCGACCGTCTGACCATCGCACCGGCGCTGCTGAAAGAGCTGGCTGAGAGCGAAGGGGCTATCGAACGTAAACTGTCTTACACCGGCGAAGTGAAAGCGCGTCCGGCGCGTATCACTGAGTCCGAGTTCCTGTGGCAGCACAACCAGGATCCAATGGCAGTAGATAAACTGGCAGAAGGTATCCGTAAGTTTGCTGTTGACCAGGAAAAACTGGAAAAAATGATCGGCGATCTGCTGTAATCATTCTTAGCGTGACCGGGAAGTCGGTCACGCTACCTCTTCTGAAGCCTGTCTGTCACTCCCTTCGCAGTGTATCATTCTGTTTAACGAGACTGTTTAAACGGAAAAATCTTGATGAATACTTTACGTATTGGCTTAGTTTCCATCTCTGATCGCGCATCCAGCGGCGTTTATCAGGATAAAGGCATCCCTGCGCTGGAAGAATGGCTGACATCGGCGCTAACCACGCCGTTTGAACTGGAAACCCGCTTAATCCCCGATGAGCAGGCGATCATTGAGCAAACGTTGTGTGAGCTGGTGGATGAAATGAGTTGCCATCTGGTGCTCACCACGGGCGGAACTGGTCCGGCGCGTCGTGACGTAACGCCCGATGCGACGCTGGCAGTAGCGGACCGCGAGATGACGGGCTTTGGTGAACAGATGCGCCAAATTAGCCTGCATTTTGTTCCAACCGCGATCCTTTCGCGCCAGGTGGGCGTGATTCGCAAACAAGCACTAATCCTTAACTTACCCGGTCAGCCGAAGTCTATTAAAGAGACGCTGGAAGGGGTGAAGGATGCAGAGGGTAACGTTGTGGTACACGGTATTTTTGCCAGCGTACCGTACTGCATTCAGTTGCTGGAAGGGCCATACGTTGAAACGGCACCGGAAGTAGTTGCAGCATTCAGACCGAAGAGTGCAAGACGCGAAGTTAGCGAATAAAAAAATCCCCCCGAGCGGGGGGATCTCAAAACAATTAGTGGGATTCACCAATCGGCAGAACGGTGCGACCAAACTGCTCGTTCAGTACTTCACCCATCGCCAGATAGATTGCGCTGGCACCGCAGATCAGACCAATCCAGCCGGCAAAGTGGATGATCGCGGCATTACCGACAATGTTACCGATCGCCAGCAGGGCAAACAGCACGGTCAGGCTAAAGAAAACGAATTGCAGAACGCGTGCGCCTTTCAGCGTGCCGAAGAACATAAACAGCGTAAATACGCCCCACAGACCAAGGTAGACACCAAGGAACTGTGCATTTGGCGCATCGGTCAGACCCAGTTTCGGCATCAGCAGAATCGCAACCAGCGTCAGCCAGAAAGAACCGTAAGAGGTGAATGCGGTTAAACCGAAAGTATTGCCTTTTTTGTACTCCAGCAGACCAGCAAAAATTTGCGCGATGCCGCCGTAGAAAATGCCCATTGCAAGAATAATACCGTCAAGAGCGAAATAACCCACGTTGTGCAGGTTAAGCAGAATGGTGGTCATGCCGAAGCCCATCAGGCCCAGCGGTGCCGGATTAGCCAACTTAGTGTTGCCCATAATTCCTCAAAAATCATCATCGAATGAATGGTGAAATAATTTCCCTGAATAACTGTAGTGTTTTCAGGGCGCGGCATAATAATCAGCCAGTGGGGCAGTGTCTACGATCTTTTGAAGGGAAAATGAAAATTTTCCCCGGTTTCCGGTATCAGACCTGAGTGGCACTAACCATCCGGCGCAGGCAGGCGATTTGCAGTACGGCTGGAATCGTCACGCGATAGGCGCTGCCGCTGACCGCTTTAACCCCATTTAGTGCCGCGCCTACAGGGCCTCCCAGCCCCGCGCCGCGCAGCAAACCATGCCCAAGTACGCTCATTGCTGCGTGGGTGCGTAAAATGCGGGTCAATTGGCTGGAAAGCAAATGCGACACGCCTTTTGCCAATAATTTGTCTTTCATCAGCAGCGGCAGCAGCTCTTCCAGCTCATTCACCCTGGCATCGACCGCGTGCAGAAACTCCTGCTTATGTTCCTCGTCCATTTTCTTCCAGGTATTACGCAGAAATTGTTCCAGTAACTGTTGCTCAATTTCAAACGTAGACATCTCTTTGTCGGCTTTCAGCTTCAATCGTTTTGAAACATCGAGCAAAATGGCCCGATACAATTTACCGTGTCCACGCAGTTTGTTGGCGATACTATCGCCACCAAAATGCTGTAATTCTCCGGCAATCAGCTGCCAGTTGCGGCGATGTTGCTCGGGATGTCCTTCCATCGATTTAAACAGTTCGTTGCGCATCAGTACGCTGGAGAGGCGAGTTTTGCCTTTTTCATTATGGGTGAGCAGCCGGGCGAAATTTGCCAATTGTTCCTCACTACAATGCTGGAGAAAATCCAGATCTGAATCATTCAGGTAATTAACATTCATTTTTTGTGGCTTCTATATTCTGGCGTTAGTCGTCGCCGATAATTTTCAGCGTGGCCATATCCGATGAGTTCACCGTATGGCCGGAAAAGGTGATTTTTGAGACGCAGCGTTTATTGTCGTTATCGCTGTTAATGTTGATCCAGTCAGTGGTTTGCCCTTCTTTTATTTCTGAAGGAATATTCAGGCTCTGACTGGCGCTACGGGCGGCTTTGAAATAAACCGATGCACCACTTAACTGTAAATCGCCATGGTCGGCAGTAAGTTGAATGCGTTTAACAATGCGACAAACAGGAAGTTTCAGCGCCAGATCGTTGGTTTCGTTACGCGGCATCGCAATGACGCCGAGGATTTTATGGTCGTTTGCCTGCGCTGTGCAGCAAAGCAACAGGCTAATTGCCAGGCTGGCGGAAAGCGTAAAAACGGATTTCATAAGTATTCTCTTAGTGGGGAGAGGTAGGGGATGAATACCCACTAGTTTACTGCTGATAAAGAGAAGATTCAGGTACGTAATATTTTCTTTTTATTACAATTTTTCTATGAATGTCTTAGCTGCCATTCATTCTTTATATGAATAAAATTGCTGTCAGTTTCGTGTCTTCTTCTGGCATATCGCGAAATTTCTGCGCAAAAGCACAAAAAATTTTTGCATCTCCCCCTTGATGACGTGGGTTACGACCCCATTTAGTAGTCAACCGCAGTGAGTGAGTCTGCAAAAAAATGAAATTGGGCAGTTGAAACCAGACGTTTCGCCCCTATTACAGACTCACAACCACATGATGACCGAATATATAGTGGAGACGTTTAGATGGGTAAAATAATTGGTATCGACCTGGGTACTACCAACTCTTGTGTAGCGATTATGGATGGCACCACTCCGCGAGTGCTGGAGAACGCCGAAGGCGATCGCACCACGCCTTCTATCATTGCCTATACCCAGGATGGTGAAACTCTGGTTGGTCAGCCGGCTAAACGTCAGGCAGTGACAAACCCGCAAAACACCCTGTTTGCGATTAAACGCCTGATTGGCCGCCGCTTCCAGGACGAAGAAGTACAGCGTGATGTTTCCATCATGCCGTTCAAAATTATTGCTGCTGATAACGGCGACGCTTGGGTCGAAGTTAAAGGCCAGAAAATGGCACCGCCGCAGATTTCTGCTGAAGTGCTGAAAAAAATGAAGAAAACCGCGGAAGATTACCTGGGCGAACCGGTAACTGAAGCTGTTATTACCGTACCGGCATACTTTAACGATGCTCAGCGTCAGGCAACCAAAGACGCAGGCCGTATCGCTGGTCTGGAAGTAAAACGTATCATCAACGAACCGACCGCCGCTGCGCTGGCTTACGGTCTGGACAAAGGTACTGGCAACCGTACTATCGCGGTTTATGACCTGGGTGGTGGTACTTTCGATATTTCCATTATCGAAATCGACGAAGTTGACGGCGAAAAAACCTTCGAAGTTCTGGCAACCAACGGTGATACCCACCTGGGGGGTGAAGACTTCGACAGCCGTCTGATTAACTATCTGGTTGAAGAATTCAAGAAAGATCAGGGCATTGACCTGCGCAACGATCCGCTGGCAATGCAGCGCCTGAAAGAAGCGGCAGAAAAAGCGAAAATCGAACTTTCTTCCGCTCAGCAGACCGACGTTAACCTGCCGTATATCACTGCAGACGCGACCGGTCCGAAACACATGAACATCAAAGTGACTCGTGCGAAACTGGAAAGCCTGGTTGAAGACCTGGTAAACCGTTCCATTGAGCCGCTGAAAGTTGCACTGCAGGACGCTGGCCTGTCCGTATCTGATATCGACGACGTTATCCTCGTTGGTGGTCAGACTCGTATGCCAATGGTTCAGAAGAAAGTTGCTGAATTCTTTGGTAAAGAGCCGCGTAAAGACGTTAACCCGGACGAAGCTGTAGCCATCGGTGCTGCTGTTCAGGGTGGTGTTCTGACTGGTGACGTAAAAGACGTACTGCTGCTGGACGTTACCCCGCTGTCTCTGGGTATCGAAACCATGGGCGGTGTGATGACGACGCTGATCGCGAAAAACACCACTATCCCGACCAAGCACAGCCAGGTGTTCTCTACCGCTGAAGACAACCAGTCTGCGGTAACCATCCACGTGCTGCAGGGTGAACGTAAACGTGCAGCTGATAACAAATCTCTGGGTCAGTTCAACCTGGATGGTATCAACCCGGCACCGCGCGGTATGCCGCAGATCGAAGTTACCTTCGATATCGATGCTGACGGTATCCTGCACGTTTCCGCGAAAGATAAAAACAGCGGTAAAGAGCAGAAGATCACCATCAAGGCTTCTTCTGGTCTGAACGAAGATGAAATCCAGAAAATGGTACGCGACGCAGAAGCGAACGCCGAAGCTGACCGTAAGTTTGAAGAGCTGGTACAGACTCGCAACCAGGGCGACCATCTGCTGCACAGCACCCGTAAGCAGGTTGAAGAAGCAGGCGACAAACTGCCGGCTGACGACAAAACTGCTATCGAGTCTGCGCTGACTGCACTGGAAACTGCTCTGAAAGGTGAAGACAAAGCCGCTATCGAAGCGAAAATGCAGGAACTGGCACAGGTTTCCCAGAAACTGATGGAAATCGCCCAGCAGCAACATGCCCAGCAGCAGACTGCCGGTGCTGATGCTTCTGCAAACAACGCGAAAGATGACGATGTTGTCGACGCTGAATTTGAAGAAGTCAAAGACAAAAAATAATCGCCCTATAAACGGGTAATTATACTGACACGGGCGAAGGGGAATTTCCTCTCCGCCCGTGCATTCATCTAGGGGCAATTTAAAAAAGATGGCTAAGCAAGATTATTACGAGATTTTAGGCGTTTCCAAAACAGCGGAAGAGCGTGAAATCAAAAAGGCCTACAAACGCCTGGCCATGAAATACCACCCGGACCGTAACCAGGGTGACAAAGAGGCCGAGGCGAAATTTAAAGAGATCAAGGAAGCTTATGAAGTTCTGACCGACTCGCAAAAACGTGCGGCATACGATCAGTATGGTCATGCTGCGTTTGAGCAAGGCGGCATGGGCGGCGGCGGTTTTGGCGGCGGCGCAGACTTCAGCGATATTTTTGGTGACGTTTTCGGCGATATTTTTGGCGGCGGACGTGGTCGTCAACGTGCGGCGCGCGGTGCTGATTTACGCTATAACATGGAGCTCACCCTCGAAGAAGCTGTACGTGGCGTGACCAAAGAGATCCGCATTCCGACTCTGGAAGAGTGTGACGTTTGCCACGGTAGCGGTGCAAAACCAGGTACACAGCCGCAGACCTGTCCGACCTGTCATGGCTCTGGTCAGGTGCAGATGCGCCAGGGCTTCTTCGCTGTACAGCAGACCTGTCCACACTGTCAGGGCCGCGGTACGCTGATCAAAGATCCGTGCAACAAATGTCATGGTCATGGTCGTGTTGAGCGCAGCAAAACGCTGTCCGTTAAAATCCCGGCAGGAGTGGACACTGGAGACCGCATCCGTCTTGCGGGCGAAGGTGAAGCGGGCGAGCATGGCGCACCGGCAGGCGATCTGTACGTTCAGGTTCAGGTTAAACAGCACCCGATTTTCGAGCGTGAAGGCAACAACCTGTATTGCGAAGTCCCGATCAACTTCGCTATGGCGGCGCTGGGTGGCGAAATCGAAGTACCGACTCTTGATGGTCGCGTCAAACTGAAAGTGCCTGGCGAAACCCAGACCGGTAAGCTGTTCCGTATGCGCGGTAAAGGCGTCAAGTCTGTCCGCGGTGGCGCACAGGGTGATTTGCTGTGCCGCGTTGTCGTCGAAACACCGGTAGGCCTGAACGAGAAGCAGAAACAGCTGCTGCAAGAGCTGCAAGAAAGCTTCGGTGGCCCAACCGGCGAGCACAACAGCCCGCGCTCAAAGAGCTTCTTTGATGGTGTGAAGAAGTTTTTCGACGACCTGACTCGCTAACCTCCCCAAAAGCCTGCCCGTGGGCAGGCCAGGTAAAAAACAGGGTGCGTTGAAGATATGCGAGCACCTGTAAAGTGGCGGGGATCACTCCCCGCCGTTGCTCTTACTCGGATTCGTAAGCCGTGAAAACAGCAACCTCCGTCTGGCCAGTTCGGATGTGAACCTCACAGAGGTCTTTTCTCGTTACCAGCGCCGCCACTACGGCGGTGATACAGATGACGATCAGGGCGACAATCATCGCCTTATGCTGCTTCATTGCTCTCTTCTCCTTGACCTTACGGTCAGTAAGAGGCACTCTACATGTGTTCTGCATATAGGGGGCCTCGGGTTGATGGTAAAATATCACTCGGGGCTTTTCTCTATCTGCCGTTCAGCTAATGCCTGAGACAGACAGCCTCAAGCACCCGCCGCTATTATATCGCTCTCTTTAACCCATTCTGTTTTATCGATTCTAATCCTGAAGACGCCTCGCATTTTTGCGTAATTAATCTTTAGTACATTGTTTATTTTAACTCTTATGTGCGTTTTCATTTACAAAAGTTGAGATTATGAACAAGAGGTTTAAGTTATGCCTGAATGGTGAGTTATTACTGGAGAAAGTAATAGAAGATACAAAATATTCTTGTACAGAATTGAATTTTCTTTTTGTGAGGAAAAATGTTTATAAATCAATGAGTGATATTTAAAATCGACACACTTTTTGAAACACGATACCTCCACACCCGGGGGTAAAAGTAATCTGCGATCTCCATCACGCTTTGCCATTCACCTTTAAATATACTTTCTGAGTCGTTCTTAATCAAAATGAATTATCTGATGTATTGATTTCTATGGAACCATAAAAACAATGAATGGAGAGCATATTATATGTCTGCCAAAAGACGGCTTCTTATTGCGTGTGCCCTGACAACGATTTTCTATCATCTTCCTGCATATTCTTCATTAGAATATAAAGGTTTCTTTGGCTCAATAAATGCAGGTTATGCAGACTGGAATAGTGGATTTGTAAATACTCACCGTGGTGAAGTATGGAAAGTGACTGCGGATTTTGGGGTAAATTTTAAAGAAGCAGAATTTTACTCATTTTATGAAAGTAATGTACTCAATCATGCTGTAGCAGGGAGAAATCATACGGTTTCAGCAATGACGCATGTCAGACTCTTTGACTCTGATATGACATTCTTTGGCAAAATTTATGGCCAATGGGATAACTCATGGGGTGACGATCTGGACATGTTTTATGGATTCGGTTACCTCGGCTGGAACGGCGAGTGGGGCTTTTTTAAACCGTATATTGGATTACATAATCAATCTGGTGACTACGTATCAGCTAAATATGGTCAAACGAATGGTTGGAATGGTTATGTTGTTGGCTGGATAGCAGTATTGCCATTTATGTTATTTGACGAAAAATTTGTTTTATCTAACTGGAATGAAATAGAACTGGACAGAAATGATGCCTATGCGGAACAACAATTTGGTCGGAATGGGCTAAATGGCGGTTTAACAGTGGCCTGGAAGTTCTATCCTCGCTGGAAAGCCAGTGTGACGTGGCGTTATTTCGATAATAAGCTGGGCTACGATGGCTTTGGCGATCAAATGATTTATATGCTTGGTTATGATTTCTAATTTTTTATCAGGGAATAATTATGCAGAAAACGTTAATGGCCAGTTTGATCGGCCTTGCAGTTTGCACAGGGAATGCTTTTAGTCCTGCCTTAGCCGCAGAGGCTAAACAACCTAATTTAGTCATTATTATGGCGGATGATTTAGGTTATGGCGATTTAGCAACATATGGTCATCAGATCGTTAAAACACCTAATATCGACAGGCTTGCCCAGGAAGGGGTCAAATTTACTGACTACTATGCCCCCGCCCCTTTAAGTTCACCTTCACGCGCTGGGCTATTAACCGGCCGGATGCCATTTCGTACTGGAATTCGCTCATGGATTCCTTCAGGCAAAGATGTTGCCTTAGGGCGTAACGAACTCACGATTGCTAATCTACTCAAAGCGCAAGGGTACGACACGGCAATGATGGGTAAGCTGCATCTGAATGCAGGCGGCGATCGTACCGATCAGCCTCAGGCAAAAGATATGGGCTTTGATTACTCACTGGTTAATACGGCGGGTTTTGTTACCGACGCTACTCTGGATAATGCGAAGGAGCGTCCCCGTTTTGGTATGGTGTATCCGACGGGTTGGTTGCGTAACGGGCAACCTACACCTCGTGCCGATAAAATGAGTGGTGAGTATGTCAGTTCGGAAGTCGTTAACTGGTTGGATAACAAAAAGGATAGTAAGCCTTTCTTCCTTTATGTCGCTTTTACCGAAGTGCACAGTCCCCTGGCTTCGCCCAAAAAATACCTCGACATGTACTCACATTATATGAGCGACTATCAGAAGCAGCATCCTGATTTATTTTATGGCGACTGGGCGGATAAACCCTGGCGTGGTACAGGAGAATATTATGCCAACATCAGTTATCTGGATGCTCAGGTTGGAAAAGTACTGGATAAAATCAAAGCGATGGGTGAAGAAGATAACACCATCGTTATTTTTACCAGTGATAACGGCCCAGTAACCCGTGAAGCACGTAAAGTTTATGAACTGAATTTGGCAGGGAAAACTGATGGATTACGTGGTCGCAAGGATAACCTTTGGGAAGGCGGCATCCGTGTTCCGGCGATTATTAAATACGGAAAGCATCTTCCAAAGGGAATGGTTTCAGATACGCCAGTTTATGGTCTGGACTGGATGCCAACGCTGGCGAAAATGATGAACTTCAAATTACCGACGGACCGCACTTTTGATGGCGAATCGTTGGTTCCTGTCCTTGAGAACAAGGCGCTAAAACGTGAAAAGCCATTAATCTTCGGAATTGACATGCCATTCCAGGATGATCCAACCGACGAATGGGCGATACGTGATGGTGACTGGAAAATGATCATCGATCGTAACAATAAGCCAAAGTACCTATACAACCTCAAAACCGATCGTTTTGAGACCATTAATCAGATAGGTAAAAATCCAGACATTGAAAAACAAATGTATGGTAAGTTCTTAAAGTATAAAGCCGATATTGATAATGATTCATTAATGAAAGCCAGGGGTGATAAACCAGAAGCAGTGACCTGGGGCTAACCTGATAATCATAATAAATGTAATGTATGCCATTTAGGGCTATGCCCGCCTGATTCAGTGCTACGCATTGAATCAGGTTCTTTTCGCGTTGAACAATATCAAGATACGGCTATTCGCAGGGAGTGGATATGTTTACCAACGTAAATGTTGATTGTTGCAAAACACCAGGATGTAAAAACCTGGGGGTGCTGAATAGCCAGGATTATGTCGCACAGGGTAAAAATATTTTATGCCGTGAATGTGGTTACTTGTTTCCAGTGATATCTGAACAGTCGCTTAATATTTATCGTAATATTGTGAATCACTCCTGGAGAGGTTTGATTTGCCAATGTTCAACTTGCGGAGGCACGTCCCTCAAAAAATATGGATATTCTGCACAAGGCCAGAGGAGAATGTATTATCATCATTGTTCCAGAACTTTTATCACTCTGGATCATGTAAATACAACGCCGCGAAGAACACATTTAGCATTGATGATTGAGCAAGGGGCCTCACTTGCAGATATCCGTAAATTATTACTTCTTAATAGCACAGGGCTTAACCGTGAGTTGATGAAACTAGCCCGGGAAGTAAACTATAAAGAAAGTTGCCAGTACTCTTCTGCTTCTGATATTTCTCTCGCTACCCGCGCTTTTCGCGTAAAGTTTAACGGTAGTAACAACTATCTTTATAGTCTTGTTACCGCAGAAGAACAAAGCGGTAGAGTCGTCGCTATTTCAACAAATTATTCTTCATCAGCGGTAGAGTCGCATTATCAATATGCATCAAGTTATGAAGAGCGTTTGTCTCCAGGTACACTGGCGCATCACGTACAACGCAAGGAGTTACTTACTATGCGACGTGATACTTTATTTGATATTGATTATGGTCGGGCGATATTACATCAAAACGATCCGGGGATGCTGGTGAAACCTGTTCTTCCGGCGTATCGCCATTTTGAACTGGTTAGAGTACTGACTGAAGCATATTCTATAAATATTCAACACTACCTTGATCACGAGTGCTTTATATTAGGCGGTTGTCTAATGGCTAATTTACAGCATATTCATCAAGGCCGGTGCCATATTTCATTTGTGAAAGAACGCGGCGAGAAAACGACTCATTATGATACGCCGCCGCGGTTGTTTTTGAGTGGTGGCGTGAGAAATAATGTCTAGCGTGCATTTTCCGCCCGTGATTATTCAATGGCTGTTTGTAACCTTACAGGAAACAAGAAAGCAAATGAAATGCGGTATTCGACGTTAGCAAGCGCGACTCGTTTTATCAACTTCCTGGAGTCTCATCCCTTTCTATCCTCATTAAACCGAATGTCGCCTGCCAATGTTGTCTCCACATTAGATATTTTCAAGCATCTCTGGAATAAACAGCTATAGCACAGTGCGATTTTATTATTACTTTTCCTAATTAATCCCTCAGAAATCCTCACCTTAAGCTATGATTATCAGGGCTTAGGGTCACTCGTGAGCGCTTACAGCCGTCAAAAACTCATCTCATCACTGATGACGCAAATCCTTCAATGGATCGTAAAAAACGAATTATTCCTACACTATAATCTGATTTTAACGAAGATTTGTGCGGGGTAAAATAGTAAAAACGATCTATTCACCTGAAAGAGAAATAAAAAGTGAAACATCTGCATCGATTCTTTAGCAGTGATGCCTCGGGAGGCATTATTCTTATCATTGCCGCTATCCTGGCGATGATTATGGCCAATAGCGGCGCAACCAGTGGATGGTATCACGACTTTCTGGAGACGCCGGTTCAGCTCCGGGTTGGTTCACTCGAAATCAACAAAAACATGCTGTTATGGATAAATGACGCGCTGATGGCGGTATTTTTCCTGTTAGTTGGTTTGGAAGTTAAACGTGAACTGATGCAAGGATCGCTAGCCAGCTTACGCCAGGCCGCATTTCCAGTTATCGCCGCTATTGGTGGGATGATTGTGCCGGCATTGCTCTATCTGGCCTTTAACTATGCCGATCCGATTACCCGCGAAGGGTGGGCGATCCCGGCGGCTACTGACATTGCCTTTGCACTTGGTGTGCTGGCGCTGTTGGGAAGTCGTGTTCCGTTAGCGCTGAAGATCTTTTTGATGGCTCTGGCTATTATCGACGATCTTGGGGCCATCATTATCATCGCATTGTTCTACACTAATGACTTATCGATGGCCTCTCTTGGCGTCGCGGCTGTAGCAATTGCGGTACTCGCGGTATTGAATCTGTGTGGTGTGCGCCGCACGGGTGTCTATATTCTGGTTGGCGTGGTGTTGTGGACTGCGGTGTTGAAATCGGGGGTTCACGCAACCCTGGCGGGGGTAATTGTCGGCTTCTTTATTCCTTTGAAAGAGAAGCATGGGCGTTCTCCAGCGAAGCGATTGGAGCATGTGTTGCACCCGTGGGTGGCGTATCTGATTTTACCGCTGTTTGCATTTGCTAATGCTGGCGTTTCACTGCAAGGCGTCACGCTGGATGGCTTGACCTCCATTCTGCCATTGGGGATCATCGCTGGCTTGCTGATTGGCAAACCGCTGGGGATTAGTCTGTTCTGCTGGTTGGCGCTGCGTTTGAAACTGGCGCATCTGCCTGAGGGAACGACTTATCAGCAAATTATGGCGGTGGGGATCCTGTGCGGTATCGGTTTTACTATGTCTATCTTTATTGCCAGCCTGGCCTTTGGTAGCGTAGATCCAGAACTGATTAACTGGGCGAAACTCGGTATCCTGGTCGGTTCTATCTCTTCGGCGGTAATTGGATACAGCTGGTTACGCGTTCGTTTGCGTCCATCAGTTTGACAGGACGGTTTACCGGGGAGCCATAAACGGCTCCCTTTTCATTGTTATCAGGGAGAGAAATGAGCATGTCTCATATCAATTACAACCACTTGTATTACTTCTGGCATGTCTATAAAGAAGGTTCCGTGGTTGGCGCAGCGGAGGCGCTTTATTTAACACCACAAACCATTACCGGACAGATTCGGGCGCTGGAAGAGCGCCTGCAAGGCAAATTATTTAAGCGCAAGGGACGTGGTCTCGAACCCAGCGAGCTGGGAGAGCTGGTCTATCGCTATGCCGATAAAATGTTCACCTTAAGCCAGGAAATGCTGGATATCGTGAACTATCGCAAAGAATCCAATTTATTGTTTGACGTTGGCGTGGCTGATGCACTTTCTAAACGCCTGGTCAGTAGCGTACTTAACGCCGCAGTGGTAGAAGGCGAGCCGATTCATCTTCGCTGCTTCGAATCCACCCACGAAATGCTGCTGGAGCAATTAAGCCAGCATAAACTGGATATGATCATTTCCGACTGTCCGATAGATTCTACGCAGCAGGAAGGCCTGTTCTCCGTGAGAATTGGCGAATGTGGCGTGAGCTTCTGGTGTACAAATCCACCACCGGAAAAACCATTCCCGGCTTGTCTGGAAGAACGGCGGCTTTTGATTCCTGGGCGACGTTCAATGTTAGGGCGCAAATTGCTTAACTGGTTTAACTCCCAGGGATTAAACGTAGAAATCCTCGGCGAGTTTGATGATGCCGCGTTGATGAAAGCTTTTGGTGCGATGCACAATGCAATCTTCGTTGCCCCAACGCTTTATGCATATGACTTTTATGCCGATAAAACTGTCGTAGAAATTGGTCGCGTCGAAAATGTGATGGAAGAGTACCATGCTATTTTTGCTGAGCGGATGATTCAGCACCCGGCGGTACAGCGAATCTGCAATACGGATTATTCTGCGCTTTTTAGCCCAGCGGCACGTTAATCGGCAGCTCCCCCAAAGTTAAGGTGGGGGAGATAGATTAGTTGTACATTACCACGATTTTGACTCGGCTCATTATTTGTCCGCTTGAGACATTATTTCCATATGTACGCGGGCGAATAAATAGAGGAATCTGATTACTTCCTTCATGGGGATGCTGAAAAGCATAGCTATTGCTTTTGCCATACTGGATTTCATTCGTACCATCATTGGAGAGTTGAAAGCCTATTTGACCCGCACCGTCCTCACTGTTTTCTAACTCATTTTTTAATATGCTGGTTCCTGACTCCTGTATCGTCACCGGTTCAAAGTAATATTCAACTTCGATGGGTTCAAAAACTAATTCACCTTGCTCGCCCTGGATGCAGTCAAATCTTATATGATGAAACTGATAATTTTCACTATTGATACGAGACAGTACAAATCGTCCAGTGTCGATGGATTTGTCTTCAAAACCACAAGTCATTAAGTTAACCTGTAAAATGGTATTTAAATTAAAGTTAAAGCGGACGCTGTTACAATTAGTATTACTCCCTATGCATGAGCTCACTTCAATTTCGAACAACAAAGGAAAAGGTGCCCCTGGAAAAATATCTGAGATGTAAGAATTATCTGGTAACGAAGTAATAGAATATGGAATCGTGAAATTTATTGCAGATAAGATTTCTTCTAAATTATAAGATGATTTACCGGGTAGTTCTATTTTTTTACCGTTAGATTCAAAAGGAAAATTAATAATATAATGACGCCCCCCACTTTAAACCTTAAGGCGTTCAGTGTTAAAAAATGAACTTTAATGGTGTTGGTCGTATCTTGCAAATCCGCACACTCAATGATATTTCCAGTGTTTTCAATTTTTTCAACAGCGAGATTACCTTTCATATTAAGTGGGTTTAGAGTGTAAGTTCCACGTTGTTCACCGACATTGGTCAGTGTACAGGGAGCACTTTGCACAATAAAAGAATATAGACTCAAGGAGAGCAATAAAAGCCACTTCATAGTAAACTCCTTTTACTGACATATATATATTTTATTTTCATCGATAACGTTTTTAAAAGTAATGGTACAAAATAAGTTCTGTTCATCGTTGAGAGCAATTTTTATGCCGGTGGATAAAGGTTGCATAATATTGGCAGAAAGGCTATTTTTTCTGCCAATATCATAAAAATCATCATATTCACTATGATGATTGTGTTTATCATTTTCGTAAAGATGGTCGCTGAATGTCCTGTAATCCTGCGAAGCATAACGCCAGGCGGCCACGCTAAAGCGAGTAGCCGTTTGCACTAGATATTTATTATAGGCAACCTGATAGCTCGTACCTTCGTGTGTTATATCATTATTTAACTTACTACTCGATCGGGTAGCGTCAAAAGAGATGGCACCCAGCGGTGTATTCCAACCATTTCCCAGGGTTATAGCATTATAGTTATCGGATAAAATCGTACCGCCATAAAGTGTCAAAAGATTGTTGAGGCCATATATATAATTTGCCTCGAGAAAGTCCTCCTGATTGTTTACACCATATATCTTACTGCGTCCGGCGATAAAATCGAAATTTGAAACACCTGGTTGCAGCATGTTGGGCACGGAAGAGTAGGGCACCAAAAAGGAACGAACACTACCATCTGCTTCTTTTATGCTGACATCGAGATCAGCGCCGCTGCCCGAAAGTTGCAAATCTGCGATAGTAAATGGTCCCGGAGGAACCTCTTTTTGGTAAATGATGTCGCCATTTTGCGAAACCGTTATCAATGCATTACTTTGCGCAATACCTTGTACTAAAGGTGTAAAGCTCTGCATGGAATCAGGTAACATTTGCATATCGCGAAATAAGCGTATTCCGCTAAATCGCAGAGAGTCGAATATGAGTGAGGATGTATAATTTTCTCCTATCTGAATTGTGCTTAATATTTGCGACCAGCCATGTTCCAGGTAAAGAGTATTACTTTGCCATGTGCCTTTCATATCATCAGGTTTGCTATAGCTGGCATCAGAGTGTATCTGCCAACTAAATAAATTTAATCCGCTGTTAAATCGGCCATAACTGGCTATATTACTGTTATTATTGCTGTCATAAGAGCGATACTGACTTAAATTATAGGAGGTATAAAAAGCATTAATGCCGCGATCCCAACTTTCTGGGGGAACGTAGCCTCTTTCAAGTTCAATGATATACGCCTGTGGGATCGTTAAATTTAGTCGGTGTTCACTGATATTGACCACCATGAACCGCTTCATCCAGTGAAATACAATTATCTTCTGTATTGATCTTATCGGTCTTTACCCCCAGTGTGGTTAGTAGCTCCTCAGGCAGACATGGTTTGGTTGGTGACTCTGGGATCATGATATCTTGTTTTCCACGCCACTGGTGGTTTACATAAACATCAAGTTCGTAGTTTCCTGGAAGCGGTTGTTTATTATCTAAATGATATTCAGAAACTTTTTCTCCTCTCATGCCGCCGATCATAAAGTGTGTATCAAAAGTTTCTTCAGCATAACCTGGAAAAGAATACAAAATAATAATTGCAGCGACCCATCGTGTCGTCCTTAACATGACTTTTACCTGTTATCGTGCGGCGATTTTACTATTGATATTATTCCCGTAATCATCAACTACCGTTAGTTCATACTCTGAGGCGTTGTTATTTTTTAATGTAATGTCGTTATTGGAAAATGGAGGTAGTAATATACTTTCATTATTAACTTTCACATTTTGGGCTTTGATAGTTGTAATCGTTATCCAGTTCGCTGTTTCATTGTTTATTGAGATGGCATTATCTTTCTTTTTGATATTTAATTGAGACAGGATTTTTTTATCTACCGGCGCTACTCCTTCGGGACGCCAAAATAACTTTATACGGTTTTGTAATGCAAGTTTAATTTTGTTTTTTCCAGCATTTTGTGGGTTGTTTGGAGGGATGTCCATAACATTTAGATAAAATAAACTTTCTTTATTGTGAGGTAAATTGTTTGGCATTTTTTTATTTTTAGTTGTTGGCCAGAACCTCCTGCTACACGACTTACTGGCGGAGTGAGAATAAATGGGACCTGAATTTTTTCTGGCGCGATAGTTGTGTTTCCATCATCGATCCATGCCTGAATCAAAGAGGCACTTTTGCTTTGATTCATTAACTGTACGAGAACTTCTCTGTTTTTTTCTGGATAGATAATACGCGTACCATAGATGACCACACCCGCATGAACAGGTAAAATAAAAAATGACATCAGCAATGCTGTTATAATTCTCATGTAATCACTCCGTAAATAATACCGGTAGCAGAGCTACCGGCATAAAAATTTTAATCTGCACTGATTTTAATCGTCACGGTTGACTCCACGGAGCCTTTTGTTACAGGATCGGTACTTGTACGCTCATATTGTGCATTTTAATTAAGAAAATATTGTCCAGAACCATTATCTTTCAGCGGTGTTTTTACACCTGGCAACATTCTTGTCATATTTCCATCACCGAGGAAAATGGCAAAGCCAACGTTTTCAGCAGTTCCTTTATTCAACGTAAAGTTATTAGCATCAAACTCTGAGGCTAATACTTCGATATTTGGTGCTGTATTGCCATCACACTGAATTTCTAAGTCATGAGCGGTTGAACCGGTTTTTAAAGTATAGATTTCATTATTAATAAGTTGATTCATTGCACTGGTTACAACATCTTCGACAACAATATCGGTTGTTGAATCACCATTAACAAAGTAACACGTTGTATCAACAACTTCTCCTCTAACGGTTAGTGTTCCTTGATCGACATCCTTGGCGAAGGTTGTTACGCTGAATATCAACGTTGTCGCCACGAACGGAATAATATACTTTTTCATAAATCATCCTTAATTGACTAGTATGGAAGGTTGCTCATTTTCAAACCTGATTATGTGATCAGGTTGTTACTATTTATATTAATGTTTAAGTTTTTAAATTTTTGATGTGATGTTGATGAAATGTTGAAAATTTAATATTCTTCGTTGCTCGCTTCTTTATAAAAGTTCTGGGGTTCACTCATTAGAGTGAAGAGTAGAATATTTGAGTGCATGTTTCAGGTTTTTTTATTTCTCTGCAGTGAATTAATATACATCAGATGTAATTTTATTCTGAATAACATCTTTCTTTGGGGGGGGGATCCTGATGAGGGATGTTTGTCATAAGGAACATACTTTCATTGATGCTCTGAAGGTATTTACTCATTTCCGGAGATGTTTTGTCGTAATCGTGCATATACTTACTCAATTCTTGATACACATCATTATTTAGCGTTACATTGTCGCGAACTAATGTTTGAACCAATGGAATCAAAATTTCGAAACGAGACGCTTTGTCATCAATACTTCCCAGTGTTTTGAATACTCCTGTATATATGTTACCTAAGTACTTATTGACAAGTTGAGTGGTCCATCGAACAGGCATAATATCTTCACAGAGAAGGTTTTTTATTTTTGTTTTAATGAAGAATACTCCAAATATATTACATTTTTTTAAGAAAAGATTATTTATTTCTCCATTGAAAAAGGTTGTGTTTGATAAGTCACTTTCAAAGCATGATATATTTGATAATATACAAGTGGAATAATAACCATATGTCAAGTTGCTCTTTTCTATCGTTAAGTTTGATAGCAATATTTTATGTATGTTAATATTTGGAGCAGTCAAGTACTGGATTTTTTGCTTGTTAAGTTCATAAATCTCCATGGATTTATTATAGGGTAATAAAAGTATAAATTCCTTTATATAATATCCGTCGTAAGAAAAGACAACATTAAATTTATTGGTGGTCATTTTTTCAGTTGTGCAGCAAGCTGTTTTTTGTATTAATTGATTAGTCGTAATTTTAAAAGATGATAATTTTTCACAAAGCTGTGAATATGCTGTGTTGCTAGTTTTAAAGTTCTGCCATGTTATATCTTGGTTAACATCGATGGATAAGTAAGGGATTTTTTGATATTGCCCATTGTATAACTCAGGGTATGTATTCATTTTAATTAGCTTTTTGAGTTCCTTGCTAAGATAACCTTTTTTCTTGTCTATTTCTCTGTATTTTCTGTCTAGCAAGGTATCCTGATGATCATAAAATGACTGAACTTTTTTGCAGGCTTCATAAAATATTTCAGGAGTATATAACTGATCGTATATTTCCTGATCGAAGTTTGTCTTTAAAAATTTAAGGAATTTGACATGGCAATCTTCTGATATCTTAATATCTTCAGTAATATATTCACTTGTGAAGTCATCAAAAACATCCAATCTAAGTAATGTGATGTTTTTGTCTTTTAAAAAAGAAAGTTGGATTGTGTGTTCTTGGACTTTACATCTATAAAAATGCGCATCTATCAAATTAGTCTGTTGAAATAAAAAATGAAGTGCTGGAGATATTTTAGGTAACTGTTGGCTTCTAAAAAAATCATCAAATAAAATAATTAACTCTGTTTTATACTCGCATAATATTTTTAATGAATTGTCTTTTCTTGTTTCCTTTATTGTTTCATTATCTGCTATATTTGATTTATAAAGATAATGTGGCAAAGTATATATACCATCTTTCATTATCAGTCCTTGAATTTGATGAGTTTTTTTATTAATTTATTTTAAAGTATATGTGATTACTATCAAAAATCGCTCATTAGTTTTTAATAAGTACATTATAAATAAGTATTTAACCTGTATTGATTGTGGTTAATAATTTATTAGATTTAATAAAGTGATATTTATGGATGGTTAAAGAGTATAGGAATTTAATTCAAAAATAGAGTGATCTTAAGTTTAAGACCTCAATATGTATCACGATCTCCACATTCTATGTAGGGGAGTCTGGAGATTGAGTAGATATTCTTATTCAGAATGTGTCAGCCGATGGTTCTGCGATTTTTAAGCCACGAAGAGTCCAGAGAGTGTAACGGCATGTCTGCAAGCACCTGCAACTTTTGACTCTCTGGCAATCGCCATTGTGTTCTCTCAGGCATCACAAAAGCCGCAGACATAAAAAAACCCGCTTGCGCGGGCTTTTTCACAAAGCTTCAGCAAATTGGCGATTAAGCCAGTTTGTTGATCTGTGCAGTCAGGTTAGCCTTATGACGTGCAGCTTTGTTTTTGTGGATCAGACCTTTAGCAGCCTGACGGTCCACGATCGGTTGCATTTCGTTAAATGCTTTCTGTGCAGCAGCTTTGTCGCCAGCTTCGATAGCTGCGTATACTTTCTTGATGAAAGTACGCATCATAGAGCGACGGCTTGCGTTGTGCTTACGAGCCTTTTCAGACTGAATGGCGCGCTTCTTAGCTGATTTGATATTAGCCAAGGTCCAACTCCCAAATGTGTTCTATATGGACAATTCAAAGGCCGAGGAATATGCCCTTTTAGCCTTCTTTTGTCAATGGATTTGTGCAAATAAGCGCCGTTAATGTGCCGGCACTCGTTACGTAGTGATGGCGCAGGATTCTACCAGCTTGCGTGGTGCGAATACAGCTTTTCCGCGATAAAAATTGCAGCAGGCGGTCTGTTTCTTCCCGTAATTTGCGGCATGGCAATGAAAAGCCACTTCTTTCTGATTTCGGTACTCAATCGCCGGTTAACCTTGACCGCTGTACAAGGTATACTCGGACGATTTTCACTGTTTTGAGCCAGACATGAAGCTGATACGCGGCATACATAATCTCAGCCAGGCCCCGCAAGAAGGGTGTGTGCTGACTATTGGTAATTTCGACGGCGTGCATCGCGGTCATCGCGCGCTGTTACAGGGCTTGCAGGAAGAAGGGCGCAAGCGCAACTTACCGGTGATGGTGATGCTTTTTGAACCTCAACCACTGGAACTGTTTGCTACCGATAAAGCCCCGGCACGGCTGACCCGACTGCGGGAAAAACTGCGTTACCTTGCAGAGTGTGGCGTTGATTACGTGCTGTGCGTGCGTTTCGACAGGCGTTTCGCGGCGTTAACCGCGCAAAATTTCATCAGCGATCTTCTGGTGAAGCATTTGCGGGTAAAATTTCTTGCTGTAGGGGATGATTTCCGCTTTGGCGCTGGTCGTGAAGGCGATTTCTTGTTATTACAGAAAGCTGGCGCGGAATACGGCTTCGATATCACCAGTACGCAAACTTTTTGCGAAGGTGGCGTGCGCATCAGCAGTACCGCTGTACGTCAGGCGCTGGCGGATGACAATCTGGCTCTGGCAGAAAGTTTACTGGGGCACCCGTTTGCCATCTCCGGGCGTGTGGTCCACGGTGATGAATTAGGGCGCACTATAGGTTTCCCGACGGCGAATGTACCGCTGCGCCGTCAGGTTTCCCCGGTGAAAGGGGTTTATGCGGTAGAAGTGCTGGGCCTCGGTGAAAAGCCGTTACCCGGCGTTGCAAACATCGGAACACGCCCAACGGTTGCCGGTATTCGCCAGCAGCTGGAAGTGCATTTGTTAGATGTTGCAATGGACCTGTATGGTCGCCATATACAAGTAGTGCTGCGTAAAAAAATACGCAATGAGCAGCGATTTGCGTCGCTGGACGAACTGAAAGCGCAGATTGCGCGTGATGAATTAACCGCCCGCGAATTTTTTGGGCTAACAAAACCGGCTTAAGCCTGTTATGTAATCAAACCGAAATACGGAACCGAGAATCTGATGAGTGACTATAAATCAACCCTGAATTTGCCGGAAACAGGGTTCCCGATGCGTGGCGATCTCGCCAAGCGCGAACCGGGAATGCTGGCGCGTTGGACTGATGATGATCTGTACGGCATCATCCGTGCGGCTAAAAAAGGCAAAAAAACCTTCATTCTGCATGATGGCCCTCCTTATGCGAATGGCAGCATTCATATTGGTCACTCGGTTAACAAGATTCTGAAAGACATTATCGTGAAGTCCAAAGGGCTTTCCGGTTATGACTCGCCGTATGTGCCTGGCTGGGACTGCCACGGTCTGCCGATCGAGCTGAAAGTAGAGCAAGAATACGGTAAGCCGGGTGAGAAATTCACCGCTGCCGAGTTCCGCGCCAAGTGCCGCGAATACGCTGCGACCCAGGTTGACGGTCAGCGCAAAGACTTTATCCGTCTGGGCGTGCTGGGCGACTGGTCGCACCCGTACCTGACTATGGACTTCAAAACTGAAGCCAACATCATCCGCGCGCTGGGCAAAATCATCGGCAACGGTCACCTGCACAAAGGCGCGAAGCCGGTACACTGGTGCGTTGACTGCCGTTCTGCGCTGGCGGAAGCGGAAGTTGAGTATTACGACAAAACTTCTCCGTCCATTGACGTCGCTTTCCAGGCGGTCGATCAGGATGCGCTGAAAGCAAAATTTGCCGTAAGCAACGTTAACGGCCCAATCTCGCTGGTGATCTGGACCACCACGCCGTGGACTCTGCCTGCCAACCGCGCAATCTCTATTGCACCTGATTTCGACTATGCGCTGGTGCAGATCGACGGTCAGGCTGTGATTCTGGCAAAAGATCTGGTTGAAAGCGTAATGCAGCGTATCGGCGTGACCGATTACACCATTCTCGGCACGGTAAAAGGTGCGGAGCTGGAGCTGCTGCGCTTTACCCATCCGTTTATGGGCTTCGACGTTCCGGCAATTCTTGGCGATCACGTTACGCTGGATGCCGGTACCGGTGCCGTTCATACCGCGCCTGGCCACGGCCCAGACGACTATGTGATCGGTCAGAAATACGGTCTGGAAACCGCTAACCCGGTTGGCCCGGACGGTACTTATCTGCCGGGTACTTACCCGACGCTGGATGGCGTTAACGTCTTCAAAGCGAACGACATCGTCGTTGCGCTGCTACAGGAAAAAGGCGCGCTGCTGCACGTTGAGAAAATGCAGCACAGCTATCCGTGCTGCTGGCGTCACAAAACGCCGATCATCTTCCGCGCTACGCCGCAGTGGTTCGTCAGCATGGATCAGAAAGGTCTGCGTGCGCAGTCACTGAAAGAGATCAAAGGCGTGCAGTGGATCCCTGACTGGGGCCAGGCGCGTATCGAGTCGATGGTCGCTAACCGTCCTGACTGGTGTATCTCCCGTCAGCGCACCTGGGGCGTACCGATGTCACTGTTCGTGCACAAAGACACGGAAGAGCTGCATCCGCGTACCCTCGAACTGATGGAAGAAGTGGCAAAACGCGTTGAAGTTGATGGCATTCAGGCATGGTGGGATCTTGATGCGAAAGAGATCCTCGGCGACGAAGCTGACCAGTACGTGAAAGTGCCGGATACGCTGGACGTATGGTTTGACTCCGGATCTACCCACTCTTCTGTTGTTGACGTGCGTCCGGAATTTGCTGGTCACGCAGCGGACATGTATCTGGAAGGTTCTGACCAGCACCGTGGCTGGTTCATGTCTTCCCTGATGATCTCCACCGCGATGAAAGGCAAAGCGCCGTATCGTCAGGTACTGACCCACGGCTTTACCGTGGATGGTCAGGGTCGCAAGATGTCTAAATCCATCGGCAACACCGTTTCGCCGCAGGACGTGATGAACAAACTGGGCGCGGATATTCTGCGTCTGTGGGTGGCATCAACTGACTACACCGGTGAAATGGCCGTTTCTGACGAGATCCTGAAACGTGCAGCCGACAGCTATCGTCGTATCCGTAACACTGCACGCTTCCTGCTGGCAAACCTGAACGGTTTTGATCCGGCAAAAGATATGGTGAAACCGGAAGAGATGGTGGTACTGGATCGCTGGGCCGTAGGTTGTGCGAAAGCGGCACAGGAAGACATCCTCAAGGCATACGAAGCATACGATTTCCACGAAGTGGTACAGCGTCTGATGCGCTTCTGCTCCGTTGAGATGGGTTCCTTCTACCTCGACATCATCAAAGACCGTCAGTACACCGCCAAAGCGGACAGCGTGGCGCGTCGTAGCTGCCAGACCGCGCTGTACCACATCGCGGAAGCGCTGGTTCGCTGGATGGCACCAATCCTCTCCTTCACCGCTGATGAAGTGTGGGGCTACCTGCCGGGTGAACGTGAAAAATACGTCTTCACCGGCGAGTGGTACGAAGGCCTGTTTGGTCTGGCAGACAGTGAAGCGATGAACGATGCGTTCTGGGACGAGCTGTTGAAAGTGCGTGGCGAAGTGAACAAAGTCATTGAGCAAGCACGTGCCGACAAGAAAGTGGGTGGCTCGCTGGAAGCGGCAGTAACCTTGTATGCAGAACCGGAACTGGCGGCGAAACTGACCGCGCTGGGCGATGAATTACGATTTGTCCTGTTGACCTCCGGCGCTACCGTTGCAGACTATAACGACGCCCCTGCTGATGCTCAGCAGAGCGAAGTACTCAAAGGGCTGAAAGTCGCGTTGAGTAAAGCCGAAGGTGAGAAGTGCCCACGCTGCTGGCACTACACCCAGGATGTCGGCAAGGTGGCGGAACACGCAGAAATCTGCGGCCGCTGTGTCAGCAACGTCGCCGGTGACGGTGAAAAACGTAAGTTTGCCTGATGAGTCAATCGATCTGTTCAACAGGGCTACGCTGGCTGTGGCTGGTGGTAGTCGTGCTGATTATCGATCTGGGCAGCAAATACCTGATCCTCCAGAACTTTGCTCTGGGGGATACGGTCCCGCTGTTCCCGTCGCTTAATCTGCATTATGCGCGTAACTATGGCGCGGCGTTTAGTTTCCTTGCCGATAGCGGCGGCTGGCAGCGTTGGTTCTTTGCCGGTATTGCGATTGGTATTAGCGTGATTCTGGTAGTGATGATGTATCGCTCGAAGGCCACGCAGAAGCTGAACAATATCGCTTACGCGCTGATTATTGGCGGCGCGCTGGGCAACCTGTTCGACCGCCTGTGGCACGGCTTCGTTGTCGATATGATCGACTTCTACGTCGGCGACTGGCACTTCGCCACCTTCAACCTCGCCGATACTGCTATCTGTGTCGGTGCGGCACTGATTGTGCTGGAAGGTTTTTTACCTTCGAAAGCGAAAAAACAATAATAAACCCTGCCGGATGCGATGCTGACGCATCTTATCCGGCCTACAGATTGCTGTGAAATCGTAGGCCGCATCCGGCAAAAATCCTCAAAATATAAGAGCAAACCTGCATGTCTGAATCTGTACAGAGCAATAGCGCCGTCCTGGTGCACTTCACGCTAAAACTCGACGATGGCACCACCGCCGAGTCTACCCGCAACAACGGTAAACCGGCGCTGTTCCGCCTGGGCGATGCTTCTCTCTCCGAAGGTCTGGAGCAACACCTGCTGGGGCTGAAAGTGGGTGATAAAACCACCTTCTCGCTGGAGCCAGATGCGGCGTTTGGCGTGCCGTCACCGGACCTGATTCAGTACTTCTCCCGCCGTGAGTTTATGGATGCAGGCGAGCCAGAAATTGGTGCAATCATGCTTTTTACCGCAATGGATGGCAGTGAGATGCCTGGCGTGATCCGCGAAATTAACGGCGACTCCATTACCGTTGATTTCAATCATCCGCTGGCCGGGCAGACCGTTCATTTTGATATTGAAGTGCTGGAAATCGATCCGGCACTGGAGGCGTAACATGCAGATCCTGTTGGCCAACCCGCGTGGTTTTTGTGCCGGGGTAGACCGCGCTATCAGCATTGTTGAAAACGCGCTGGCCATTTACGGCGCACCGATATATGTCCGTCACGAAGTGGTGCATAACCGCTACGTGGTCGATAGCCTGCGCGAGCGTGGGGCTATCTTTATTGAGCAGATTAGCGAAGTCCCGGACGGCGCGATCCTGATTTTCTCCGCACACGGTGTTTCTCAGGCGGTACGTAACGAAGCGAAAAGCCGTGATTTGACGGTGTTTGATGCCACCTGTCCGCTGGTGACCAAAGTGCATATGGAAGTCGCCCGTGCCAGCCGCCGTGGTGAAGAGTCTATTCTTATCGGTCACGCCGGTCACCCGGAAGTGGAAGGGACGATGGGTCAGTACAGCAACCCGGAAGGGGGAATGTATCTGGTCGAATCGCCGGACGATGTGTGGAAACTGACGGTCAAAAACGAAGAGAAACTCTCCTTTATGACCCAAACTACGCTGTCGGTGGATGACACGTCTGATGTGATCGATGCGTTGCGTAAACGCTTCCCGAAAATTGTCGGGCCGCGCAAAGATGACATTTGCTACGCCACCACTAACCGTCAGGAAGCGGTACGCGCTCTGGCAGAACAGGCGGAAGTAGTACTGGTGGTTGGTTCAAAAAACTCTTCCAACTCCAACCGTCTGGCGGAACTGGCCCAGCGTATGGGCAAACGCGCGTTTTTGATTGACGATGCGAAAGATATCCAGGAAGAGTGGGTAAAAGGCGTGAACTGCGTCGGCGTGACTGCGGGCGCATCGGCTCCGGATATTCTGGTGCAGAATGTGGTGGCACGTTTGCAGCAGCTGGGCGGTGGTGAAGCCATTCCGCTGGAAGGCCGTGAAGAAAACATTGTTTTCGAAGTGCCAAAAGAGCTGCGTGTCGATATTCGTGAAGTCGAGTAAAGATTAATCATTCAAAACCAGCACATTCGTTGCTGGTTTTTTTTAGCTGTACTCTTCTGCGGAGGCAAGGATGATGAGCAAGATAGCTTATGGATTGGCGGGATTTTTGGCTTTTGTATTTTGTTTGGGAGCGGCCAATGGCGCTTCGCAGCTTGAATTTCCGTTCTGGGATCGAAATTATTCCGGGACGATTGCGGGTAAGCAGGTAAGTGTCGATATCACGCGGATTAACAACGACCTTCATGGTAGCTATTGCTATGAACCCTGCAATCAGAGAAAAATGCGATTAATTCTGCGTGGATCTCTCCAGGTTAAGCGGTTGCTTCTTGAGGAGCGCGCACAGACACTTTCTGGTCAATGGGATGCTGAAGTTTCACCGATTGAGATAAAAGGAGTATGGACTTCAGCCGATAAAAAACACCATTTCCCCATTGCGCTTCACTATAACAAACCCAAAAACGATCCGGGCATTGATCTGGTGCTGGTGGCGGAAGTGAATGACGATTACGACCCTTCCAAAGCGATCGACTGTAATAATGTTCCGGTCATTTCAGCAATAAAATTATATCGTGATGGGAAACCGATACAGACCTTATATACTGCTTCTATCGGCACTTGTAGCATTTTTACGCCTCAATGGAAGGATGTTAATTTTGATGGTTATCCGGATCTTTCCATTCCGCAAGAGTTACCCGCTGGACCCAATATCCCCGAACAAACCTGGCTTTACGATCCCTCAACACAACGTTTTGTTGATGCGCCTGCGTCTTATCAGGAAATCACCTCGCCGGAGCCAGATGCAGAATATAAGCAGATCGTCAGCCATTGGCGAGGAAGCTGCTGTAGTCACGGGGTTGACGTTTATCGCTGGAAGGGGAAAGAGGTTGAATTGATCGAGAGAGGTTCAAGTTATCTTCAGCCCGTGCTAAGCAAAGGTAAAATGTATACCTGCTACGTAATTCCTTCCTATCACGATGGCCGCATTTTTTATCTGCAGGAACGTAAGAATGGTCATCTGACGCCGACTTTTACTGATGTGAAGGGGTGTGAGCCATTTCAGTTAACCACGGATATCCGCACAGTCATTCAGTCAGAGAAACCAGGTATGAAGCCGGAATCCATTGAAATTCAGTGGCAGGAAGATAAAGCGTCTCCAGGGGAATTTTGCCCGCTAGTACCGTTTGTTGAAGGCGATAAACTTAGCCCGCGTCTGGTGACGAATAAAGATATTTCGGATATCTGTATCAGCCGCGATGAGTTCAAAGCCATGAGCAAGTAACAAGCCAGGAGAGACAGTAATGACAAAACTTATACCCATCTTCCTTGATACAGACCCAGGCATTGACGATGCGGTCGCCATTGCCGCCGCGATTTTTGCCCCCGAACTCGACCTGCAACTGATGACCACCGTCGCGGGTAATGTTTCGGTTGAGAAAACTACCCGCAACGCCCTGCAACTGCTGCATTTCTGGAATGCGGATATTCCGCTCGCCCAGGGAGCCGCTGTGCCGCTGGTACGCGCACCGCGTAATGCAGCATCTGTGCACGGTGAATCGGGAATGGCTGGCTACGACTTTGTCGAGCACAACAGAAGCCCACTGGACAAACCCGCATTTCTGGCGATTCGTGATGCCCTGCTGCGTGCGCCTGAGCCTGTTACGCTGGTAGCCATCGGCCCGTTAACCAATATTGCGCTGTTACTTTCACAATGCCCGGAATGCAAACCGCATATTCGCCGTCTGGTGATCATGGGCGGTTCTGCCGGACGCGGCAACTGTACGCCAAACGCCGAGTTTAATATCGCTGCCGATCCAGAAGCGGCAGCCTGTGTCTTCCGTAGCGGCATCGAAATCGTTATGTGCGGTCTGGATGTCACCAATCAGGCAATATTAACTCCTGACTATCTCGCTACTTTGCCGGAGTTGAATCGTACCGGGAAAATGTTGCACGCCCTGTTTAGCCACTACCGTAGCGGCAGTTTGCAAAGCGGTCTGCGTATGCACGATCTCTGCGCCATCGCCTGGCTGGTGCGCCCAGACTTGTTCACTCTCAAACCGTGTTTTGTGGCGGTGGAAACTCAGGGTGAATTTACCTCAGGTACTACGGTTGTTGATATTGATGGTTGCCTGAGTAAACCTGCAAACGTGCAGGTGGCGCTGGATCTGGATGTGAAAGGTTTCCAGCAGTGGGTGGCTGAGGTGCTGGCTCTGGCGTCGTAACCTGTCACATGTTATCGGCATGCAGTCATTCATCGACTCATGCCTTTCACTGATATCCCTCCCTGTTTATCATTAATTTCTAATTATCAGCGTTTTTGGCTGGCGGCGTAGCGATGCGCTGGTTACTCTGAAAACGGTCTATGCAAATTAACAAAAGAGAATAGCTATGCATGATGCAAACATCCGCGTTGCCATCGCGGGAGCCGGGGGGCGTATGGGCCGCCAGTTGATTCAGGCGGCGCTGGCATTAGAAGGCGTGCAGCTGGGCGCGGCGCTGGAGCGCGAAGGATCTTCTTTACTGGGCAGCGACGCCGGTGAGCTGGCGGGTGCAGGAAAAACAGGCGTTACTGTGCAAAGCAGCCTTGATGCGATAAAAGATGATTTTGATGTGTTTATCGATTTTACCCGTCCGGAAGGTACGCTGAACCATCTCGCTTTTTGTCGCCAGCATGGCAAAGGGATGGTGATTGGCACTACGGGGTTTGACGAAGCCGGTAAACAGGCGATTCGTGACGCGGCCGCCGATATTGCGATTGTCTTTGCCGCCAACTTTAGCGTCGGCGTTAACGTCATGCTTAAGCTGCTGGAGAAAGCAGCCAAAGTGATGGGTGACTACACCGATATCGAAATTATTGAAGCACATCATAGACATAAAGTTGATGCGCCTTCAGGCACCGCACTGGCAATGGGAGAGGCGATCGCCCACGCCCTAGATAAAGATCTGAAAGATTGCGCGGTCTACAGTCGTGAAGGCCATACCGGTGAACGTGTGCCTGGCACCATTGGTTTTGCCACCGTGCGTGCAGGTGACATCGTTGGCGAACATACCGCGATGTTTGCCGATATTGGTGAGCGTCTGGAGATCACCCATAAGGCGTCCAGCCGCATGACATTTGCTAACGGTGCGGTAAGATCGGCTTTGTGGTTGAGTGGTAAGGAAAGTGGTCTTTTTGATATGCGAGATGTGCTTGATCTCAATAATTTGTAACCACAAAATGTTTATGATGATGCAAAAATAACACATTTAATTTATTGATTGTAAAGGGCTTTAATTTTTGGCCCTTTTGTTTTTTGTATTATGTTTTTAAATTTTATGTAAGTGCTGAAAATTACACGTTTTGCCTTCTTTTTTTGTTGTTTTAATGTAAATTTTGACCATCTGGTCCACTTTTTTCTGTTCATTTTTATTTCATACAATCTTCTTGCTGCGCAAGCGTTTTCCAGAACGGGTTATGTGATATTTTTGTCGCTTAATGCCTGTAAAATATGCATGAGCCACAAAATAATATAAAAAATCCCGCCATTAAGTTGACTTTTAGCGCCCATATCTCCAGAATGCCGCCGTTTGCCAGAAATTCGTCGGTAAGCAGATTTGCATTGATTTACGTCATCATTGTGAATTAATATGCAAATAAAGTGAGTGAATATTCTCTGGAGGGTGTTTTGATTAAGTCAGCGCTATTGGTTCTGGAAGACGGAACCCAGTTTCACGGTCGGGCCATAGGGGCAACAGGTTCGGCGGTTGGGGAAGTCGTTTTCAATACTTCAATGACCGGTTATCAAGAAATCCTCACTGATCCTTCCTATTCTCGTCAAATCGTTACTCTTACTTATCCCCATATTGGCAATGTCGGCACTAATGACGCCGATGAAGAATCTTCTCAGGTACATGCACAAGGTCTGGTGATTCGCGACCTGCCGCTGATTGCCAGCAACTTCCGTAATACCGAAGACCTCTCTTCTTACCTGAAGCGCCATAACATCGTGGCGATTGCTGATATCGATACCCGTAAGCTGACGCGTTTACTGCGCGAGAAAGGCGCACAGAATGGCTGCATTATCGCGGGCGATAACCCGGATGCGGCGCTGGCGTTAGAAAAAGCCCGCGCGTTCCCAGGTCTGAACGGCATGGATCTGGCAAAAGAAGTGACCACCGCAGAATCCTATAGCTGGACACAAGGGAGCTGGACGCTGACTGGCGGCTTGCCAGAAGCAAAAAAAGAAGACGAGTTGCCGTTCCACGTCGTGGCTTATGATTTTGGTGCCAAACGCAACATCCTGCGCATGTTGGTTGACCGCGGCTGCCGCCTGACCATCGTTCCGGCGCAAACCTCTGCGGAAGACGTGCTGAAAATGAATCCAGACGGCATCTTCCTCTCCAACGGTCCTGGCGACCCGGCACCGTGTGATTACGCTATTACTGCCATCCAGAAATTCCTCGAAACCGACATCCCGGTATTCGGCATCTGCCTCGGCCATCAGTTGCTGGCGCTGGCGAGCGGTGCGAAGACTGTCAAAATGAAATTTGGACACCACGGCGGCAACCATCCGGTTAAAGATGTTGAAAAAAACGTGGTGATGATCACCGCCCAGAACCACGGTTTTGCGGTGGATGAAGCAACATTACCTGCAAACCTGCGTGTTACGCATAAATCCCTGTTCGACGGTACGTTACAGGGCATTCATCGCACCGATAAACCGGCATTCAGCTTCCAGGGCCACCCTGAAGCCAGTCCGGGTCCACACGACGCCGCGCCGTTGTTCGACCACTTTATCGAGTTAATTGAGCAGTACCGTAAAACCGCTAAGTAATCAGGAGTAAAAGAGCCATGCCAAAACGTACAGATATAAAAAGTATCCTGATTCTGGGTGCGGGCCCGATTGTTATCGGTCAGGCGTGTGAGTTTGACTACTCTGGCGCGCAAGCATGTAAAGCCCTGCGCGAAGAGGGTTACCGCGTCATTCTGGTGAACTCCAACCCTGCGACCATCATGACCGACCCGGAAATGGCCGATGCGACCTACATCGAGCCGATTCACTGGGAAGTGGTACGCAAGATTATTGAAAAAGAGCGTCCGGACGCGGTGCTGCCAACGATGGGCGGTCAGACAGCGCTGAACTGTGCGCTGGAGCTGGAGCGTCAGGGCGTGCTGGAAGAGTTCGGCGTCACCATGATTGGTGCCACCGCCGATGCGATTGATAAAGCCGAAGACCGCCGCCGTTTCGACGTGGCGATGAAGAAAATCGGTCTGGAAACTGCGCGTTCTGGTATCGCACACACCATGGAAGAAGCGCTGGCAGTTGCCGCTGAAGTGGGCTTCCCGTGCATTATTCGCCCATCCTTTACCATGGGTGGTAGCGGTGGTGGTATCGCTTATAACCGCGAAGAGTTTGAAGAAATTTGCGCCCGCGGTCTGGATCTCTCCCCAACCAAAGAGCTGCTGATTGATGAGTCGCTGATCGGCTGGAAAGAGTACGAGATGGAAGTGGTGCGTGATAAAAACGACAACTGCATCATCGTCTGCTCTATCGAAAACTTCGATGCGATGGGCATCCACACCGGTGACTCCATCACTGTCGCGCCAGCCCAAACGCTGACCGACAAAGAATATCAAATCATGCGTAACGCCTCGATGGCGGTACTGCGTGAAATCGGCGTTGAAACCGGTGGTTCCAACGTCCAGTTTGCGGTGAACCCGAAAAATGGTCGCCTGATTGTTATCGAAATGAACCCGCGCGTGTCCCGTTCTTCGGCGCTGGCGTCGAAAGCCACCGGTTTCCCGATTGCCAAAGTGGCGGCGAAACTGGCGGTAGGTTACACCCTCGATGAGCTGATGAACGACATCACCGGCGGGCGTACTCCGGCCTCCTTCGAGCCGTCCATCGACTACGTGGTCACCAAAATTCCTCGCTTCAACTTCGAGAAATTCGCCGGTGCTAACGACCGTCTGACCACTCAGATGAAATCGGTTGGCGAAGTGATGGCGATTGGTCGCACGCAGCAGGAATCCCTGCAAAAAGCGCTGCGTGGCCTGGAAGTGGGCGCAACTGGCTTCGACCCGAAAGTGAGTCTCGACGACCCGGAAGCGCTGACCAAAATTCGCCGCGAGCTGAAAGACGCAGGCGCAGAGCGTATCTGGTATATCGCCGATGCGTTCCGTGCGGGCCTGTCCGTAGACGGCGTCTTCAATCTGACCAATATCGACCGCTGGTTCCTGGTACAAATTGAAGAGCTGGTGCGCCTGGAAGAGAAAGTAGCGGAAGTGGGCATCACTGGCCTGAACGCTGACTTCCTGCGCCAGCTGAAACGCAAAGGCTTTGCCGATGCGCGTCTGGCAAAACTCGCGGGCGTGCGTGAAGCAGAAATCCGTAAGCTGCGTGACCAGTATGACCTGCACCCGGTTTACAAGCGCGTGGATACCTGTGCGGCAGAGTTCGCTACCGACACCGCTTATATGTACTCCACTTATGAAGAAGAGTGCGAATCCAACCCATCTGACCGTGACAAAATCATGGTCCTCGGCGGCGGCCCGAACCGTATCGGTCAGGGTATCGAATTCGACTACTGCTGCGTACACGCCTCACTGGCGCTGCGCGAAGACGGTTACGAAACCATTATGGTTAACTGTAACCCGGAAACCGTCTCTACTGACTACGACACTTCCGATCGCCTCTACTTCGAGCCGGTAACTCTGGAAGATGTGCTGGAAATCGTGCGTATTGAGAAGCCGAAAGGCGTTATCGTTCAGTACGGCGGTCAGACCCCGCTGAAACTGGCGCGCGCACTGGAAGCCGCTGGCGTACCGGTTATCGGCACCAGCCCGGATGCTATCGACCGTGCGGAAGACCGTGAACGCTTCCAGCATGCGGTTGACCGTCTGAAACTGAAACAACCGGCGAACGCCACCGTTACCGCTATTGAAATGGCGGTTGAGAAGGCAAAAGAGATTGGTTACCCGCTGGTGGTGCGTCCGTCTTACGTTCTCGGCGGTCGGGCGATGGAAATCGTCTATGACGAAGCTGACCTGCGTCGCTACTTCCAGACGGCGGTGAGCGTGTCTAACGATGCACCAGTATTGCTGGACCACTTCCTCGATGACGCGGTAGAAGTGGATGTGGACGCCATCTGCGACGGTGAAATGGTGCTGATTGGCGGCATCATGGAGCATATTGAGCAGGCGGGCGTGCACTCCGGTGACTCCGCATGTTCTCTGCCAGCCTACACTTTAAGTCAGGAAATTCAGGATGTGATGCGCCAACAGGTGCAGAAACTGGCCTTCGAATTGCAGGTGCGCGGACTGATGAACGTGCAGTTTGCGGTGAAAAACAACGAAGTCTACCTGATTGAAGTTAACCCGCGTGCGGCGCGTACCGTTCCGTTCGTCTCCAAAGCCACCGGCGTACCGCTGGCGAAAGTAGCGGCGCGTGTGATGGCTGGCAAATCGCTGGCTGAGCAGGGCGTAACTAAAGAAGTTATCCCGCCATATTACTCGGTGAAAGAAGTGGTGCTGCCGTTCAACAAATTCCCCGGCGTTGACCCGCTGTTAGGGCCAGAAATGCGCTCTACCGGGGAAGTGATGGGCGTGGGCCGCACCTTCGCTGAAGCGTTTGCCAAAGCGCAGCTGGGCAGTAACTCCACGATGAAGAAACACGGTCGTGCGTTGCTCTCCGTGCGTGAAGGCGATAAAGAACGCGTGGTTGACCTGGCGGCAAAACTGCTGAAACAGGGCTTCGAGCTGGATGCGACCCACGGCACAGCGATTGTGCTGGGCGAAGCAGGTATTAACCCGCGTCTGGTGAACAAGGTGCATGAAGGTCGTCCGCACATTCAGGACCGTATCAAGAATGGCGAATATACCTACATCATCAACACCACCTCAGGCCGTCGTGCGATTGAGGACTCCCGCGTGATTCGTCGCAGTGCGCTGCAATATAAAGTGCACTATGACACCACCCTGAACGGTGGTTTCGCTACCGCGATGGCGCTGAATGCCGATGCGACTGAAAAAGTAATTTCGGTGCAGGAAATGCACGCGCAGATTAAGAAGTAACCCCTCCGCGCCCGGTAACATTGCTGTTGCCGGGCGCAACTCGCCTCAGAATCTTCTGTTTTTTCACTTGCTTTCAGGCAGTTAACCTAAACTGAATGCTTACTACAGCAAAGCAGAGGAAAAGACGATGCAACATAAAGTATTGATCACATCAATCTTCGCCGCGGCGGTAATGTTCACTGTGGCTGGCTGTTCCTCAAACCAGGCGGTAAGAACAACCGATGGCCAAACGATAGTCACCGATGGTAAACCGCAGGTTGATGACGATACCGGGCTGGTTTCTTACAAAAATGCGCAAACCGGGCAAACTGAACAGATCAACCGCGATCAGGTTAAAGATATGAGTGAGTTGGACAACTGATTCAGATTTCTGCTTTTTCTGAATCAATATTATTGACTATAAGCTGCGTGAATATATGACTACACTTTGTGGGAAAACAAAGGCGTAAACACGCGAGTTAACTATGATCCTCATAATTTATGCGCATCCGTATCCGCATCATTCTCATGCGAATAAACGGATGCTTGAACACGCAAGGACGCTGGAAGGCGTCGAAGTTCGCTCTCTTTATCAACTCTATCCTGACTTCAATATCGATATTGCTGCCGAGCAGGAGGCGTTGTCTCGCGCCGACCTGATCGTCTGGCAGCACCCGATGCAGTGGTACAGCATTCCTCCGCTCCTTAAACTTTGGATCGATAAAGTCTTCTCGCACGGCTGGGCTTACGGTCACGGCGGCACGGCACTGCATGGTAAACATTTACTGTGGGCGGTGACGACCGGCGGCGGGGAAAGTCATTTTGAGATTGGCGCGCATCCGGGCTTTGATGTGCTGTCGCAGCCGCTACAGGCGACGGCAATCTACTGCGGGCTGAACTGGCTGCCACCGTTTGCTATGCACTGTACCTTTATTTGTGACGACGAAACCCTCGAAGGGCAGGCGCGTCACTATAAGCAACGTCTGCTGGAATGGCAGGAGGCACATCATGGATAGCCATACGCTGATTCAGGCGCTGATTTATCTCGGTTCGGCGGCGCTGATTGTACCCATTGCGGTACGTCTTGGTCTGGGATCGGTACTTGGCTACCTGATCGCCGGCTGCATTATTGGCCCGTGGGGGCTGCGACTGGTGACCGATGCCGAATCTATTCTGCACTTTGCCGAGATCGGCGTGGTGCTGATGCTGTTTATTATCGGCCTCGAACTCGATCCACAAAGGCTGTGGAAGTTGCGTGCGGCAGTGTTTGGTGGTGGTGCATTACAGATGGTGGTTTGCGGCGGCCTGCTGGGGCTGTTCTGCATGTTCCTTGGTCTGCGCTGGCAGGTAGCGGAACTGATCGGCATGACACTGGCGCTCTCATCAACGGCAATTGCCATGCAGGCGATGAATGAACGCAACCTGATGGGGACACAAATGGGCCGTAGCGCCTTTGCGGTGCTGCTGTTCCAGGATATCGCCGCGATCCCGCTGGTAGCGATGATCCCGCTACTGGCGGCGAGCAGTGCCTCGACGACGATGGGCGCATTTGCTCTCTCGGCGTTAAAAGTGGCGGGTGCACTGGTGCTGGTGGTACTGCTGGGGCGCTATGTCACGCGTCCGGCGCTGCGTTTTGTTGCCCGCTCTGGCTTGCGGGAAGTGTTTAGTGCCGTGGCGTTATTCCTCGTGTTTGGCTTTGGTTTGCTGCTGGAAGAGGTCGGCTTGTCGATGGCGATGGGCGCGTTTCTGGCGGGCGTACTGCTGGCAAGCTCGGAATACCGCCATGCGTTGGAAAGCGATATCGAGCCATTTAAAGGTTTGCTGTTGGGGCTGTTTTTCATCGGTGTTGGCATGTCGATAGACTTTGGCACGCTGCTTGAAAATCCGTTGCGCATTGTCATTTTGCTGCTCGGTTTCCTCATCATCAAAATCGCTATGCTGTGGCTGATTGCCCGACCGTTGCAGGTGCCGAATAAACAGCGTCGCTGGTTTGCGGTGCTGTTAGGGCAGGGCAGTGAGTTTGCCTTTGTGGTATTTGGCGCGGCGCAAATGGCGAATGTGCTGGAGCCGGAGTGGGCGAAGTCGCTGACCCTGGCGGTGGCGCTGTCGATGGCGGCAACGCCGATTCTGCTGGTGATCCTCAATCGCCTTGAGCAATCTTCTACCGAACAAGCGCGTGAAGCTGATGAGATTGATGAAGAACAGCCGCGGGTGATCATTGCTGGATTCGGTCGTTATGGACAGATTACCGGACGTTTACTGCTCTCCAGCGGGGTGAAAATGGTGGTGCTCGATCATGATCCTGACCATATCGAAACCTTGCGCAAATTTGGCATGAAAGTGTTTTACGGCGATGCCACGCGGATGGATTTACTGGAGTCTGCCGGAGCGGCGAAAGCAGAAGTGCTGATTAACGCCATTGACGATCCACAAACCAACCTGCAACTGACGGAGATGGTGAAAGAACATTTCCCGCATCTGCAGATTATTGCCCGCGCCCGCGATGTCGATCACTACATTCGTTTGCGTCAGGCAGGCGTTGAAAAGCCAGAGCGTGAAACCTTTGAAGGTGCGCTGAAAACCGGGCGTCTGGCGCTGGAAAGTTTAGGTCTGGGGCCGTATGAAGCGCGAGAACGCGCCGATGTGTTCCGCCGCTTTAATATTCAGATGGTGGAAGAGATGGCAATGGTTGAGAACGACACCAAAGCCCGTGCGGCGGTCTATAAACGCACCAGCGCGATGTTAAGTGAGATCATTACCGAAGACCGTGAACATCTGTCATTAATTCAACGACATGGCTGGCAGGGAACCGAAGAAGGGAAACATACCGGCAATATGGCGGATGAACCGGAAACGAAGCCCTCATCCTAATAAAGAGTGACGTAAATCACACTTTACAGCTAACTGTTTGTTTTTGTTTCATTGTAATGCGGCGAGTCCAGGGGGAGAGCGTGGACTCGCCAGCAGAATATAAAATTTTCCTCAACATCATCCTCGCACCAGTCGACGACGGTTTACGCTTTACGTATAGTGGCGACAATTTTTTTTATCGGGAAATCTCAATGATCAGTCTGATTGCGGCGTTAGCGGTAGATCGCGTTATCGGCATGGAAAACGCCATGCCGTGGAACCTGCCTGCCGATCTCGCCTGGTTTAAACGCAACACCTTAAATAAACCAGTGATTATGGGCCGCCATACCTGGGAATCCATCGGTCGTCCGCTGCCAGGACGCAAAAATATTATCCTCAGCAGTCAACCGGGTACGGACGATCGCGTAACGTGGGTGAAGTCGGTGGATGAAGCCATCGCGGCGTGTGGTGACGTACCAGAAATCATGGTGATTGGCGGTGGTCGCGTTTATGAGCAGTTCCTGCCCAAAGCGCAAAAACTGTATCTGACGCATATCGACGCAGAAGTGGAAGGCGACACCCATTTCCCGGATTACGAGCCGGATGACTGGGAATCGGTATTCAGCGAATTCCACGACGCTGATGCGCAGAACTCTCATAGCTATTGCTTTGAGATTCTGGAACGGCGGTAAGTTTGTATATTAGAATTCCGGCATCACTGATACGTGCAGATATCCGTGCATACTAGACGTATAAATTGTACAGGAGCACGATATCATGACTGCAAAACGTACCACACAAAGTGTGACCGTCACCGTCGACCGTGAGTTAGTCAATCGCGCTCGTGATGCAGGCTTAAATATGAGCGCCACCCTTACGGTTGCGCTCAATGCTGAACTTAAAAAACATGCAGCAACACGTTGGCGTGAAGAGAACGCAGAAGCTATCGCTGCGTTAAATCAATTGGCTGATGAAACCGGATGTTTCTCTGATGAGTACCGGAGCTTCTAGCGATGCAATTTACGGTATACCGCAGTCGCGGCAGGAACGCCGCGTTGCCCTTTGTTATCGATGTTACCAGCGACATTATTGGTGAGATTAATCGCCGTATCGTTAATCCATTAACACCTATTGAACGATTTAGCCATATTCGCCCACCAGAACGGCTTAACCCAATCCTTTTACTGGTAGACGGCAAAGAATATGTGCTCATGACGCATGAGACTGCAACTGTTCCAGTTAACACGCTGGGAACGAATTTTTGCGATGCCAGCGCGCACCGAACTTTGATTAAAGGAGCATTAGATTTTATGCTCGACGGGATTTAAGACGCGACCGCCTCTCCTTCGCCCAAATCCTTATGCCGGTTCGACGGCTGGACAAAATACTGTTTATCTTCCCAGCGCAGGCAGGTTAATGAACCGCCCCAGCAGCAGCCGGTATCCAGCGCGTAAATACCTTCCGGCGTACCTTTGCCCTCCAGCGATGCCCAGTGACCAAAGGCGATGCTGTACTCTTCAGCGACGGGGCCAGGAATCGCAAACCACGGTTTCAGCGGGGCAGGGGCTTCTTCCGGCGATTCTTTGCTGTACATATCCAGTTGACCGTTCGGGAAGCAAAAGCGCATACGGGTAAAGGCGTTGGTGATAAAACGCAGTCTTCCCAACCCCCGCAATTCCGGTGACCAGTTATTTGGCATATCGCCGTACATAGCGTCGAGAAAGAAGGGATAGGAGTCGCTCGACAGCACCGCTTCTACATCGCGTGCGCACTCTTTGGCGGTCTGCAGATCCCACTGCGGCGTGATCCCTGCGTGGGCCATTACCAGCTTTTTCTCTTCGTCGATTTGCAGCAAAGGCTGGCGACGCAGCCAGTTAAGCAGCTCGTCGGCATCCGGCGCTTCCAGCAGCGGTGTCAGGCGATCTTTCGGTTTATTGCGGCTGATCCCGGCGAATACCGCCAGCAGATGCAGATCGTGATTGCCCAGCACCAGACGTACGCTGTCGCCTAAGGATTTCACATAGCGCAGAACATCCAGCGAACCAGGGCCGCGCGCGACCAGATCGCCTGTCAGCCAGAGGGTGTCTTTCCCAGGGGTAAATTCTACTTTATGCAGCAATGCGATCAGTTCATCGTAACAACCATGAACGTCGCCAATAAGGTATGTCGCCATATTCTTTTAATGAATGAGTGTGGGAACGGCGAGTCGGAATACGGGAATGTCGATGCTGAAAGGGACGCCATTTTCATCGATCATTTCGTAGTGACCCTGCATGGTGCCCAGCGGGGTTTCAATGATTGCACCGCTGGTGTACTGGTACTCTTCGCCAGGCGCGATAAGTGGCTGAACGCCAACCACTCCTTCGCCCTGGACTTCGGTTTCACGGCCATTGCCATTGGTGATCAGCCAGTAACGCCCCAACAACTGCACTGGCGCTCGCCCCAGATTGCGTATGGTTACGGTATAAGCAAAAACGTAACGTTCATTATCAGGTGAAGATTGTGCCTCAATGTAGACGCTTTGAACCTGAATACACACTCGGGGCGAATTGATCATCGTTAACTCTCCTGCAAAGGCGCGTTCTCCGCCAGATAGTTCGCCATCTGGCAATATTGCGCGACAGAGATATTTTCCGCTCGCATCGCCGGGTCGATCCCCATTCCGGTTAACACCTCGATGCTAAACAGGTTGCCGAGGCTGTTACGAATGGTTTTACGACGCTGGTTAAAGGCTTCGGTGGTGATGCGGCTCAACACGCGAACATCTTTGACCGGGTGAGGCATCGTTGCATGAGGAACCAGGCGCACGACGGCGGAATCCACTTTGGGTGGTGGTGTAAAGGCTGACGGCGGAACTTCCAGCACCGGGATCACGTTGCAATAGTATTGCGCCATGACGCTTAATCGACCATACGCCTTGCTGTTCGGTCCTGCAACCAGACGATTCACCACCTCTTTTTGCAACATAAAGTGCATGTCGGCAATGGCATCAGTATAGCTAAACAGATGGAACATCAACGGCGTGGAGATGTTATAAGGCAGGTTGCCGAAAACACGCAGCGGCTGGCCCATTTTCTCGGCCAGTTCGCCAAAGTTAAAGGTCATCGCATCCTGCTGATAAATAGTCAGTTTCGGGCCTAAGAATGGATGCGTTTGCAGACGTGCCGCCAGATCGCGGTCAAGTTCGATGACCGTCAGCTGGTCCAGTCGTTCGCCGACCGGTTCGGTCAATGCCGCCAGACCGGGGCCGATTTCGACCATCGCCTGGCCCTTCTGCGGGTTAATGGCAGAAACAATGCTGTCGATCACGAACTGATCGTTGAGAAAGTTTTGCCCGAAGCGTTTACGGGCTAAGTGGCCCTGGTGGACTCGATTATTCATTGGGTGTTAACAATCATTTTGATGGCGAGATTAAGCGCCGTAATAAAACTGCCGACATCTGCTTTGCCACGTCCCGCCAGTTCAAGTGCGGTGCCGTGGTCCACTGATGTGCGAATAAAGGGCAGGCCCAGCGTAATGTTCACACCGCGCCCGAAGCCCTGGTATTTTAGCACGGGAAGACCCTGATCGTGGTACATCGCCAGCACGGCGTCGGCGTTATCGAGATATTTCGGCTGAAACAGGGTATCGGCAGGTAGTGGCCCGTTGAGTTTCATCCCCTGCGCCCGCAGCTCGTCGAGCACCGGAATAATGGTGTCTATCTCTTCCGTCCCCATATGACCGCCTTCGCCCGCGTGCGGATTCAGCCCGCAGACCAGAATGCGCGGTTCGGCAATACCAAATTTGGTCCGCAAATCGTGATGCAAAATAGCAATGACTTCGTGCAAAAGCGCAGGGGTGATGGCGTCCGCAATATCGCGCAGCGGTAAATGCGTCGTTGCCAGCGCCACGCGAAGTTCTTCGGTTGCCAGCATCATCACCACTTTTTTTGCCTGCGAGCGCTCTTCGAAAAACTCGGTATGACCGGTAAATGGAATGCCAGCGTCGTTAATAACGCCTTTATGCACGGGGCCTGTGATCAGCGCAGCAAATTCACCGTTCAGACAGCCATCACACGCTCGCGCCAGCGTCTCCACCACATAATGCCCATTTTCAACCGCTAACTGCCCCGCAGTGACAGATTCACGTAGCGCGACAGGAAGTAGCGTTAATGTGCCCGCAGTTTGCGGTTGTGCAGGGGAGTTGGGGGTATAAGGGCGGAGGGTGAGCGGCAAACCGAGCATCGCTGCCCGGTCGGTAAGAAGAGTGGCATCGGCACAAACAACCAGTTCGACCGGCCACTCACGCTGTGCAAGCTGGACAACTAAGTCCGGGCCAATCCCGGCGGGTTCGCCGGGAGTGATCACAACACGTTGGGTTTTAACCATTAGTTGCTCAGGATTTTAACGTAGGCGCTGGCACGTTGTTCCTGCATCCAGCTTGCTGCTTCTTCCGAGAACTTACGGTTCATCAGCATGCGGTACGCACGATCTTTCTGCGCAGCGTCGGTTTTATCGACATTACGGGTATCCAGCAGTTCGATTAAATGCCAGCCGAATGAAGAGTGAACCGGTGCACTCATTTGACCTTTGTTCAGGCGGGTCAGCGCATCACGGAAGGCTGGATCGAAAATATCTGGTGTAGCCCAGCCGAGATCGCCGCCCTGGTTAGCAGAGCCTGGATCCTGAGAAAACTCTTTCGCTGCAGCGGCAAAAGTCGTTTTACCACTCTTGATATCAGCTGCAATTTGCTCCAGTTTCACGCGGGCCTGTTCGTCGGTCATGATCGGAGATGGTTTCAGCAGAATATGGCGAGCATGAACTTCGGTCACCGAGATGTTTTTGCTTTCACCGCGCAGGTCGTTAACTTTCAGAATATGGAAGCCAACGCCGGAACGAATCGGGCCAACAATGTCGCCTTTCTTCGCGGTGCTTAATGCCTGGGCGAAGATCCCCGGCAGCTCCTGAATGCGACCCCAGCCCATCTGGCCGCCGTTCAGCGCCTGCTGGTCGGCAGAGTGAGCAATCGCCAGTTTACCGAAATCAGCGCCGTTACGCGCCTGATCGACAATAGCGCGCGCCTGGCTTTCCGCTTCGTTCACCTGATCAGAGGTCGGGTTTTCTGGCAGCGGAATCAGGATGTGGCTCAGGTTCAGCTCAGTGCTGGCATCGTTTTGGTTACCCACCTGCTGCGCCAGAGATTCGACTTCCTGCGGCAGGATGGTGATGCGACGACGCACTTCGTTGTTACGCACTTCAGAGATAATCATCTCTTTGCGGATCTGGTTACGATAGGTGTTGTAGTTCAGCCCATCGTAAGCCAGACGGCTGCGCATCTGATCCAGCGTCATGTTGTTTTGCTTCGCGATGTTAGCAATCGCCTGATCGAGCTGCTCATCGGAGATTTTCACTCCCATTTTCTGCCCCATCTGCAGGATGATTTGATCCATGATCAAACGCTCCATGATTTGGTGGCGCAGCGTAGCATCATCAGGAAGTTGCTGCCTTGCCTGGGCAGCGTTCAGTTTTACCGACTGCATTAATCCATCAACGTCGCTTTCCAGCACGACGCCGTTATTGACGACGGCTGCGACTTTATCGACTACCTGGGGGGCAGCGAAACTGGTATTCGCGATCATGGCGATACCGAGAAGCAGCGTTTTCCAGTTCTTCATACTTTTTCCATTTCAATTAACCGCACTGCGGATTACGTGGTAAATCAACAAATCACAAAGTGTTTTGATACGGCAGAATGTTCGAACGCAGCATCTCTTGCGTACCCAGACCGTAGTTGGAGCTCAGGCCGCGAAGTTCGATGTTAAAGCCGATTGCGTTGTCATATACCGCATGTTGTTTATCGTTATCCCAACCGTTCAGCTTCCGCTCGTAACCGACGCGAATCGCATAGCAGCAGGAGCTATATTGCACACCTAACATAGAGTCGGCTTGCTTGTTCGCATTGGTGTCGTAGTAGTAGGCCCCGACAATTGACCAACGATCGGCAATTGGCCAGCTGGCGACGGCACCTACCTGCGAAATACCATTCTTATACTGCTCTGCCGTGGAATAGTACTTAGGCAGCGTAGCCTGAATATATTCCGGGCTGGCGTAACGGTAGTTCAACTGCACCAGACGGTCTTCATCCCGACGGTATTCAATGCTGGAGTTACTGGTGGCTACGTTATCCAGGCGCGTGTCGTACTGAATCCCGCCACGCAACCCCCAGCGCTCGGAGATACGCCAGTAGGTATCGCCTGCCCATACCAGTGAGCCCGTTTTGTCGTCATTCTCCCATGTTATGTTGTCATCGCCAGTGCGAGACTCCGTGAAATAGTAGATTTGACCAACGGAAATATTAAAACGTTCAACGGCAGCATCATCATATATGCGAGATGTGACACCGGTCGTCACCTGGTTAGCGGAGGCAATACGGTCAAGACCGCCATAAGTCCGGTCCCGGAACAGGCCTGAGTAGTCAGATTGCAGCAGAGACGAGTCGTAGTTATAGATGTCGCTCTGATCGCGATACGGCACGTACAAATACTGCGCGCGCGGTTCCAGCGTTTGGGTATAACCCGGTGCCAGCATTTCCATATCGCGTTCAAAGACCATTTTGCCGTCAACTTTGAATTGTGGCATCACACGGTTAACGGATTCGTCCAGCTTGGTTGTGTTTCTGGAGTTATACCAGTCAAGATTAGTTTGCTGATAATGGGTTGCCAGCAACTTCGCTTCGGTATTGATGCTGCCCCAGTTATTAGAGAGCGGCAAATTGATGGTCGGTTCCAGGTGAACACGGGTTGCTTCAGGCATGTCGTCTCTGGTGTTAACAAAGTGCACAGCCTGGCCGTAAATGCGTGTATCAAACGGACCAACATCATTCTGGTAGTAGTTAACGTCTAACTGCGGCTCTGCCGAGTAGCTACTGGTGTTCTGCTCGCTGAAGACCTGGAACTGCTTGGTTGAAACGGTGGCATTGAAGTTTTGCACCGCATAGCCAACGCTGAATTTTTGCGTTGCGTAGCCGTCAGTACTGGAACCGTACTTGTTATCAAAATCATTGAAGTAGCTAGGATCGCTCACCTTGGTGTAGTCGACGTTGAAACGCCACACCTGATCCATAACCCCGGAGTGTTGCCAGTAGAACAACCAACGACGTGAACTATCATCGTTCGGGTGTTCATCTTCATAGACTTTATCGGAAGGCAGATAGTCCAGTTCCATCAAACCTGCGCCCGCCTGGGAGAGGTAGCGGAATTCGTTCTCCCACATGATGTTGCCACGACGATGCATATAATGCGGCGTGATGGTGGCATCCATATTTGGCGCGATGTTCCAGTAATATGGAAGGTAGAACTCAAAGTAGTTGGTGGTGGTGTACTTGGCGTTCGGGATCAAGAAACCAGAGCGACGTTTGTCACCCACCGGCAACTGCAAATAGGGGCTATAAAAGATCGGTACCGGACCCACCTTAAAGCGGGCGTTCCAGATCTCCGCAACTTGTTCTTCGCGGTCATGAATAATTTCGCTACCTACCACGCTCCAGGTGTCAGAACCCGGCAGACAGGAGGTAAAGCTTCCGTTATCCAGAATGGTATAGCGGTTTTCGCCACGTTGTTTCATCAGGTCCGCTTTACCGCGACCCTGGCGACCCACCATCTGGTAATCACCTTCCCAGACGTTGGTATCTTTGGTGTTCAGGTTCGCCCAGCCTTTCGGCCCTTTGAGGATGACCTGGTTATCGTCGTAATGGACATTACCGAGCGCATCAACGGTACGTACTGGCTCCGGTTGTCCTGGTGCCTCTTTTTGATGGAGCTGCACTTCGTCGGCCTGCAGACGGCTGTTACCCTGCATGATATCCACGCTGCCAGTAAACACGGCGTCATCCGGGTAGTCCCCTTTCGCGTGGTCAGCATTGATAGTCACGGGTAAGTCATTGGTATCGCCCTGTACCAGAGGACGATCATAGCTTGGCACGCCCAACATGCACTGTGAGGCGAGGTCGGCTGCCAGTCCCTGTTGACTATAAAGGGCGGTGGCAATCATGGTGGCCAGGAGAGTGGGGATACGTTTTTTCATACGTTGATTTTATTGTTCCATCATCGGTAACGTTGCGCGTGACAAACGGTCAGAGACTAACGTACTCGTCATCTCTACGCTAGTGTTAATCCTGTCCGAATAGCGTCAGTGGTGTTAGGCACGGCATTGAATGACAGGTATGATAATGCAAATTATAGGCGATGTCCCACAATTGACCGCAGCCGGAAAACGGTAAAAGCACCTTTATATTGTGGGAGATAGCCCTGATATCCGTGTGTCGATTTGGGGAATATATGCAGTATTGGGGAAAAATCATTGGCGTGGCCGTGGCCTTACTGATGGGCGGCGGCTTTTGGGGCGTAGTGTTAGGCCTGTTAATTGGCCATATGTTTGATAAAGCCCGTAGCCGTAAAATGGCGTGGTTCGCCAACCAGCGTGAGCGTCAGGCGCTGTTTTTTGCCACCACTTTTGAAGTGATGGGGCATTTAACCAAATCCAAAGGTCGCGTCACGGAGGCTGATATTCATATCGCCAGCCAGTTGATGGACCGAATGAACCTTCATGGCGCTTCCCGTACTGCGGCGCAAAACGCGTTCCGGGTGGGAAAATCAGACAATTACCCGCTGCGCGAAAAGATGCGCCAGTTTCGCAGTGTCTGCTTTGGTCGTTTTGACTTAATTCGTATGTTTCTGGAGATCCAGATTCAGGCGGCGTTTGCTGATGGTTCACTGCACCCGAATGAACGGGCGGTGCTGTATGTCATTGCCGAAGAGTTAGGCATCTCCCGCGCCCAGTTTGACCAGTTTTTGCGCATGATGCAGGGCGGTGCACAGTTTGGCGGCGGTTATCAGCAGCAATCTGGCGGTGATAACTGGCAGCAAGCGCAGCGTGGCCCGACGCTGGAAGATGCCTGTAATGTGCTGGGCGTGAAGCCGACGGATGATGCGACCACCATCAAACGTGCCTACCGTAAGCTGATGAGTGAACACCATCCCGATAAGTTGGTGGCGAAAGGTTTGCCGCCTGAGATGATGGAGATGGCGAAGCAAAAAGCGCAGGAAATTCAGCAGGCCTATGAGCTGATAAAGCAGCAGAAGGGGTTTAAATAACCCTGTAAATGATGCTGAGTAACTGCCCACGATTAAAGGTGGCCGCCCTGGCGGTCACTTCTTTGAGAAAAGGCGTTTACTCAGAATGGTGGACAGGCTCAATGCACGGTTTACGGGAGGGGGTCTGTTGGTTTTATCGCGTTGACCCTGCTTAAGGTTGAGAGCTTTACGACGAGCGGAATTATATTTTTACGTCTTAAAAATAAAAAACACATATCTGAATGAGCGATTTTTGAAAGTATATTTATTCAGAGCGCGCATCATGAGTTTTTAACTCAATGCGAGGCTATTACCATGAAAGTATCAGTTCCAGGCATGCCGGCAACACTTTTAAATATGAACAATAACGATATTTATAAGATGGTGAGCGGGGACAAGATGGACGTGAAGATGAATATCTTTCAACGCTTGTGGGAGACGTTACGTCATCTGTTCTGGTCAGATAAACAGACTGAGGCTTATAAACTTCTGTTCAATTTCGTGAATAAAAAGGCTGGCAACATCAACGCCTCAAAATACTTTACTGGGGCTGTCAACGAGAATGAGAAAGAAAAGTTTATCCATAGTCTGGAATTATTCAATGAACTCAAAACATGCGTAAAAAATCCGGATGAGATGGTCGCAAAGGGCAATATGCGCTGGGTCGCCGAGACCTTCGGTGATATCGAGTTAAGTGTCACTTTTTTTATTGAAAATAAGGAGATATGTACTCAGACGTTGCAGCTGCATAAAGGCCCAGGTAACTTGGGCGTTGATCTTAGAGAGGCTTACCTTCCCGGCGTTGACATGAGGGATTGTTACTTTGGTAAAAAAATAATGAAATATAGCAATGAAAACCTTTACATGAAACCTGGGTGGAATGCTAACCTGGACGGTGCTACCCTGGACGGTGCTATCCTGGACGGTGCTACCGTGGACGGTGCTACCCGCCTATATGCTGAGGTAATTATTATTAATAAAATCACCCCCAAAAAAATTGTTACTGAAGGAGTTGCTACTAAACAAAGTACTGCTGAAAAATTATTGCCAACGCAATTATTGAATGATCCAGAATAAGCTAAGGTTGAAGGGGCTGGAACGCCCCTTCAACCTTAGCAGTAGCGTGGGATGATTTCACAATTAGAAAGACCTGCATGATGAGCTAGAGAAGAGGCTGGTGATGCAAGGCGTCGTGCACGACGCGGATCACCGAGATGGGCATCGCCAACCAGACGGCTAATTAGCCCATGAATAACAATCAGAAAGGACCATAACAAACCCGATAAAATGAAATATTAGAGACGATCAACGGGTGAAAAAAAGTTCAAAAATTCGCTGTGGAGCAGGAAGGGAATTACCGAATGGAAAGCGTAGCCACACGCAACAACTGAAAGCAGTTTGGCAGAAAAAAAAATCCCCGGACTCGGGGATTTATGTACAAGAGGCAGCCCTTAGGATGAGGGTATAAACATACAGGAAAGGTTAAAAATCCGCTGGCGCTTTAAACGTCATACTATTGCCATACGCCGGATGGGTAATCGTCAGCATCTCTGCATGTAGTAACAAACGCGGTGCCATTGCTCTCGCTTCTGGTGATGCATAAAAACGATCGCCGAGAATCGGATGACCCAGCGCCAGCATATGCACACGCAATTGATGCGAACGCCCGGTAATCGGTTTTAACACCACTCTTGCTGTGTTATCCGCAGCATACTCCACCACTTCATATTCCGTCTGCGCAGGTTTACCCGTTTCGTAACAGACTTTCTGTTTCGGGCGGTTTGGCCAGTCGCAAATCAGCGGCAGATCGACCAGACCTTCCGCTGGGGATGGGTGCCCCCAGACGCGGGCCACATACTGCTTTTTCGGCTCGCGCTCGCGGAACTGGCGTTTTAATTCCCGCTCCGCGGCTTTAGTCAGCGCCACTACAATCACGCCGCTGGTAGCCATATCCAGACGATGCACCGATTCCGCCTGCGGATAATCACGCTGAATGCGTGTCATCACGCTGTCTTTGTGCTCTTCCAGACGCCCCGGCACCGATAACAAGCCGCTCGGCTTGTTGACCACCATAATGTGGTCATCCTGATACAGGATAACCAGCCAGGGTTCCTGCGGCGGATTGTAGTTTTCCATCCCCATTTTCGGCTCCGTTACTGATGCGTCACAACGATCAAACGCAGGGCATCCAGACGCCAGCCTGCCTGATCCAGGCTTTCCATTACCTGCTGACGGTTGCTCTCAATAGCAGTCAGTTCGTCGTCACGAATGTTCGGGTTCACTGCGCGCAGAGCTTCCAGCCGAGACAGCTCGGCAGACAGTTTTTCGTCGGCTTCGTTACGCGCTGCATCAATCAATGCACGGGCAGATTTCTCGATCTGCGCTTCACCCAGCTGAAGGATAGCGTGAACATCCTGCTGCACGGCATTAACCAGCTTGCTGCCAGTGTGGCGGTTAACCGCGTTAAGCTGACGGTTAAAGGTTTCAAACTCCACCTGCGCCGCCAGGTTGTTGCCATTTTTATCCAGCAGCATACGTACCGGCGTCGGCGGCAGGAAGCGGTTGAGCTGCAACTGCTTCGGAGCCTGGGCTTCAACGACATAAATCAATTCCACCAACAGCGTACCTACCGGCAACGCTTTGTTTTTCAACAGTGAAATCGTGCTGCTACCGGTATCGCCAGAGAGGATCAGATCCAGACCGTTGCGGATCAGCGGATGCTCCCAGGTAATAAACTGCGCATCTTCACGCGCCAGCGCTACCTCACGGTCGAAGGTGATGGTGATGCCATCTTCCGACAGGCCCGGGAAGTCCGGCACCAGCATATGATCGGACGGCGTCAGCACGATCATGTTGTCGCCGCGATCGTCCTGATTGATACCGATAATATCGAACAGGTTCATGGCGAAGGCGATCAGGTTGGTATCGTCATCCTGCTCTTCAATGCTTTCAGCTAATGCCTGGGCTTTTTCGCCACCGTTGGAATGGATCTCCAGCAGGCGGTCACGACCCTGTTCCAGCTGTGCCTTCAACGCCTCGTGCTGCTCGCGGCAGTTTTTGATCAGATCGTCAAAGCCTTCGGTTTGATCCGGTGAGGCCAGGTAGTTAATCAGATCGTTATACACGCTATCGTAGATAGTGCGTCCGGTCGGGCAGGTGTGCTCGAATGCATCCAGACCTTCGTGATACCAGCGCACCAGTACCGACTGAGCGGTTTTTTCCAGATAAGGCACATGGATCTGAATATCGTGCGCCTGGCCGATACGATCCAGACGACCAATACGCTGCTCCAGCAGATCCGGGTTGAATGGCAGGTCAAACATCACCATGTGGCTGGCGAACTGGAAGTTACGTCCTTCAGAACCAATTTCCGAACACAGCAGTACCTGTGCGCCGGTGTCTTCTTCGGCAAACCATGCCGCAGCGCGGTCACGCTCAATAATCGACATGCCTTCGTGGAATACCGCGGCGCGAATACCTTCACGTTCGCGCAGTACCTGCTCCAGTTGCAGCGCAGTGGCAGCTTTGGCGCAGATCACCAGCACTTTCTGAGAGCGATGGCTGGTCAGGTAGCCCATCAGCCACTCAACGCGCGGATCGAAGTTCCACCAGGTGGCGTTATCGCCTTCAAATTCCTGATAAATACGCTCCGGGTAGAGCATATCGCGAGCGCGGTCTTCCGCACTTTTACGTGCGCCCATAATGCCGGAGACTTTAATCGCCGTCTGATACTGCGTCGGCAGCGGCAGCTTAATAGTGTGCAGCTCGCGTTTCGGGAAGCCTTTCACACCGTTACGCGTGTTACGGAACAGCACGCGGCTGGTGCCGTGGCGATCCATCAGCATGGAAACCAGTTCCTGACGGGCGCTCTGGGCATCTTCGCTGTCGCTGTTTGCCGCCTGCAGTAACGGCTCAATATCCTGCTCGCCGATCATCTCACCGAGCATGTTCAGTTCATCATTGCTCAGTTTGTTACCTGCCAGCAGCATGGCAACGGCATCTGCTACCGGACGATAATTTTTCTGCTCTTCAACGAATTGCGCGAAATCGTGGAAACGGTTCGGGTCCAGCAGACGCAGACGGGCGAAGTGGCTTTCCATCCCCAGTTGTTCCGGGGTCGCAGTCAGCAGCAGAACGCCGGGCACATGCTCTGCCAGTTGTTCAATGGCCTGATATTCACGGCTCGGCGCATCTTCGCTCCACACCAGGTGATGCGCTTCATCGACCACCAGCAGGTCCCATTCGGCTTCACAGAGATGTTCCAGACGCTGTTTGCTACGACGGGCAAAATCCAGCGAACAAATCACCAGCTGTTCGGTGTCGAACGGGTTGTAAGCGTCGTGCTGGGCTTCGGCGTAACGCTCATCATCAAACAGGGCAAAACGCAGGTTGAAACGGCGCAGCATTTCTACCAGCCACTGATGCTGTAAGGTTTCCGGGACGATAATCAGTACACGTTCAGCAGCGCCAGAGAGCAACTGCTGATGCAGGATCATCCCGGCTTCAATGGTTTTCCCTAAACCCACTTCGTCAGCCAGCAGGACGCGCGGCGCATGGCGGCGACCAACATCATGAGCGATGTTGAGCTGATGCGGGATCAGACTGGTACGCTGACCGCGCAGGCCGCTGTACGGCATACGGAACTGTTCGCTGGAATATTTACGTGCGCGATAACGCAGAGCAAAGCGGTCCATACGGTCAATCTGCCCGGCAAACAGACGGTCCTGCGGTTTGCTGAACACCAGTTTGCTATCAAGGAAAACTTCACGCAGGGCTACGCCGGACTCTTCAGTATCCAGGCGAGTACCGATATAGGTCAGCAAGCCATTTTCTTCTTTTACTTCTTCGACTTGCATCTGCCAGCCGTCGTGGCTGGTAATAGTATCACCAGGGTTGAACATCACGCGGGTCACGGGGGAATCACTGCGTGCGTACAGACGGTTTTCACCAGTAGATGGGAAAAGTAAAGTGACAGTTCGCGCATCCACCGCGACAACGGTTCCAAGTCCCAATTCGCTTTCTGTATCGCTGATCCAGCGTTGACCAAGTGTAAAAGGCATATGTGTTCGGCTCTATATCTTTAATTGCAGGCAATAACCACCCGCTACCGTGCTTATGAGGTAGTGGTGTTATTCAGGTCCAGGAATGGAAAGGGCGCTATGGTACTGGATGGCAAAGCATTCGTCACGCATCAAAATGGTATCTGGCGAACTCTTTTTTTGCTCAAAATAGCCCAAGTTGCCCGGTCATAAGTGTAGCAAAATTATCCTCAATAAAAGGGAGTATTCCCTCCGCCACCGGTTGCAGCTGGCGGGTCAGATAGTGTTCGTAATCCAGTGGTGAACGTTGATAGTCCAGCGGCTCCGGGCCGTTGGTGGTCCATACGTACTTAATGGTGCCGCGGTTCTGATATTGCAAGGGGCGACCGCGCTTTTGGTTTTCTTCATCGGCAAGGCGAGCGGCGCGTACATGAGGCGGAACATTACGCTGATATTCGCTCAGCGGACGGCGAAGGCGTTTACGGTAAACCAGCCGCGCATCCAGTTCACCCGCCATCAGTTTGTCGATGGTTTCGCGAACGTATTCCTGATATGGCTCGTTGCGGAAGATACGTAGATATAGCTCCTGCTGAAACTGCTGGGCCAGCGGTGTCCAGTCGGTGCGCACGGTTTCCAGCCCTTTAAACACCATCCGCTGCTTATCGCCCTCCTGAATCAGCCCGGCATAACGTTTTTTACTGCCGGTATCGGCTCCGCGAATGGTTGGCATCAGAAAACGGCAGAAATGGGTTTCATACTCCAATTCCAGTGCGCTAGTCAGCCGTTGCTGTTGCAACGTTTCTGCCCACCAGGCGTTAACGTGCTGCACCAGTGCACGACCGATTTTCGCAGCTTCTTCTTCCGAATGTGCGCCTTTCAGCCAGACAAACGTTGAGTCGGTATCGCCGTAGATCACGTCGTAGCCCTGCGCTTCAATCAACGCTTTGGTTTGCCGCATGATCTGATGACCACGCATGGTGATCGACGACGCCAGGCGCGGATCGAAGAAGCGGCAGGCGGTGGTGCCAAGCACGCCATAAAAGGCATTCATGATGATCTTCAGCGCCTGCGACAGTGGCTTATTGCCCTGGCGTTTGGCTTCATCGCGCCCGTGCCAGATGTTAGTCACAATCTCCGGCAGGCAATGTTTCTCCCGCGAGAACCAGGCATCGAGAAATCCTTCGGTGCTGTGCTCTGGATCAGGCTGCGCCATGCCTTCCACCAGCCCGACGGGATCAATCAGATAGGTGCGGATGATCGAGGGGTACAGGCTTTTGTAGTCCAGCACCAGTACCGAATCATACAGACCAGGCCGCGAATCCATCACATAGCCGCCAGGGCTGGCGTGCGGCGGCACTTCGCCGAGATTAGGTGCAACATAACCAGCGCGGTGCATTCGGGGAAAATAGAGATGACCAAACGCTGCCACCGAACCGCCGTGTCGATCCACCGGCAGGCCGTTCACCGTCGCCCGTTCGAGCAAAAACGGCATGATTTCAGTTTTGTGGAAGATCTGCGTCACCAGCTCGCAATCTTTCAGGTTATAAGTTGCCAGCGCAGGCTTATCTTCGGCGAAACGGCGGTCAATTTCGTCCATTCGATCCCACGGGTTATCGATAGATTTTCCTTCGCCTAATAACTCCTGAGCGACGGTTTCCAGCGAGAATGAAGAGAAATTCCAGAATGCAGATTTCAGCGCCTCAATACCGTCGATAATTAGCCGACCTTTGGCCTGGGCAAAAAAGACGCCGTTTTTAAAGCCGTGCTCGCGCCACTCCAGCTCACTGTTATCGCGCCCCAGACGCAGTGGAATACGGTAGCGCTCGGCATGTTTTTGCAGCATTCGCAGATCGAATTGCACCACGTTCCAGCCGATGATCACATCGGGATCGTGGTTAGCAAACCAGGCGTTGAGTTTTTCCAGCAGATGCGGACGACTGGCGACGTACTCCAGTTCGAAATCAAGCGCGGAGGCATCGCCATTCTCCGGCCCCAGCATATAAACGATGCGCTGCCCGCAGCCTTCCAGACCGATGCAGTACAGTTCACCGTGGCGGGTGGTTTCAATATCAATAGAAACCCACTTGAGCGGCGGGCGGTAGTCGGGATGCGGTTTCAGACGGGCATTAACGATAGCGCCATTGCGCATATCACCCTCGACCCACACCGGTGAGGTGATAAACCGCTCCATCAGATAGCGTTCTGGCGGGCGCACATCGGCCTCGTAGACGGTAACGCCACCTTCACGCAGGCGCTTTTCGTAATTCATTAACTGGCGATGGGCGCGACAGTAAAGGCCATACACCGGCTGGCGATGAAAATCCTTTAACGCCAGCGGCGTCAGGCGAAAGCCTTGTTCACCCTGCAAAATATGCTGGGCGCGGGGAACCTGATCGGCGGGAATAAACGCCACGGACTCTTGCGGTGCAAGCGTAACCTGCAACGGCCCGTTGTCCGTCGCCAGCCAGAAGGAGACCTCTGTCCCTTGCGGGGTGTCCCGCCAGTGTCGGGTTAAGATAAAACCTGCCTGCGCCACGCTGAAAATCCATCAAAAAACCAGGCTTGATTATAGCCTGGTTTTTTACTGAACACTGATATTTTGTACAGTAATGTTTGACGAAACGGCATCAACCATCTTCGGTTTCTCATGCGATAAAAAGGTTCCTGCTTTATTCAATGATTACATTTTCTGATTATCGGACGATTTCTGTTTGGGTTATATTAAGGCATTAGGGTGTAATGCTAATTATATATAAATGGCTGCATATATTCATTATATCTATTGAATTCATTGTTGTGGTGAAAAAATGACTTTAGAAGGATCAAGGGGAAATGAACACACTGCCGAGCGATTGTATTATAGTGGTTAGCATAAGTGATAATTTCATTGAAACGGTAGTGACCGGATATGATAACGTTGAAAAAATGCAACGGTTGGGTTTTTCTGCCGACAATGATCGATTTAGCAAAAATACCAGTAATGAAAATGAGAAACTAAGTGTAATTAGTGAGCTTATTAATGTAGGTGCTTTATTTTGCTTTGGTTATGGTTGGTATCCATCAGAAATTATGGCTGATTATACGCAGAAAGGTATTATTAACAGACCCTATAAAATAATCGCCTGGACTAATAAAACGACATATTTGATTGAAGAGCGTAATTAATTCGGAGGGAAGATGAGAAAGGTTCGGATTACCATTACACTATACTCTTCAACGCAAAAATCGCATCGTGGCCCTTTGTTATCATCTAACCGTTTTTACGGCTGTCCTGTCTTTTTTAAAGGGATTAATGAGTTATCTTCATATGGTTATGGCTGCCGGATTTACATCGACGGCTATGGAAAAACGATTCACCCTGGCGAAATGGTACACAATCTTGAGATGGCGTTTTTAAATCCTGAACTTGTAATGCCGTGGATCAGCTGTGGCAGTGAGTTTCTGCTGTGGGAAGCCGGATTTATAGGTGAAGGCGTTATAACGGATATTTTACCCCAGAAGTATAAGAAAAGGATGATGAAATGAGTAAGTTTCCTATTGTTAAATTGCATGAAAAATTCACGCTGGCGTCATGGGAACCCGTATTAGATTATAGTGGACTCGGTCAACTTATAAAAAATTATTTTCACATTGCAATTCCTGATGAGTATTTAACCTTTATTACTCTGATGGCAGACGTTGAATTAAAAGTGATGGATTCAACGTCTTATATCAGAATTTGGGGAGCCGCAGGCTGTAGTGAGATGAATGCCGCATACCATATTCAGGATTATATTCCACACGCTCTGGCGATTGGCGATGATGAAGGCGGAAAAGTGATTTTTTATGCCGAAGGAAAAGAGGGGTTTGGTTTATATCTCGTCGGTTTTGGTAATTTAGATCTTGATGATGCGGTGTATATTGCCCCTTCATTAGAAGCACTGTTAATTGAGGGAATAGGGGCAGAAATTTTTCTTGCTGCCTGAGTGATAATAAAAAAGAAGCACCTGTTACCCAGATGCTTCTCTTAAATCACTGCCCGTAATATGCCTTCGCACCATGCTTACGCAGATAGTGTTTATCCAGCAATGTTTGCTGCATATCCGGTAACTGCGGAGCAAGCTGGCGGCAGAAAATCCCCATATAAGCGACTTCTTCCAGCACGATGGCGTTATGCACTGCGTCTTCAGCGTTTTTACCCCATGCAAACGGGCCGTGAGAATGGACCAGAACGCCAGGCATTTGCGCTGCGTCGATACCCTGTTTTTCGAAAGTTTCAACGATGACGTTACCGGTTTCCCACTCATATTCGCCGTTGATTTCTGCGTCGGTCATTTTGCGAGTGCAGGGAATGGTGCCGTAGAAATAGTCGGCGTGGGTGGTGCCGGTTGCCGGAATTGACTGGCCCGCCTGCGCCCAGATGGTGGCGTGGCGGGAGTGCGTATGCACAATGCCGCCAATGGACGGGAATGCCTGATAGAGCAGCCGGTGAGTTGGCGTGTCGGAGGAGGGCTTTTTCGTACCTTCAACCACTTCACCGGTTTCGATGCTGACCACGACCATATCGTCAGCGGTCATGACGTTGTAATCGACGCCGGAAGGTTTGATTACAAAGACGCCGCGCTCGCGATCAACGGCGCTGACGTTGCCCCAGGTCAGCGTGACCAGGTTGTGTTTTGGCAGCGCCAGGTTGGCTTCTAAAACCTGACGTTTGAGATCTTCTAACATGTTGACTCCTGAGAGGTCGTTTCCCCTCACCCCGGCCCTCTCCCCAAAGGGGCGAGGGGGAAAAGAATGCCGGATGCGCTTTGCTTATCCGGCCTACAAAATCGGAACGTGTAGGCCAGATAAGACGCGTCAGCGTCGCATCAGGCGTTACATACCTGATGCGGCTACTTAGCGACGAAATCCGTAATACACTTCGTTCCAGCGCAGCGCGTCTTTAAACGCTGGCAGGCGGGTGTCGTTATCAATCACCGTGATTTCAATGTCATGCATCTCGGCAAACTGGCGCATATCGTTGAGGTTCAACGCATGGCTGAAGACGGTGTGGTGCGCGCCACCAGCAAGGATCCACGCTTCGGAAGCGGTTGGTAGATCCGGCTGCGCTTTCCACAGCGCATTCGCCACCGGCAGTTTCGGCAGGGTGTGCGGCGTTTTCACCGTGTCGATGCAGTTAACCAGCAGACGGTAACGATCGCCGAGATCAATCAGGCTGGCGACAATGGCCGGACCGGTTTGGGTGTTGAAGATTAGGCGGGCCGGGTCGTCTTTACCACCAATACCGAGGTGCTGAACGTCGAGGATCGGTTTCTCTTCTGCGGCGATCGACGGGCAGACTTCCAGCATGTGGGAGCCGAGCACCAGGTCATTACCTTTCTCGAAGTGGTAGGTATAGTCCTCCATAAAAGAGGTGCCGCCCTGCAGACCGGTTGACATCACCTTCATGATGCGAAGCAGGGCGGCAGTTTTCCAGTCGCCTTCGCCCGCAAAGCCGTAGCCCTGCTGCATCAGACGCTGTACGGCCAGACCAGGAAGCTGCTTCAGACCGTGCAAATCTTCAAAGGTGGTGGTGAACGCGTGGAAGCCACCTTGTTCCAGGAAACGCTTCATCCCCAGCTCAATACGCGCCGCTTCCAGCACGTTCTGTCGTTTTTCGCCGTGGATTTGTGTCGCAGGCGTCATGGTGTAGCAGCTTTCGTACTCATCGACCAGCGCGTTAACATCGCCATCGCTGATGGAGTTCACTACCTGCACCAGATCGCCAACCGCCCAGGTATTGACGGAGAAACCGAACTTGATCTGTGCGGCAACTTTATCGCCATCGGTGACCGCCACTTCACGCATGTTATCGCCAAAACGGCAGACTTTCAGATGACGGGTATCCTGTTTAGATACCGCCTGACGCATCCAGGAGCCGATACGCTCATGTGCTTGTTTATCCTGCCAGTGACCGGTAACGACAGCATGTTGCTGACGCATACGCGCGCCAATGAAGCCGAACTCGCGACCGCCATGTGCAGTCTGGTTCAGGTTCATAAAGTCCATATCGATGCTATCCCACGGCAGCGCCGCGTTGAACTGGGTGTGGAATTGCAGCAACGGTTTGTTGAGCATGGTCAGGCCGTTGATCCACATTTTGGCCGGGGAAAAGGTGTGCAGCCACACCACCAGACCAGCGCAACGATCGTCGTAATTCGCGTCACGGCAAATAGCGGTGATTTCATCCGGCGTGGTGCCCAGCGGTTTCAGCACCAGTTTGCAGGGCAGTTTCGCTTCCGTATTCAGCGCATTAACGACGTGCTCGGCATGTTGAGTGACCTGACGCAGGGTTTCCGGGCCATACAGGTGCTGGCTGCCAATTACAAACCACACTTCATAATTATCAAAAATCGTCATTGTCGTGTCCTTATAGAGTCGGAATGGCCTGGGCAGCCTGTGCCGGGGCGGAAGTTGGAAGATAGTGTTGTTCGGCGCTCATCGCCCATTGCTGATAGCGGCGATAAAGCTGTTCAAAGCGTTGTGCCTGTTCGCTGCGCGGTTGCAGGGTTTTCTCTACCGCACTGGCCATTTTTTGCTGTGCTGATGGGATATCTGCGTGCACTTTCGCGGCGACGGCAGCGAAAATCGCCGCACCGAGCGCACAGCACTGGTCAGAGGCAACAATTTGCAGCGGGCGATTCAGCACGTCGCAGCAGGCCTGCATAATGACCTGGTTTTTCCGCGCGATGCCGCCCAGCGCCATCACGTTATTAACGGCGATCCCCTGATCGGTAAAGCACTCCATAATTGCACGTGCGCCAAAGGCGGTGGCAGCAATCAAACCGCCGAACAGCAGCGGAGCGTCGGTAGCGAGGTTCAGATCGGTAATCACCCCTTTCAGGCGTTGGTTAGCGTTCGGTGTGCGGCGGCCGTTAAACCAGTCGAGCACCACCGGCAGGTGATCCAGAGACGGATTTTTGGCCCATGCTTCGGTCAGCGCCGGAAGCAGTTGTTTCTGGCTGGCGTTGATTTGCTCTTTCAGTTCCGGATGCTGGGCGGCAAGCTGTTCCAGCGGCCAGCCGAGTACGCGACCGAACCAGGCGTAGATATCACCAAACGCCGACTGACCTGCTTCCAGACCGATAAATCCAGGCACCACGCTGCCATCAACCTGACCGCAAATGCCTTTAACTGCCCGCTCGCCAACGCTCTGTTTGTCGGCAATCAGAATGTCGCAGGTGGAAGTACCGATAACTTTTACCAGAGCGTTAGGCTGTGCGCCTGCGCCGACTGCGCCCATATGGCAGTCAAACGCGCCGCCGGAAATCACCACGCTTTCAGGCAGGCCGAGACGCTGCGCCCATTCCGGACATAAAGTGCCCACCGGAATATCGGCAGTCCAGGTGTCAGTGAACAGCGGGGAAGGCAAATGGCGATTGAGGATCGGGTCCAGTTCGTCAAAGAAACTGGCTGGCGGCAGGCCGCCCCAGCTTTCGTGCCATAGCGACTTATGCCCGGCGCTGCAACGTCCGCGGCGAATATCCTGCGGGCGCGTGGTGCCACTGAGCAGGGCGGGCACCCAGTCGCAAAGTTCAATCCACGATGCGGCAGATTGCGCCACGGCGCTGTCCTGGCGAGTCACATGCAGGATTTTTGCCCAGAACCATTCACTGGAATAAATACCGCCAATATAGCGGGAGTAGTCAACTTTGCCCGGCGCGTGACACAAACGGGTGATCTCTTCCGCTTCTTCAACCGCGGTGTGGTCTTTCCACAATACGAACATCGCGTTCGGGTTTTCGGCAAACTCCGGGCGCAGCGCCAGTACATTACCGTCGGCATCAATCGGTGCGGGCGTTGAGCCGGTTGTGTCTACGCCAATCCCGACCACGGTTGCGCGCTGCTCGGCGCTAAGCTCTGCAAGCACGGTTTTCAGCGCCGCTTCTATTGACTCAATGTAGTCACGCGGATGATGACGGAACTGGTTATTTGGGGCATCACAAAATTGCCCTTTCTGCCAACGGGGATACCACTCTACGCTGGTGGCGATCTCTTCACCGGTGGCGCAGTCCACCGCCAAAGCTCGCACAGAATCACTGCCAAAATCGAGGCCAATTGCAATCGCCATCGTTTCACTCCATCCAAAAAAACGGGTATGGAGAAACAGTAGAGAGTTGCGAAAAAAAGCGTCAGGTAGGATCCGCTAATCTTATGGATAAAAATGCTATGGCATAGCAAAGTGTGACGCCGTGCAAATAATCAATGTGGACTTTTCTGCCGTGATTATAGACACTTTTGTTACGCGTTTTTGTCATGGCTTTGGTCCCGCTTTGTTACAGAATGCTTTTAATAAGCGGGGTTACCGGTTGGATTAGCGAGAAGAGCCAGTAAAAGACGCAGTGACGGCAATGTCTAATGCAATATGGACAATTGGTTTCTTCTCTGAATGGCGGGAGTATGAAAAGTATGGCTGAAGCGCAAAATGATCCCCTGCTGCCGGGATACTCGTTTAACGCCCATCTGGTGGCGGGTTTAACGCCGATTGAGGCCAACGGATATCTCGATTTTTTTATCGACCGACCACTGGGAATGAAGGGTTATATTCTCAATCTCACCATACGCGGCCAGGGGGTGGTGAAAAATCAGGGACGAGAATTTGTCTGCCGACCGGGTGATATTTTGCTGTTCCCGCCAGGAGAGATTCATCACTACGGTCGTCATCCGGAGGCTCGCGAATGGTATCACCAGTGGGTTTACTTTCGTCCGCGCGCCTACTGGCATGAATGGCTTAACTGGCCGTCGATATTTGCCAATACCGGTTTCTTTCGCCCGGATGAAGCGCACCAGCCGCATTTCAGCGACCTGTTTGGGCAAATCATTAACGCCGGGCAAGGGGAAGGGCGCTATTCGGAGCTGCTGGCGATAAATCTGCTTGAGCAATTGTTACTTCGGCGCATGGAAGCAATTAACGAGTCGCTCCATCCACCGATGGATAATCGGGTACGCGAGGCTTGTCAGTACATTAGCGATCACCTGGCAGACAGCAATTTTGATATTGCCAGCGTCGCGCAGCATGTCTGCCTGTCGCCGTCGCGTCTGTCACATCTGTTCCGCCAACAGTTAGGGATTAGTGTCTTAAGCTGGCGCGAGGACCAACGCATTAGTCAGGCGAAGCTGCTTTTGAGCACCACCCGGATGCCTATCGCTACCGTCGGTCGCAATGTTGGCTTTGACGATCAACTTTATTTCTCGCGGGTATTTAAAAAATGCACCGGGGCCAGCCCAAGTGAGTTCCGTGCCGGTTGTGAAGAAAAAGTGAATGATGTAGCCGCCAAGTTGTCATAATTGGTAACGAATCAGACAATTGACGGCTTGACGGAGTAGCATAGGGTTTGCAGAATCCCTGCTTCGTCCATTTGACAGGCACATTATGCAAGCATTGCTGGAACACTTTATTACCCAATCCACCGTGTATTCATTGATGGCGGTGGTGTTGGTGGCCTTTCTGGAGTCGCTGGCGCTGGTCGGTTTGATTCTACCCGGTACGGTGCTGATGGCGGGGCTGGGAGCGCTGATTGGCAGCGGCGAGTTAAGTTTCTGGCACGCCTGGCTGGCAGGGATCGTCGGTTGCCTGCTGGGCGACTGGATCTCCTTCTGGCTGGGCTGGCGTTTTAAAAAGCCGTTGCATCGCTGGTCGTTTCTGAAGAAGAACAAAGCATTACTCGATAAAACTGAACATGCGTTGCATCAACACAGCATGTTTACCATTCTGGTCGGTCGTTTTGTCGGCCCGACGCGTCCGCTGGTGCCAATGGTGGCGGGAATGTTGGATCTCCCGGTGGCGAAATTTATTACGCCAAATATTATCGGCTGCCTGTTATGGCCGCCGTTTTACTTCCTGCCGGGGATTCTGGCGGGCGCGGCGATCGATATTCCTGCCGGAATGCAGAGTGGCGAGTTTAAATGGTTGCTGCTGGCAACAGCGGTGTTTTTGTGGGTTGGTGGCTGGCTGTGCTGGCGGTTATGGCGCAGTGGTAAAGCGACTGACCGTTTAAGTCATTATTTGTCGCGCGGTCGTTTGTTGTGGCTGGCACCGTTAATTTCTGCCGTCGGTGTAGTGGCGCTGGTAGTGTTAATTCGCCACCCGTTGATGCCGGTATATATCGATATTTTGCGGAAAGTGGTTGGGGTTTAGGGGATAGTCTGTGCGGGTTGCCTGATGCGACGCTTGCCGCGTCTTATCAGGCCTACAAAACGCACTGTCCGTAGGTCGGATAAGGCGTTCACGCCGCATCCGACAGTGCATACTAACCCGTAATCCCCAATATTGCCGAAGCACTCGCCTTACCGCTCAACAATTCTTCAGTCTTACCCTGCCAGGCGATGCGCCCGTCAGCGACCACCACCGAGCGTGTGGCGATCCGCGCCGCATCTTCCACACTGTGCGACACCATCAATAGCGTCATTTTTTGCTGCTGGCAGCTCGTGCTCACCAGCGTCAGCATCTCCTGACGTAACGCCGGATCGAGCGCAGAGAACGGTTCATCGAGCAATAAAATGGGCTGTTCGCGTACCAGACAACGCGCTAACGCCACTCGCTGACGCTGACCGCCGGAAAGCTCGCCCGGTAACCGCGCCATTAAATTATCAATCCCCATCTGACGGGCAATAGCGTGCATTTTCTCCTGCTGCGCCGCGTTCAGTTTCAAGCCTGGATTTAGCCCCAGCCCAATGTTCTGCGCGACCGTCAGGTGGCTGAACAGGTTGTTCTCCTGAAACAGCATCGACACCGGACGGCGTGACGGCGGCGTCGTGGTGTGATCAACACCATCGATAGTCAGCGAACCGCTGGCTGGCGTCAGAAAACCGGCGATCAAATTCAGCAGGGTACTTTTACCCGCGCCGCTTGGCCCGAGGATCGCCACCTGCTCGCCGCGTTCCACCGTTAAGCTAAAACGCATCGGCAAATGGTGGTAAAGCCAGGTGATATCAGTCAGTTTTAACATTTCGCCCCGGTAGTTTTTCAATCACAGTAAACAGCAGAAAACAGAGTAGCAGCAGAATTAACGCGGTGACCGCGCCGTCCTGGCTACGATAGGAGCCAATTTGCTGGTAGAGATAAAACGGCAGGGTACGGAAATCATCGTTACCGAACAACGCCACCACGCCAAAATCACCAATCGACAGCACACACGCAAAGGCCAGCGCCTGCGCCAGCGGACGTTTCAGGGCGCGCAGTTCCACCACTTTTAAGCGCGACCAGCCTTCAATCCCCAGCGACTGACACAACATACTGTAACGCGCGGTGATATCGCGCATCGGGTTTTCCAGCACTTTCAGTGCGTAAGGGATGGCCATTAACGCATTGGTGAAAATCACGATGCCGTCAGCAGATTGTGGCAGGCCGATGGTGTTGTTGAGCAGTAAAAAGAAGCCCGTTGCCAGCACAATCCCCGGCATGGCGAGGATCAGCATTCCGCTCATCTCCAGCGCCTGACCCGCCAGCATTTTTTGCCGTGCCCGCAATTCGCGACTGCTCCATAGCAGCATCATGGTCAGCACTACGCATAATACGCCTGCCGCCAGCGCAATACGCAACGAGGTCCACAGTGCCTGCCACAGCACCGGCTGCGCCAGCACTTCCGGCAACTGGCGATTTATCCCATCGACGAGCACCGCCAGTAACGGTGGCAGCAACAGCAACAGCGCCAGCACAATTAACACCGTGTCGCAAATGCGGCTATGCAGACGATCGTCCGGGTCGCGCCAGCCTTGCAGCAGCGTGGTGCCGGGCGCAATGGCCTTACTTAGTCGCTGACTCAACAGCACCAGCCCAAGGCAACAAACCATCTGGATCAGCGCCAGCATCGCCGCGCGGGCGGGATCGTAGTCGTAACTCAGCGCCTGATAGATTGCCAGCTCGATAGTGGTCGCCTGCGGACCGCCGCCCAGCGATAGCACGGTGGCGAAGCTGGCGAAACAGAGCATAAAGATAAGCGCGGCAACCGGCGGGATTTGACGCCGTAACCACGGCCATTCGACGAAGCGGAAAAAATGCCAGCCGCGCATCCCAAGCTGGGCGGCAAGTTGACGTTGTTCGCCGGGAATGTTTTCCAGTGCCTGGAGTAATAAGCGGCTCGCCATCGGCAGATTAAAAAATACGTGCGCCAGCAAAATACCTTGCAGGCCGTAGGGCGAAAAGGTCCACTCCAGACCGAGCGATTGGCAGAGTGATGCCAGCCAGCCCTGGCGACCATAGACGCTAAGAATGCCGAAAACAGCAACCAGCACCGGGAGGATCAAGGTCATTGCGCACAGACGCAACAGCGTCAGCCGACCCGGAAAGCGCCTGCGATAGAGCGCGCGGGCGAGGAATATCGCGGGTACGACAGAGAGCAGCGCCGAGAGAAACGCCTGCCAGAAGGAGAAGCGCACCACATGCCACAGGTAGCTGTCCTGCCAGATTGCCACCCAGTCACCCTGCGGCGCGTTCCACCACAGGGCGAGAAATGCCGCCAGTGCAACCGCCACCACAAGCGTAGCGGCGCTTACGCCTGGAATTAACCAGCCGGGAATTAACGGCTGACGGCGCGTTGCCATTCGCTAATCCATGCCTGACGTTGTGCCGCCACCTCGGCTGGCGTGAACTCCAGCGTGGTTGCCGGTTTGGTCAATTTTTCAAAACCGGCAGGCAGCGTGACGTTTGCCACCGGATACATCCAGTTGCCGGTTGGGATCGCATTCTGAAAAGCCGGAGAAACCATAAACTGGAGGAATTTTTGCGCCAGCTCCGGCTGTTTGCTGGCAGCGGTGCGGGCGGCGACTTCCACTTGCAAATAGTGACCTTCGCTGAAGTTCGCGGCGGCGTAGTTATCTTTCTTCTCTTCGAGAATGTGATAAGCCGGAGAGGTGGTGTAACTCAGTACCAGATCGCTTTCGCCTTTTAAGAACAGGCCGTAGGCTTCGCTCCAGCCTTTGGTGACCGTGACCGTTTTCTTCGCCAGTTTCTGCCAGGCTTGTGGGGCGTCATCGCCATAGACTTTTTGCATCCACAACAACAGGCCCAGGCCCGGCGTACTGGTACGTGGATCCTGATAAATCACTCGCCAGTTCTGATCGCTTTCAACCAGCTCTTTCAGGCTTTGCGGCGGATTTTTCAGTTTGTTCTTGTCATAGACGAAGGCGAAATAACCGTAATCAAACGGGACGAAAGTGTCATTATTCCAGCCGCCGGGTACATTTACCGCATCTGCTGCCACACCGCTTTTAGCAAACAGCCCGGTTTTGCTGGCGGCATCTAACAGATTGTTATCCAGCCCCAGCACCACATCGGCTTTGCTGTTTTTGCCTTCCATCCGTAGACGGTTGAGAAGCGAAACGCCATCTTCCAGCGCCACCAGTTTCAGTTCGCAATTACAGTCGGCTTCAAAGGCTTTTTTCACCACCGGACCTGGCCCCCAGTCGGCGGCGAAGGAATCGTAGGTATAAACAGTCAGAACGGGTTTAGCGAAAGCGGGTGCTGTACAGAGCAACAGCAGGGGAAGATATTTTTTTAACACTTTGCACCTCAAAGAAGAGTGGCAAAGGACTTGAGAAGGAGCCTCAAATCCCTTCGCCGGCGTTATCCGGATCAGGTTCGACGGGTATTTTCTCAGCGCACGCGTCTGCGTGGCACCCCGTTGAGAACGGCGTTAGTGTAGTGATTTTGTTATCAACCAGCAATCATGGATCCGGTGGCGCAAACCACGCGGATTTAAAATCGAACCAGCCGAGAGTGTTCATGCGCAGGCCGCGCATACTGCGTTGCCCCTGAATGATCAGCCAGTGGTGGATGAGCGGCACCATTGCTTTGCTGGCGACCAGTTGCTGGCACCAGTTCGCCAGGTTCATTTCGCCATTGCGCCAGCGGGCGGCGTCGGCTTGCCAGTCGATCGGAATACAGTGTTGGAGCAGCGGCACCTCGCACAAGTGCGCGAACAGCGAAAAATCCAGCGGCAGCGTAAAGTTGGCGCTGTTAAGCCAGATATCGCTCTCGATCTCTCCTTCGTGCCACTGATCATAGCTGATCTCTTTAATTTCAAGTGTGACCTGATGACTTGCCAGAATCTGCTGCATGATCCTGGCAATCACCCGATGCTCAATATGATCCTGATAAAAGGTCAGGGTGAGGCTTTCCAGCCCGGCAGGTTTTTCGCACTGCGCCGGGTGGGCATGATGCCAGCGGGGGAGCAGTCCATAAGCCGGAAACCAGAGTTGCTGGTATTGTTCCTCGGCGAAATAGACCAGATTAGTTGGAGAAAGCACATAACTTACCCAGTCCCTGACTTGCTGATTCGCCCCACGGTGGGTGCGGCTGTCGAACAGTAAATAGTAGCAACCTTCCTCCAGCCGACTTTCAATCTCTTTTTCCTCGCCCTGTGGACCTTTTAGCATCAGACCGCCGGCTGGCTCGTCGGCAATTTCCGGCAGAACCCAGACGTTAACTTCGTCGATTAATGCCCGGTAACCGAAGAAGTCATCGAATGCCTGAATTTTCAGTTGATTGGTGCTGTTGCGGATCACCGCATACGGACCGGTGCCGATGGGATGGCTGGCAAAGTTACTGAGGGTTTCCCATTCTCGTGGCAGGATCATCGCCGGAACTTGCCCCAGCAGTAACGGTAACCAGCGGTCCGGTTGCGTGAGATGGATATCCAGCGTCCAGGGCGTCGGCGACACAATGTCCGCAATATGTGAATAGAGCGGAAGCGTATTGATTCGTTTTAAAGAGGCGATCACATCGTCCATTTCCAGTTCACGACCATGGTGAAAATGGACTCCTGGACGCAAAAAGAAGCGCCAGTGAAGCGGTGATATTTGCTGCCAGTGGTGGGCGATGTCTGCTTCCAGTTCCCCATTTTCCTCATTTATGCGCGTTAGCGAACTGAAGATTTGCCGGGCGATATGGGTTTCGGAACGGCGCAATGCACTGCCGGGCAGCAGATTGCGCAACGGACGATAGTAGAGAACGCGCAGGATGTGCCGCCCCTGGCGGAAGGTACGCCCCAGATGAGAAACCAACATTTGCCGCACAGCCGCTTTGTCGCCAACCAGTTGCACCAACTGATCGATACGATCCTGCTCCAGTAAGTCTTCCGCCCGCTGTTGCTGAAGCGCCAGCCCGGTATAGAGGAATGTTAAACGTGAGCGTTTACCGCGCCCGACTTCCGCTTCCCACGTCAGCCAGCCGCGATCCTGCATGGTATTGAGCAGGGTGCGCATATGACGACGGGAGCAGCTCAATAACGCTGCTAGTTCGTTGAGCGTTGTGTCCTGCGATTTACCCTCGCAGCATTGCCACAGGCGGATGAACTGTTGTTGCAGACGAGCAGATGGCATAAAAGGGGAACTCCTGCGCAAAAGTCAGCAATTTTATTTTCCCTATATTAAGTCAATAATTCCTAACGATGAAGCAAGGAGGTGCCCCATGCGTCAGTTTTATCAGCACTATTTTACCGCGACAGCGAAGTTGTGCTGGTTGCGTTGGTTAAGCGCCCCACAACGATTAACTATGCTTGAAGAACTGATGCAGTGGGAGGGGAGTCATTCTGACTACTGATTTGCGGACATCATGTGTGACTGAGTATTGGTGTTAATCGCCACGCCAGCAGTGATTATCTGCTGGCTTTTTTCTTTTTGGCGATTGAGAGCGGGACGGTGTACAAACTAACGCATAAACGCCGGTTGCTTCTCTTCATAAGACGCAATTGCGTCGTCGTGCTGCAGAGTCAGGCCGATGCTGTCCAGACCGTTCATCATGCAGTGGCGGCGGAAGGCATCGATGGTAAAGCGATAAGTTTTCTCTCCCGCTTTCACCTCTTGCGCTTCCAGGTCCACATCAAAATGAATCCCCGGATTGGCTTTCACCAGCGCAAACAACTCATCCACTTCTGCATCGCTTAATTTCACCGGCAGCAGCTGGTTGTTAAAGCTATTGCCGTAGAAGATGTCAGCAAAACTCGGCGCAATCACCACTTTAAAACCGTAATCAGTCAATGCCCACGGCGCATGCTCACGCGAGGAACCGCAGCCGAAGTTTTCTCGTGCCAGCAAAATGGAAGCGCCCTGATATTGCGGGAAGTTCAGCACGAAGTCCGGGTTTGGCTGTTGGCCTTTTTCATCCAGAAAACGCCAGTCGTTAAACAGATGCGCGCCAAAACCTGTACGGGTCACTTTCTGCAAAAACTGTTTCGGGATGATTGCATCGGTATCGACATTGGCGGCATCCAGCGGAACCACCAGGCCTGTGTGTTTGATAAATTTCTCTGCCATGGTGTGCTCCTTATTTAATGTTGCGAATGTCGGCGAAATGTCCGGTCACAGCAGCAGCGGCAGCCATTGCCGGGCTGACCAGATGCGTGCGCCCGCCACGCCCCTGGCGGCCTTCAAAGTTACGGTTGCTGGTGGAGGCACAACGCTCACCCGGATTCAGGCGGTCGTTGTTCATCGCCAGACACATTGAGCAACCGGGTAAACGCCATTCAAAACCAGCTTCAATAAAGATTTTGTCCAGACCTTCCGCTTCCGCCTGTGCTTTTACCGGGCCAGAGCCGGGAACCACCAGTGCCTGCACGCCTGGTGCGACTTTCCGGCCTTTGGCGATTTCAGCAGCCGCGCGTAAATCTTCAATGCGCGAGTTGGTGCAGGAACCGATAAACACTTTGTCGATAGCCACTTCGGTCAGCGGAATACCCGGTTTCAGCTCCATATAGGCCAGCGCTTTTTCTGCCGACGCGCGTTCAACCGGATCGGCAAACGAAGCCGGATCGGGAATGTTGTCGTTCACGGAGATCACCTGACCGGGGTTAGTTCCCCATGTTACCTGCGGGGCGATCTCTTCTGCTTGCAGAGTGACAACGGTATCGAAAGTTGCGCCTTCGTCGGTTTGCAGAGTTTTCCAGTAGGCAACGGCGTCGTCGAAATCTTTACCTTTCGGCGCATGCAGACGGCCTTTAACATAGTTAAAGGTGGTTTCGTCCGGCGCAACCAGACCGGCTTTTGCGCCCATTTCGATTGCCATGTTGCACAGGGTCATACGACCTTCCATGCTTAAATCACGGATTGCTTCGCCGCAAAACTCCACCACATGCCCGGTACCGCCAGCGCTGCCGGTTTTACCGATAATCGCCAGCACAATATCTTTCGCGGTAATGCCCGGCGCAGCTTTGCCCTGGACTTCAATTTTCATGGTTTTCGCGCGCCCCTGTTTCAGGGTCTGCGTTGCCAGTACGTGTTCGACCTCGGATGTACCGATACCAAAGGCCAGTGCACCAAACGCCCCGTGGGTGGCGGTATGTGAGTCGCCGCAGACAATGGTCATTCCTGGTAAGGTGACGCCCTGTTCCGGCCCCATTACGTGGACAATCCCCTGATACGGGTGATTCAGGTCATACAGTTCGACGCCAAACTCTTTGCAGTTTTTGATCAGTTCCTGCATCTGGATGCGCGCCATCTCACCGCAGGCATTAATGTCTTTAGTCTGAGTCGAGACGTTGTGATCCATGGTGGCGAAGGTTTTCCCCGGCTGACGTACCGGGCGACCGTGGGCGCGCAGACCATCGAACGCCTGCGGTGAGGTCACTTCATGTACCAGATGACGGTCGATATATAACAGCGGGGTTTCGTTTTCGGCTTCGTACACTACGTGAGCGTCGAATAATTTTTCGTATAACGTCTTAGCCATGATTACACCCCTTCTGCCACATAGCGGGCAATGATATCGCCCATTTCATCGGTACTAACGGCGGCAGCGCCACGGGCTAAATCCCCGGTGCGAATGCCTTCTTCTAACGCGCGGTTAATGGCGCGTTCAATGGCGGAAGCCGCATCATCGGCATCCAGGCTGTAACGCAGCAGCAGCGCCAGCGACAGAATTTGTGCAATCGGGTTGGCGATGTTTTTGCCTGCGATATCGGGTGCCGAGCCGCCCGCCGGTTCATACAGACCAAAACCTTGCTCGTTCAGGCTGGCGGAAGGCAACATGCCCATCGAGCCTGTGATCATCGCGCATTCATCAGACAGAATGTCGCCAAACAGGTTGGAGCACAGCAGTACGTCAAACTGCGACGGATCTTTAATCAGCTGCATGGTAGCGTTGTCGATGTACATATGCGCCAGTTCGACATCCGGATACTCCGTGGCGATCTCGTTAACAATCTCCCGCCATAAAATAGAGGATTGCAGCACATTGGCTTTGTCGATTGAGGTGACTTTGCGACGACGCTTGCGGGCAGATTCAAACGCGATACGGGCAATGCGCTCGATCTCAAAACGGTGATACACCTCGGTATCAAACGCTTTTTCATATTGTCCGCTACCTTCGCGGCCTTTTGGTTGACCGAAATAGATGCCACCGGTCAGTTCGCGCACGCACAGGATGTCGAAGCCGTTAGCGGCAATGTCAGCACGCAGCGGACAGAATGCTTCCAGCCCCTGATACAGTTTTGCCGGACGCAGGTTGCTGAATAATTTGAAGTGCTTACGCAAAGGCAACAGCGCGCCGCGTTCTGGTTGCTGGTCTGGCGGCAAATGTTCCCATTTCGGGCCGCCCACCGAGCCAAACAGCACGGCATCGGCTTGCTCACAACCTTCAACCGTCGCAGGCGGCAGCGGCCGCCCGTGGTTATCAATGGCTGCGCCGCCTACATCGTAATGGCTGGTGGTGATACGCATCGCAAAGCGGTTACGCACGGCATCCAGCACTTTCAGTGCCTGGGTCATCACTTCCGGCCCGATCCCATCTCCGGGTAAAACGGCAATATGGTAATTCTTCGACATCACACGGTTTCCTTGTTGTTTTCGTTGTGTTGAGCTTTGCGTTGCAACTCTTTTTCGACTTCTGCGGCGCGCCAGATATTGTTCAGTACGTGCACCATGGCTTTGGCGGAGGACTCGACAATATCGGTGGCCAGGCCGACGCCGTGGAAGCGGCGACCGTTGTAGTTGGCGACAATATCCACCTGACCCAGCGCATCTTTACCGTGACCTTTGGCGGTCAGGCTGTATTTCACCAGTTCGACGTTATAGTCAGTGATGCGGTTAATCGCCTGATAGACGGCATCGACCGGACCATTACCGTTGGCAGCTTCCGCTTTAACTTCCTCGCCACAGGCCAGTTTGACGGCGGCAGTGGCAATATCGTTAGAACCAGACTGCACGCTGAAGTAATCCAGACGGAAATGCTCCGGCTCTTCTTGCTGCTTACCGATGAAGGCCAGCGCCTCCAGATCGTAATCAAACACCTGACCTTTTTTGTCCGCCAGCTTCAGGAAGGCATCGTACAAATTGTCTAAATTATATTCACTTTCTTTATACCCCATCTCATCCATGCGGTGTTTTACTGCCGCACGACCGGAACGAGAGGTCAGATTCAGCTGGATTTGGTTCAGACCAATAGATTCTGGTGTCATGATTTCGTAGTTTTCGCGGTTTTTCAGCACGCCATCCTGGTGGATACCGGAGGAGTGTGCGAATGCGCCGCTGCCAACAATGGCTTTGTTTGCCGGGATCGGCATATTACAAATCTGGCTAACTAACTGGCTGGTGCGCCATATTTCCTGGTGATTAATGGCGGTATGAACGTTAAGAATATCCTTACGTACTTTGATCGCCATGATCACTTCTTCCAGCGAACAGTTACCGGCTCGCTCGCCGATCCCATTCATTGCACCTTCCACCTGGCGCGCTCCGGCATGTACCGCCGCCAGTGAGTTGCCAACTGCCAGGCCTAAATCGTCGTGGGTATGTACGGAGATAATGGCTTTGTCGATGTTAGGCACGCGTTCATACAGGCCGCTGATGATTCCGGCGAACTCAAATGGCATGGTGTAGCCCACGGTGTCCGGAATGTTGATGGTGGTGGCACCGGCATTAATCGCCGCTTCAACCACGCGCGCCAGATCGGCAATGGGTGTGCGTCCGGCATCTTCGCAAGAAAATTCAACATCATCGGTGTAATTACGGGCGCGTTTCACCATATAGATAGCGCGTTCGATCACTTCGTCCAGCGTGCTGCGCAGCTTGGTGGCGATGTGCATTGGCGAAGTGGCAATAAAGGTATGGATACGGAAGGCTTCGGCAACTTTCAGAGATTCAGCTGCCACGTCGATATCCTTTTCCACGCAGCGAGCTAACGCACATACGCGGCTGTTTTTGACCTGGCGGGCGATGGTCTGCACCGATTCGAAATCGCCCGGCGAAGAGACGGGGAAACCGACTTCCATCACGTCAACACCCATACGCTCAAGGGCCAGCGCAATTTGCAGTTTTTCTTTCACACTCAAGCTTGCCTGTAACGCCTGTTCACCGTCGCGCAATGTGGTATCGAAAATAATGACTTGCTGGCTCATGGTTTGGGTCCTTGTCTCTTTTTGAGCGCCTCGCTTCGGGCATAAAAAAACCCGCGCAATGGCGCGGGTTTTTTGTTTGACTGCGTGCTGGCTTAATGCTGAATGCCGCTCACTCGTCTACCGCGCAAAGAAGATGCGTTTAGTAGTAGTAGACCGATAAAGCGAACGATGTGAGTCATTAAATCAGCTCCAGATGAATACGATATGCTTTTAGAGTTACTGGATACAAAAACGGATGTCAACCCTGACGCAACAAAAACGTTCCGCCAGAGTGAGTTCTGCATTCGTCAAATTAGCTAATTGTGCTGCGGTGGTTAAAACAAGCGATATTAATTTCTGCTTAACCACCGACGCTTTTCATCGGTTGACATATTTCAGAATAAATTTTTGCATCTAATCAACGAGGAAAAGGGGGATAAAATGCACGCGTTACAAAACCTATCATGATGATTTGTATTGAATTATATGTTTTGCTAATTTTTTGATATTCATTTGGTGAATATTATTGTTCAATTAATGTTAAGAATTAATGCATTAAACATATAAATTAATTATTAAAAAAGCACATTTAATCCATTTTGTGGATGATTGAGTATTCGCGGTAGTTATGATTAGATTGTTTTCGCAACAAAAACATTATGGATTATTATGCTGCGGTAAATGACTCTTTACTCGGCAATGGGTTCTGTTTTTATAAGAACCCGTATCTTTATGTTTTCCTAATTTTTCTCATTTTCCTTTTTCTTATTTTATATGCATGATAAATCATATTCTCGAGGATTATTTCTCTGCATTCCAATAAGGGAAAGGGAGTTAAGTGTGACAGTGGAGTTAAGTATGCCAGAGGTACAAACAGATCAACCAGAGACGGCGGAGTTAAGCAAGCCACAGCTACGCATGGTCGATCTCAACTTATTAACCGTTTTCGATGCCGTGATGCAGGAGCAAAACATCACCCGTGCCGCTCATGTTCTGGGGATGTCGCAACCTGCGGTCAGTAACGCGGTTGCACGCCTGAAGGTGATGTTTAATGACGAGCTTTTTGTTCGTTATGGCCGTGGCATTCAACCGACTGCTCGCGCATTTCAACTTTTTGGTTCAGTTCGTCAGGCATTGCAATTAGTACAAAATGAATTGCCAGGTTCAGGTTTTGAACCCGCGAGCAGTGAACGTGTATTTCATCTTTGTGTTTGCAGTCCGTTAGACAGCATTCTGACCTCGCAGATTTATAATCACATTGAGCAAACTGCGCCAAATATACATGTTATGTTCAAGTCTTCATTAAATCAGAACACTGAACATCAACTGCGTTATCAGGAAACGGAGTTTGTGATTAGTTATGAAGACTTCCATCGTCCTGAATTTACCAGTGTGCCATTATTTAAAGATGAAATGGTGCTGGTAGCCAGCAAAAATCATCCAACAATTAAAGGCCCGTTACTGAAACATGATGTTTATAACGAACAACATGCGGCAGTTTCGCTCGATCGTTTCGCGTCATTTAGTCAACCATGGTATGACACGGTAGATAAACAAGCCAGTATCGCGTATCAGGGCATGGCAATGATGAGTGTACTGAGCGTGGTGTCGCAAACGCATCTGGTCGCTATTGCGCCGCGTTGGCTGGCTGAAGAGTTCGCTGAATCTTTAGAGTTACAGGTATTACCGCTGCCATTAAAACAAAATAGCAGAACCTGTTATCTCTCCTGGCATGAAGCTGCCGGGCGCGACAAAGGCCATCAGTGGATGGAAGAGCAATTAGTCTCAATTTGCAAACGCTAACTGGATGCAGAATAGGTCAGGCATTGATGTCTGATTTATTCTGTATTTTTTATTGAATATAGAATTTTATTCTGAATGTGTGAGTTCACTATTTTAGGATTAATTAAAAAAATAGAGAAATTGCTGTAAGTTGTGGGATTTAGCCGATTTATTATCAATTTAATCCTCCGTAATGGAGGATTTTATCGTTTCTTTTCACCTTTCCTCCTGTTTATTCTTATTACCTCGTATTTATGTCTCTGGCTGCCAATTGCTTAAGCAAGATCGGGCGGTTAATGTGTTTTACACATTTTTCCGTTAAACAGTGAGGCAGGCCATGGAGATGTTGTCTGGAGCCGAGATGGTCGTCCGATCGCTTATCGATCAGGGCGTTAAACAAGTATTCGGTTATCCCGGAGGCGCGGTCCTTGATATTTACGATGCATTGCATACCGTGGGTGGTATCGATCATGTATTAGTTCGTCATGAGCAGGCGGCGGTGCATATGGCCGATGGTCTGGCACGCGCGACCGGGGAAGTCGGCGTCGTGCTGGTAACATCGGGGCCAGGGGCGACCAATGCGATTACCGGCATCGCCACCGCTTATATGGACTCCATTCCCTTGGTTGTTCTTTCCGGGCAGGTAGCAACTTCGTTGATAGGCTACGATGCCTTTCAGGAGTGTGACATGGTGGGGATTTCCCGCCCGGTGGTGAAGCACAGTTTTCTGGTCAAACAGACAGAAGATATTCCTCAGGTGTTGAAAAAAGCCTTCTGGCTGGCGGCAAGTGGTCGTCCAGGACCTGTGGTGGTCGATCTACCAAAAGATATCCTGAATCCGGCAAAAAAATTACCGTATGCCTGGCCGGAAGCAGTCAGTATGCGTTCTTACAATCCCACAACCACTGGGCATAAAGGGCAAATTAAGCGCGCTCTGCAAACGCTGGTGGCGGCAAAAAAACCGGTTGTCTATGTAGGCGGCGGGGCAATCACGGCGGGCTGCCATCAGCAGCTGAAAGACACGGTGGAGGCGTTGAATCTGCCCGTTGTTTCCTCATTAATGGGGCTGGGGGCGTTTCCGGCAACGCATCGTCAGGCACTGGGCATGCTGGGAATGCACGGCACCTACGAAGCCAATATGACGATGCATAACGCGGATGTGATTTTTGCCGTCGGGGTACGTTTTGATGATCGAACGACGAACAATCTGGCAAAGTACTGCCCAAATGCCACGGTTTTGCATATCGATATTGATCCTACCTCCATTTCTAAAACCGTGACTGCTGATATCCCGATTGTTGGAGATGCCCGCCAGGTCCTTGAACAAATGCTTGAACTCCTGTCGCAAGAATCCGCCCATCAACCGCTGGATGAGATCCGCGATTGGTGGCAGCAGATTGAACAGTGGCGTGCTCGTCAGTGCCTGAAATACGATATTCACAGTGAAAAGATTAAACCGCAGGCGGTTATCGAGACTCTTTGGCGGCTGACGAAGGGGGACGCTTACGTGACGTCTGATGTCGGGCAGCACCAGATGTTCGCCGCACTTTATTATCCTTTCGACAAACCGCGTCGCTGGATTAACTCTGGTGGCCTCGGCACGATGGGGTTTGGTTTACCTGCGGCACTGGGCGTCAAAATGGCGCTGCCAGAAGAAACCGTGGTTTGCGTCACTGGTGACGGCAGTATTCAGATGAACATTCAGGAACTGTCTACCGCCTTGCAATACGAGTTGCCGGTATTGGTGGTGAATCTCAATAATCGCTATCTGGGGATGGTGAAGCAGTGGCAGGACATGATCTATTCCGGCCGTCATTCACAATCTTATATGCAATCGCTACCCGATTTCGTCCGTCTGGCGGAAGCCTATGGGCATGTTGGGATCCAGATTTCTCATCCGCAAGAGCTGGAAAGCAAACTTAGCGAGGCGCTGGAACAGGTGCGCAATAATCGTCTGGTCTTTGTTGATGTTACCGTCGATGGCAGTGAGCACGTCTACCCGATGCAGATTCGCGGGGGCGGAATGGATGAAATGTGGTTAAGCAAAACGGAGAGAACCTGATTATGCGCCGGATATTATCAGTCTTACTCGAAAATGAATCAGGCGCGTTATCCCGCGTGATTGGCCTTTTTTCCCAACGTGGGTACAACATTGAAAGCCTGACCGTTGCGCCCACCGACGATCCGACATTATCGCGTATGACCATCCAGACCGTGGGCGATGAAAAAGTGCTTGAGCAGATCGAAAAGCAATTACACAAACTGGTCGATGTCTTGCGCGTGAGCGAGCTGGGGCAGGGGGCGCACGTCGAGCGGGAAATTATGCTGGTGAAAATTCAGGCCAGCGGCTACGGACGTGACGAAGTGAAGCGCAATACGGAAATATTTCGTGGGCAAATCATCGATGTCACGCCATCGCTTTACACCGTCCAACTGGCAGGCACCAGCGATAAGCTTGATGCATTTTTAACATCGATTCGCGATGTGGCGAAAATTGTGGAAGTTGCTCGCTCTGGTGTAGTTGGACTTTCGCGCGGCGATAAAATAATGCGTTGAGAATGATCTCAATGCGCAATTTGCAGCCCAACATGTCACGTTGGGCTTTTTTTGCGAATTCAGTGGGAACCTGGAATAAAAGCAGTTGCCGCAGTTAATTTTCTGCGCTTAGATGTTAATGAATTTAACCCATACCAGTACAATGGCTATGGTTTTTACATTTTACGCAAGGGGCAATTGTGAAACTGGATGAAATCGCTCGGCTAGCGGGAGTGTCGCGGACCACTGCAAGCTATGTTATTAACGGCAAAGCGAAGCAATACCGTGTGAGCGACAAAACCGTTGAAAAAGTCATGGCTGTGGTGCGTGAGCACAATTACCACCCGAACGCCGTGGCAGCTGGGCTTCGTGCTGGACGCACACGTTCTATTGGTCTTGTGATCCCCGATCTGGAGAACACCAGCTATACCCGCATCGCTAATTATCTTGAACGTCAGGCGCGGCAACGGGGTTATCAACTGCTGATTGCTTGCTCAGAAGATCAGCCAGACAACGAAATGCGTTGTATTGAGCATCTTCTACAGCGTCAGGTTGATGCCATTATTGTTTCGACGTCGTTGCCACCAGAGCATCCTTTTTATCAACGCTGGGCTAACGACCCGTTCCCGATTGTCGCGCTGGACCGCGCCCTCGATCGTGAACACTTCACCAGCGTGGTTGGTGCCGATCAGGATGATGCCGAAATGCTGGCGGAAGAGTTACGTAAGTTTCCCGCCGAGACGGTGCTTTATCTTGGCGCGCTGCCGGAGCTTTCTGTGAGCTTCTTGCGTGAGCAAGGTTTCCGTACTGCCTGGAAAGATGATCCGCGCGAAGTGCATTTCCTTTATGCCAACAGTTATGAGCGGGAGGCGGCTGCCCAGTTATTCGAAAAATGGCTGGAAACGCATCCGATGCCGCAGGCGCTGTTCACAACGTCGTTTGCGTTGTTGCAAGGGGTGATGGATGTCACGCTGCGTCGCGATGGCAAACTGCCTTCTGACCTGGCAATTGCCACCTTTGGCGATAACGAACTGCTCGACTTCTTACAGTGCCCGGTGCTGGCAGTGGCTCAACGTCACCGCGATGTCGCAGAGCGTGTGCTGGAAATTGTCCTGGCAAGCCTGGACGAACCGCGTAAGCCAAAACCTGGGTTAACGCGCATTAAACGTAATCTCTATCGCCGCGGCGTGCTCAGCCGTAACTAAGCCGCGAACAAAAATACGCGCCAGTGAATTTCTCATTGGCGCGTCGAGTACGGGAATGGACATCAATATCCTTAAAGTAAATAAGACTATTCCTGGCTATTATTGATAAATGCTTTTAAACCCGCCCATTAATTAACTCACCTGCTGAAATTCACAATAATTAAGCAATATTGACAGAGCGTTTTTGCATTATTTTGTTACATGCAGAGATGAATTGCCGATTTAACAAACACTTTTCTTTGCTTTTGCGCAAACCTGCTGGCATCAAGCGCCACACAGACGCAACAGGGACTGTTAACCGGGGAAGATATGTCCTAAAATGCCGCTCGCGTCGCAAACTGACACTTTATATTTGCTGTGGAAAATAGTTAGTCATTTTAAAACGGTGATGACGATGAGGGATTTTTTCTTACAGCTATTCATAACGTTAATTTGCTTCGCACGTTGGACGTAAAATAAACAACGCTGATATTAGCCGTAAACATCGGGTTTTTTACCTCGGTATGCCTTGTGACTGGCTTGACAAGCTTTTCCTCCGCTCCGTAAACTCCTTTCAGTGGGAAATTGTGGGGCAAAGTGGGAATAAGGGGTGAGGCTGGCATGTTCCGGGGAGCAACGTTAGTCAATCTCGACAGCAAAGGGCGCTTATCAGTGCCTACCCGTTATCGGGAACAGCTGCTTGAGAACGCTGCCGGTCAAATGGTTTGCACCATTGACATTCATCACCCGTGCCTGCTGCTTTACCCCCTGCCTGAATGGGAAATTATCGAGCAAAAATTATCGCGTCTGTCGAGCATGAACCCGGTTGAGCGCCGTGTGCAGCGCCTTCTGTTAGGTCATGCCAGCGAATGTCAGATGGATGGCGCCGGTCGATTGTTAATCGCGCCAGTACTGCGGCAACATGCCGGTCTGACAAAAGAAGTGATGCTGGTTGGACAGTTCAACAAGTTTGAGCTGTGGGATGAAACAACCTGGCATCAACAGGTCAAGGAAGATATCGACGCAGAGCAGTTGGCTACTGGAGACTTATCGGAGCGACTGCAGGACTTGTCTCTATAAAATGATGGAAAACTATAAACATACTACGGTGCTGCTGGATGAAGCCGTTAATGGCCTCAATATCCGTCCTGATGGCATCTACATTGATGGGACTTTTGGTCGCGGTGGTCACTCACGTCTGATCCTCTCGCAGCTTGGCGAAGAGGGGCGTTTGCTGGCGATCGATCGCGACCCGCAGGCTATCGCCGTTGCGAAGACTATTGATGATCCGCGCTTCTCCATCATCCACGGACCTTTCTCCGCGCTGGGCGAATATGTTGCCGAGCGCGATCTTATCGGCAAGATCGACGGCATTCTCCTCGATCTTGGCGTCTCTTCACCGCAACTTGATGATGCTGAACGCGGCTTTTCCTTTATGCGCGATGGCCCGCTGGACATGCGTATGGACCCAACCCGCGGCCAATCCGCTGCTGAGTGGCTGCAAACCGCAGAAGAAGCTGATATCGCCTGGGTATTGAAAACCTACGGCGAAGAGCGTTTTGCCAAACGCATTGCCCGTGCCATTGTCGAGCGAAACCGCGAACAGCCGATGACCCGCACCAAAGAACTGGCGGAAGTCGTGGCTGCCGCAACGCCGGTGAAAGATAAGTTTAAACATCCCGCGACCCGTACCTTCCAGGCGGTGCGCATTTGGGTAAACAGTGAACTGGAGGAGATAGAGCAGGCGCTAAAAAGCTCGCTCAACGTGCTGGCCCCGGGGGGGCGGCTTTCAATTATCAGCTTCCACTCGCTGGAAGACCGCATTGTGAAGCGCTTTATGCGTGAAAACAGCCGCGGTCCGCAAGTTCCGGCAGGGTTACCGATGACTGAAGAGCAGCTCAAAAAACTGGGTGGCCGTCAGCTGCGAGCACTAGGCAAGTTAATGCCGGGCGAAGAAGAGGTGGCTGAGAACCCTCGTGCCCGTAGTTCAGTTCTGCGTATTGCAGAGAGGACGAACGCATGATCAGCAGAGTGACAGAAGCTCTAAGCAAAGTTAAAGGATCGATGGGAAGCCACGAGCGCCATGCATTGCCTGGTGTTATCGGTGACGATCTATTGCGATTTGGGAAGCTGCCACTCTGCCTGTTCATTTGCATTATTTTGACGGCGGTGACCGTGGTAACCACGGCGCACCACACCCGTTTGCTGACCGCTCAGCGCGAACAACTGGTGCTGGAGCGAGATGCTTTAGACATTGAATGGCGCAACCTGATCCTTGAAGAGAATGCGCTCGGCGACCATAGCCGGGTGGAAAGGATCGCCACGGAAAAGCTGCAAATGCAGCATGTTGATCCGTCACAAGAAAATATCGTAGTGCAAAAATAAGGATAAACGCGACGCATGAAAGCAGCGGCGAAAACGCAGAAACCAAAACGTCAGGAAGAACATGCCAACTTTATCAGTTGGCGTTTTGCGTTGTTATGCGGCTGTATTCTCCTGGCGCTGGCTTTTCTGCTCGGACGCGTAGCGTGGTTACAAGTTATCTCCCCGGATATGCTGGTAAAAGAGGGCGACATGCGTTCTCTTCGCGTTCAGCAAGTTTCCACCTCCCGCGGCATGATTACTGACCGTTCTGGTCGCCCGTTAGCGGTGAGCGTGCCGGTAAAAGCGATTTGGGCTGACCCGAAAGAGGTGCATGACGCTGGTGGTATCAGCGTCGGTGACCGCTGGAAGGCGTTGGCTAACGCGCTCAACATTCCATTGGATCAGCTCTCAGCTCGCATTAACGCTAACCCGAAAGGGCGCTTTATTTATCTGGCGCGTCAGGTAAACCCTGACATGGCAGAGTACATCAAAAAACTGAAGCTGCCGGGGATTCATCTACGTGAAGAATCTCGCCGTTACTATCCGTCTGGCGAAGTGACCGCTCACCTCATCGGCTTTACTAACGTCGATAGTCAGGGGATTGAGGGCGTCGAGAAGAGTTTCGATAAATGGCTTACCGGGCAGCCTGGCGAGCGCATTGTGCGTAAAGACCGCTATGGTCGCGTAATTGAAGATATCTCTTCCACCGACAGTCAGGCGGCACACAACCTGGCGTTGAGTATTGATGAACGCCTGCAGGCGCTGGTTTATCGCGAACTGAATAACGCGGTGGCCTTTAACAAGGCTGAATCCGGTAGTGCCGTGCTGGTGGATGTCAACACCGGTGAAGTGTTGGCGATGGCTAACAGCCCGTCATACAACCCAAACAATCTGAGTGGCACGCCGAAAGAGGCGATGCGTAACCGTACCATCACCGACGTGTTTGAACCTGGCTCAACGGTCAAACCGATGGTGGTGATGACCGCGTTGCAACGTGGCGTGGTGCGAGAAAACTCGGTACTGAATACCGTTCCTTATCGGATTAATGGCCACGAAATCAAAGACGTGGCACGCTACAGCGAATTAACCCTGACCGGGGTATTACAGAAGTCGAGTAACGTCGGTGTTTCCAAACTGGCGTTAGCGATGCCGTCCTCAGCGTTAGTAGATACTTACTCACGTTTTGGACTGGGAAAAGCGACCAATTTGGGGTTGGTCGGAGAACGCAGTGGCTTATATCCTCAAAAACAACGGTGGTCTGACATAGAGAGGGCCACCTTCTCTTTCGGCTACGGGCTAATGGTAACACCGTTACAGTTAGCGCGAGTCTACGCAACTATCGGCAGCTACGGCATTTATCGCCCACTGTCGATTACCAAAGTTGACCCCCCGGTTCCCGGTGAACGTGTCTTCCCGGAATCCATTGTTCGCACCGTAGTGCATATGATGGAAAGCGTGGCGCTACCGGGCGGCGGCGGCGTGAAGGCGGCGATTAAAGGCTATCGTATCGCCATTAAAACCGGTACCGCGAAAAAGGTCGGGCCGGACGGTCGCTACATCAATAAATATATTGCTTATACCGCAGGCGTTGCGCCTGCGAGTCAGCCGCGCTTCGCGCTGGTTGTTGTTATCAACGATCCGCAGGCGGGTAAATACTACGGCGGCGCCGTTTCCGCGCCGGTCTTTGGTGCCATCATGGGCGGCGTATTGCGTACCATGAACATCGAGCCGGATGCGCTGACAACGGGTGATAAAAATGAATTTGTGATTAATCAAGGCGAGGGGACAGGTGGCAGATCGTAATTTGCGCGACCTTCTTGCTCCGTGGGTGCCAGACGCACCTTCGCGAGCACTGCGAGAGATGACACTCGACAGCCGTGTGGCTGCGGCGGGCGATCTCTTTGTAGCTGTAGTAGGTCATCAGGCGGACGGGCGTCGATATATCCCGCAGGCGATAGCGCAAGGTGTGGCTGCCATTATTGCAGAGGCGAAAGATGAGGCGACCGACGGTGAAATCCGTGAAATGCACGGCGTACCAGTCATCTATCTCAGCCAGCTCAATGAGCGTTTATCTGCACTGGCGGGCCGCTTTTACCATGAACCCTCTGACAATTTACGTCTCGTGGGCGTAACGGGCACCAACGGCAAAACCACGACTACCCAGCTGTTGGCGCAGTGGAGCCAACTGCTTGGCGAAACCAGCGCGGTAATGGGCACCGTTGGTAACGGCCTGCTGGGAAAAGTGATCCCGACAGAAAATACCACCGGTTCGGCAGTCGATGTTCAGCATGAGCTGGCGGGGCTGGTGGATCAGGGCGCGACTTTTTGCGCAATGGAAGTTTCCTCCCACGGGCTGGTACAGCACCGTGTGGCGGCATTGAAATTTGCGGCGTCAGTCTTTACCAACTTGAGCCGCGATCACCTTGATTACCATGGTGATATGGAACACTACGAAGCGGCGAAATGGCTGCTTTATTCTGAGCATCATTGCGGTCAGGCGATTATTAACGCCGACGATGAAGTGGGCCGCCGCTGGCTGGCAAAACTGCCGGACGCGGTTGCGGTATCAATGGAAGGTCATATCAATCCGAACTGTCACGGACGCTGGTTGAAAGCGACTGAAGTGAACTATCACGACAGCGGTGCGACTATTCGCTTTAGCTCAAGCTGGGGCGATGGCGAAATTGAAAGCCATCTGATGGGCGCTTTTAACGTCAGCAACCTGCTGCTGGCGCTGGCGACGCTGCTGGCGCTGGGCTATCCACTGGCTGATCTGCTGAAAACCGCTGCTCGTCTGCAGCCCGTCTGCGGGCGTATGGAAGTGTTCACTGCGCCTGGCAAACCAACGGTGGTGGTGGATTACGCGCATACGCCGGATGCATTGGAAAAAGCCTTGCAGGCTGCACGTCTTCACTGTGCAGGCAAGCTGTGGTGCGTCTTTGGCTGTGGTGGCGATCGCGATAAAGGTAAGCGTCCACTGATGGGCGCGATTGCGGAAGAATTTGCTGACGTGGCGGTGGTAACGGACGATAACCCGCGTACCGAAGAACCGCGCGCTATCATCAACGATATTCTGGCGGGAATGTTAGATGCCGGACATGCCAAAGTGATGGAAGGCCGTGCTGAAGCGGTGACTTGCGCCGTTATGCAGGCTAAAGAGAATGATGTGGTACTGGTCGCGGGCAAAGGTCATGAGGATTACCAGATTGTTGGCAATCAGCGTCTGGACTACTCCGATCGTGTCACGGTGGCGCGTCTGCTGGGGGTGATTGCATGATTAGCGTAACCCTTAGCCAACTTACCGATATTCTCAACGGTGAACTGCAAGGTGCAGATATTACCCTTGATGCTGTAACCACTGACACGCGAAAACTGACGCCGGGCTGCCTGTTTGTTGCCCTGAAAGGCGAACGTTTCGATGCCCATGATTTTGCTGAACAGGCGAAAGCTGGCGGTGCGGGGGCACTACTGGTTAGCCGTCCGCTGGATATCGATCTGCCGCAGGTAATCGTCAAGGATACTCGTCTGGCGTTTGGTGAACTGGCTGCATGGGTTCGCCAGCAAGTTCCGGCGCGCGTGGTTGCTCTGACCGGTTCCTCCGGCAAAACCTCCGTTAAAGAGATGACGGCAGCGATTTTAAGCCAGTGTGGCAACACGCTTTATACGGCAGGCAATCTCAACAACGACATCGGTGTACCGATGACGCTGTTGCGCTTAACGCCAGAGTACGATTACGCAGTAATTGAACTTGGCGCGAACCATCAGGGCGAAATTGCCTGGACTGTGAGTCTGACTCGCCCGGAAGCGGCGCTGGTCAACAACCTGGCAGCGGCGCATCTGGAAGGTTTTGGCTCGCTTGCGGGTGTCGCGAAAGCGAAAGGTGAAATCTTTAGCGGCCTGCCGGAAAACGGTATCGCCATTATGAATGCCGACAACAACGACTGGCTGAACTGGCAGAGTGTGATTGGCTCACGCAAAGTGTGGCGCTTCTCACCGAATGCTAACAACAGCGATTTCACCGCCACCAATATCCACGTGACCTCGCACGGTACGGAATTTACGCTGCAAACCCCAACGGGTAGCGTCGATGTTCTGCTGCCGTTGCCGGGGCGTCACAATATTGCGAATGCTCTGGCAGCCGCTGCGCTCTCCATGTCCGTGGGCGCAACGCTTGATGCTATTAAAGCGGGGCTGGCAAATCTGAAAGCTGTTCCTGGCCGTCTGTTCCCCATTCAACTGGCGGAAAATCAGTTGCTGCTCGACGACTCCTACAACGCTAACGTCGGCTCCATGACCGCCGCTGTTCAGGTACTGGCTGAAATGCCGGGCTACCGTGTGCTGGTGGTGGGCGATATGGCGGAACTGGGCGCTGAAAGCGAGGCCTGCCATGTACAGGTGGGCGAAGCGGCGAAGGCGGCGGGTATTGACCGCGTGTTAAGTGTGGGTAAACAAAGCCATGCTATCAGTACCGCCAGCGGCGTTGGTGAACATTTTGCCGATAAAACTGCGCTTATCACACGTCTTAAATCACTGATTGCTGAGCAACAGGTAATTACAATTTTAGTTAAGGGTTCACGTAGTGCTGCCATGGAAGAGGTAGTACGCGCTTTACAGGAGAATGGGACATGTTAGTTTGGCTGGCCGAACATTTGGTCAAATATTATTCCGGCTTTAACGTCTTTTCCTATCTGACGTTTCGCGCCATCGTCAGCCTGCTGACTGCGCTGTTCATCTCATTGTGGATGGGCCCGCGCATGATTGCTCATTTACAAAAACTCTCCTTTGGTCAGGTGGTGCGTAACGACGGTCCTGAATCACACTTCAGCAAGCGCGGTACGCCGACTATGGGCGGGATTATGATCCTGACAGCGATTGTGATCTCCGTGCTGCTGTGGGCATACCCGTCCAACCCGTATGTCTGGTGCGTGTTGGTCGTGCTGGTCGGTTACGGTGTTATTGGCTTCGTTGATGACTATCGCAAAGTGGTGCGTAAAGACACCAAGGGGTTGATTGCTCGCTGGAAGTATTTCTGGATGTCGGTTATTGCGCTGGGTGTTGCTTTTGCTTTGTACCTTGCCGGGAAAGACACGCCTGCAACGCAGCTGGTGGTCCCGTTCTTTAAAGATGTGATGCCGCAGTTGGGGCTGTTCTACATTCTGCTGGCTTACTTCGTCATTGTGGGCACCGGCAACGCGGTAAACCTGACCGATGGTCTTGATGGCCTGGCGATTATGCCGACTGTATTCGTCGCCGGTGGTTTTGCGCTGGTGGCATGGGCAACCGGCAACATGAATTTTGCCAGCTATTTACACATACCGTATCTGCGACACGCCGGGGAACTGGTCATTGTCTGTACCGCGATAGTCGGGGCAGGGCTGGGCTTCTTGTGGTTTAACACCTATCCGGCGCAGGTCTTTATGGGCGATGTAGGTTCGCTGGCGTTAGGTGGCGCGCTGGGCATTATCGCCGTACTGCTGCGTCAGGAATTCCTGCTGGTGATTATGGGCGGCGTGTTTGTCGTTGAAACTCTGTCGGTTATTTTGCAGGTCGGCTCCTTTAAACTGCGCGGACAACGTATTTTCCGCATGGCACCGATTCATCACCACTATGAACTGAAAGGCTGGCCGGAACCGCGCGTCATTGTACGTTTCTGGATTATTTCGCTGATGCTGGTCCTGATTGGTCTGGCAACGCTGAAGGTACGTTAATCATGGCTGATTACCAGGGTAAAAATGTCGTCATTATCGGCCTGGGCCTCACCGGGCTTTCTTGCGTGGACTTTTTCCTCGCTCGCGGTGTGACGCCGCGCGTTATGGATACGCGTATGACACCGCCTGGCCTGGATAAATTACCCGAAGCCGTAGAACGCCACACGGGCGGTCTTAATGACGACTGGCTGATGGCGGCTGATCTGATCGTCGCCAGTCCCGGCATTGCATTGGCGCATCCTTCCTTAAGCGCTGCCGCTGATGCCGGAATCGAAATTGTTGGCGATATCGAACTGTTCTGTCGTGAAGCACAAGCACCAATCGTGGCGATCACCGGTTCTAATGGCAAAAGCACGGTCACCACACTAGTGGGTGAAATGGCGAAAGCGGCGGGCGTTAACGTTGGCGTGGGTGGCAACATTGGCCTGCCCGCGTTGATGCTGTTGGATGCTGAGTGCGAACTGTACGTGCTCGAGCTGTCGAGCTTCCAGCTGGAAACCACCTCCAGTTTACAGGCGGTGGCAGCGACCATTCTGAACGTGACAGAAGATCATATGGATCGCTATCCATTTGGTTTACAGCAGTATCGTGCGGCAAAACTGCGCATTTATGAAAATGCGAAAGTTTGCGTGGTTAATGCTGATGATGCCTTAACAATGCCGATTCGTGGTGCGGATGAACGTTGCGTTAGCTTTGGTATCAATATGGGCGACTATCACTTGAATCATCAGCAGGGTGAAACCTGGCTGCGGGTGAAAGGCGAGAAAGTGTTGAACGTGAAAGAGATGAAACTTTCCGGTCAGCATAACTACACCAATGCGCTGGCGGCACTGGCTCTGGCAGACGCAGCTGGTTTGCCACGCGCCAGTAGCCTGAAAGCGTTAACTACGTTCACTGGTCTACCGCATCGCTTTGAAGTGGTGCTGGAACATAACGGTGTGCGCTGGATTAACGACTCGAAAGCGACCAATGTCGGCAGTACGGAAGCGGCGCTCAATGGCCTGCACGTAGATGGCACGCTGCATTTGTTGCTGGGCGGCGATGGTAAATCGGCGGACTTTAGTCCGCTGGCACGTTACCTGAATGGCGATAACGTACGTTTGTATTGTTTCGGTCGTGACGGCGCACAGCTGGCGGCACTGCGCCCGGAAGTGGCAGAACAAACCGAAACCATGGAACAGGCGATGCGCTTGCTGGCTCCGCGTGTTCAACCAGGAGATATGGTTCTGCTCTCCCCGGCCTGTGCCAGCCTTGATCAATTCAAGAACTTTGAACAACGAGGCAATGAGTTTGCCCGTCTGGCGAAGGAGTTAGGTTGATGCGTTTATCTCTCCCTCGCCTGAAAATGCCGCGCCTGCCAGGATTCAGTATCCTGGTCTGGATCTCCACGGCGCTAAAGGGCTGGGTGATGGGCTCGCGGGAAAAAGATACCGACAGCCTGATCATGTACGATCGCACCTTACTGTGGCTGACCTTCGGCCTCGCGGCGATCGGCTTTATCATGGTGACGTCCGCATCAATGCCTATCGGACAACGCTTGACTAACGATCCCTTTTTCTTCGCTAAGCGTGATGGCGTCTACCTGATCCTGGCGTTCATTCTGGCGATCATTACGCTGCGTCTGCCGATGGAGTTCTGGCAACGTTACAGCGCTACGATGCTACTCGGTTCAATCATCCTGTTGATGATCGTTCTGGTAGTGGGTAGCTCTGTTAAAGGGGCATCGCGTTGGATCGATCTCGGCTTGCTGCGTATCCAGCCTGCGGAGCTGACAAAACTGTCGCTGTTTTGCTATATCGCCAACTATCTGGTGCGTAAAGGCGACGAAGTGCGTAATAACCTGCGCGGCTTCTTGAAACCGATGGGCGTGATTTTGGTGTTGGCAGTGTTACTGCTGGCACAGCCAGACCTTGGTACGGTGGTGGTGCTGTTTGTGACCACGCTGGCGATGTTGTTCCTGGCGGGGGCGAAATTGTGGCAGTTCATTGCCATTATCGGCATGGGGATTTCAGCGGTTGTGTTACTGATCCTCGCCGAACCGTACCGTATCCGCCGTGTTACCGCATTCTGGAATCCGTGGGAAGATCCCTTTGGTAGCGGCTATCAGTTAACGCAATCGCTGATGGCGTTTGGTCGCGGCGAACTGTGGGGGCAAGGTTTAGGTAACTCGGTTCAAAAACTGGAGTATCTGCCGGAAGCACACACTGACTTTATTTTCGCCATTATCGGCGAAGAACTGGGGTATGTCGGTGTGGTGCTGGCACTTTTAATGGTATTCTTCGTCGCTTTTCGTGCGATGTCGATTGGCCGTAAAGCATTAGAAATTGACCATCGTTTTTCCGGTTTTCTCGCCTGTTCCATTGGCATCTGGTTTAGTTTCCAGGCACTGGTTAACGTAGGCGCGGCAGCGGGGATGTTACCGACCAAAGGTCTGACATTGCCGCTGATCAGTTACGGTGGTTCGAGCTTACTGATTATGTCGACAGCCATCATGATGCTGTTGCGTATTGATTATGAAACGCGTCTGGAGAAAGCGCAGGCGTTTGTACGAGGTTCACGATGAGTGGTCAAGGAAAGCGATTAATGGTGATGGCCGGCGGAACCGGTGGACATGTGTTCCCGGGACTGGCGGTTGCGCACCATCTAATGGCTCAGGGTTGGCAAGTTCGCTGGCTGGGGACTGCCGACCGTATGGAAGCGGACTTAGTGCCAAAACATGGCATCGAAATTGATTTCATTCGTATCTCTGGTCTGCGTGGTAAAGGTATAAAAGCACTGTTAGCTGCGCCTCTGCGTATTTTTAACGCCTGGCGTCAGGCACGGGCGATTATGAAAGCGTTCAAACCTGATGTGGTGCTCGGTATGGGCGGCTACGTATCAGGTCCAGGTGGACTGGCAGCGTGGTCGTTAGGCATTCCGGTTGTACTTCATGAACAAAACGGTATTGCGGGCTTAACCAATAAATGGCTGGCGAAGATTGCCACCAAAGTGATGCAGGCGTTTCCAGGCGCTTTCCCTAATGCGGAAGTGGTGGGTAACCCGGTGCGTACCGATGTGCTGGCGCTGCCGTTGCCACAGCAACGTTTGGCTGGACGTGAAGGTCCGGTTCGTGTGTTGGTAGTGGGTGGTTCCCAGGGCGCACGCATTCTTAACCAGACAATGCCGCAGGTTGCTGCGAAACTGGGTGATTCAGTCACTATCTGGCATCAGAGCGGCAAAGGTTCGCAACAATCCGTTGAACAGGCGTATGCGGAAGCGGGGCAACCGCAGCATAAAGTGACGGAATTTATTGATGATATGGCGGCGGCGTATGCGTGGGCGGATGTCGTCGTTTGCCGCTCCGGTGCGTTAACGGTGAGTGAAATTGCCGCAGCGGGGCTACCGGCATTGTTTGTGCCGTTTCAACATAAAGACCGCCAGCAATACTGGAATGCGCTACCGCTGGAAAAAGCGGGCGCAGCCAAAATTATCGAGCAGCCACAGCTTACTGTGGATGCTGTCGCCAACACCCTGGCCGGGTGGTCGCGAGAAACCTTATTAACCATGGCAGAACGCGCCCGTGCTGCATCCATTCCGGATGCCACCGAGCGAGTGGCAAATGAAGTGAGCCGGGCTGCCCGGGCGTAATTGTAGCGATGCCTTTTGCATCGTATGAATGTAAGAAGTTAATGGCGTAAAGAATGAATACACAACAATTGGCAAAACTGCGTTCCATCGTGCCCGAAATGCGTCGCGTTCGGCACATACATTTTGTCGGCATCGGTGGTGCCGGTATGGGCGGTATTGCCGAAGTTCTGGCCAATGAAGGTTATCAGATCAGTGGTTCCGATTTAGCGCCAAATCCGGTCACGCAACAGTTAATGAATCTGGGAGCGACGATTTATTTCAACCATCGCCCGGAAAACGTACGTGATGCCAGTGTGGTCGTTGTTTCCAGCGCGATTTCTGCCGATAACCCGGAAATTGTCGCAGCTCATGAAGCGCGTATTCCGGTGATTCGTCGCGCGGAAATGCTGGCTGAGTTAATGCGTTTTCGTCATGGCATCGCCATTGCCGGAACGCACGGCAAAACGACAACCACCGCGATGGTTTCCAGCATCTACGCAGAAGCGGGGCTCGACCCAACCTTCGTTAACGGCGGGCTGGTAAAAGCGGCGGGTGTTCATGCGCGTTTGGGGCATGGTCGATACCTGATTGCCGAAGCGGATGAGAGCGATGCATCGTTCCTCCATTTGCAACCGATGGTGGCGATTGTCACCAATATCGAAGCCGACCACATGGATACCTACCAGGGCGACTTTGAGAATTTAAAACAGACCTTTATTAATTTTCTGCACAACCTGCCGTTTTACGGTCGTGCGGTGATGTGTGTAGATGATCCGGTGATCCGCGAATTGTTACCGCGTGTGGGGCGTCAGACCACGACTTACGGCTTCAGCGAAGATGCCGACGTGCGTGTAGAAGATTATCAGCAGATTGGTCCGCAGGGGCACTTTACGCTGCTGCGCCAGGACAAAGAGCCGATGCGCGTTACCCTGAATGCGCCAGGCCGTCATAACGCGCTGAATGCCGCAGCTGCGGTCGCTGTTGCCACGGAAGAGGGGATTGACGACGAGGCTATTTTGCGTGCGCTGGAGAGTTTCCAGGGGACAGGCCGTCGTTTTGATTTCCTCGGTGAATTCCCGCTGGAGCCAGTGAATGGTAAAAGCGGTACGGCAATGCTGGTTGATGACTACGGTCACCATCCGACCGAAGTGGATGCCACCATTAAAGCGGCGCGTGCAGGCTGGCCGGATAAAAACCTGGTAATGCTGTTTCAGCCGCACCGTTTTACCCGTACGCGCGACCTGTATGATGATTTCGCCAATGTGCTGACGCAGGTTGATACCCTGTTGATGCTGGAAGTGTATCCGGCTGGCGAAGCGCCAATTCCGGGAGCGGACAGCCGTTCGCTGTGTCGCACAATTCGTGGACGTGGGAAAATTGATCCCATTCTGGTGCCGGACCCGGCGCAGGTAGCCGAAATGCTAGCACCAGTATTAACCGGTAACGACCTGATTCTCGTTCAGGGGGCCGGTAATATCGGAAAAATTGCTCGTTCTTTAGCTGAAATCAAACTGAAGCCGCAAACTCCGGAGGAAGAACAACATGACTGATAAAATCGCGGTCCTGTTGGGCGGGACCTCCGCTGAGCGGGAAGTTTCTCTGAATTCTGGTGCAGCGGTGTTAGCCGGGCTGCGTGAAGGCGGTATTGACGCGTATCCTGTCGACCCGAAAGAAGTCGACGTGACGCAACTGAAGTCGATGGGCTTTCAGAAAGTGTTTATCGCGCTACATGGTCGCGGCGGTGAAGATGGCACGCTGCAGGGTATGCTCGAGCTGATGGGCTTGCCTTATACCGGCAGCGGAGTGATGGCATCTGCGCTTTCAATGGATAAACTACGCAGCAAATTGCTTTGGCAGGGCGCTGGTTTACCGGTAGCGCCGTGGGTAGCATTAACCCGCGCAGAGTTTGAAAAAGGCCTGAGCGATAAGCAGTTAGCAGAAATTTCTGCCTTAGGTTTGCCGGTTATCGTTAAGCCGAGCCGCGAAGGTTCCAGTGTGGGAATGTCAAAAGTAGTAGCAGAAAATGCTCTACAAGATGCATTAAGATTGGCATTTCAGCACGATGAAGAAGTATTGATTGAAAAATGGCTAAGTGGGCCGGAGTTCACGGTTGCGATACTTGGTGAAGAAATTTTACCGTCAATACGTATTCAACCGGCCGGAACCTTCTATGATTATGAGGCGAAGTATCTCTCTGATGAGACACAGTATTTCTGCCCCGCAGGTCTGGAAGCGTCACAAGAGGCCAATTTGCAGGCATTAGTGCTGAAAGCATGGACGACGTTAGGTTGCAAAGGATGGGGACGTATTGACGTTATGCTGGACAGCGATGGACAGTTTTATCTGCTGGAGGCCAATACCTCACCGGGTATGACCAGCCACAGCCTGGTGCCGATGGCGGCACGTCAGGCAGGTATGAGCTTCTCGCAGTTGGTAGTACGAATTCTGGAACTGGCGGACTAATATGTCGCAGGCTGCTCTGAACACGCGAAACAGCGAAGAAGAGGTTTCTTCTCGCCGCAATAATGGAACGCGTCTGGCGGGGATCCTTTTCCTGCTGACCGTTTTAACGACAGTGTTGGTGAGCGGCTGGGTCGTGTTGGGCTGGATGGAAGATGCGCAACGCCTGCCGCTCTCAAAGCTGGTGTTGACCGGTGAACGCCATTACACGCGTAATGACGATATCCGGCAGTCGATCCTGGCATTGGGTGAGCCAGGTACCTTTATGACCCAGGATGTCAACATCATCCAGACGCAAATAGAACAACGCCTGCCGTGGATTAAGCAGGTGAGCGTCAGAAAGCAGTGGCCTGATGAATTGAAGATTCATCTGGTTGAATATGTGCCGATTGCGCGGTGGAATGATCAACATATGGTAGACGCGGAAGGAAACACTTTCAGCGTACCACCAGATCGCACCAGCAAGCAGGTGCTTCCAATGCTGTATGGCCCGGAAGGCAGCGCCAATGAAGTGTTGCAGGGCTATCGCGAAATGGGGCAGATGCTGGCAAAGGACAGATTTACTCTGAAGGAAGCGGCGATGACCGCGCGGCGTTCCTGGCAGTTGACGCTGAATAACGATATTAAGCTCAATCTTGGCCGGGGCGATACGATGAAACGTTTGGCTCGCTTTGTAGAACTTTATCCGGTTTTACAGCAGCAGGCGCAAACCGATGGCAAACGGATTAGCTACGTTGATTTGCGTTATGACTCTGGAGCGGCAGTAGGCTGGGCGCCCTTGCCGCCAGAGGAATCTACTCAGCAACAAAATCAGGCACAGGCAGAACAACAATGATCAAGGCGACGGACAGAAAACTGGTAGTAGGACTGGAGATTGGTACCGCGAAGGTTGCCGCTTTAGTAGGGGAAGTTCTGCCCGACGGTATGGTCAATATCATTGGCGTGGGCAGCTGCCCGTCGCGTGGTATGGATAAAGGCGGGGTGAACGACCTCGAATCCGTGGTCAAGTGCGTACAACGCGCCATTGACCAGGCAGAATTGATGGCAGATTGTCAGATCTCTTCGGTATATCTGGCGCTTTCTGGTAAGCACATCAGCTGCCAGAATGAAATTGGTATGGTGCCTATTTCTGAAGAAGAAGTGACGCAAGAAGATGTGGAAAACGTCGTCCATACCGCGAAATCAGTGCGTGTGCGCGATGAGCATCGTGTGCTGCATGTGATCCCGCAAGAGTATGCGATTGACTATCAGGAAGGGATCAAGAATCCGGTAGGACTTTCGGGCGTGCGGATGCAGGCAAAAGTGCACCTGATCACATGTCACAACGATATGGCGAAAAACATCGTCAAAGCGGTTGAACGTTGTGGGCTGAAAGTTGACCAACTGATATTTGCCGGACTGGCATCAAGTTATTCGGTATTGACGGAAGATGAACGTGAACTGGGTGTCTGCGTCGTCGATATCGGTGGTGGTACAATGGATATCGCCGTTTATACCGGTGGGGCATTGCGCCACACTAAGGTAATTCCTTATGCTGGCAATGTCGTGACCAGTGATATCGCTTACGCCTTTGGCACGCCGCCAAGCGACGCCGAAGCGATTAAAGTTCGCCACGGTTGTGCACTGGGTTCCATCGTTGGAAAAGATGAGAGCGTGGAAGTGCCTAGCGTAGGCGGTCGTCCACCGCGGAGTCTGCAACGTCAGACCCTGGCAGAGGTGATCGAGCCGCGCTATACCGAGCTGCTCAACCTGGTCAACGAAGAGATATTGCAGTTGCAGGAAAAGCTTCGCCAACAAGGGGTTAAACATCACCTGGCGGCAGGCATTGTTTTAACTGGTGGCGCAGCGCAGATCGAAGGTCTTGCAGCCTGTGCTCAGCGCGTGTTTCATACGCAGGTGCGCATCGGCGCGCCGCTGAACATTACCGGTTTAACGGATTATGCTCAGGAGCCGTATTATTCGACGGCGGTGGGATTGCTTCACTACGGGAAAGAGTCACATCTTAACGGTGAAGCTGAAGTAGAAAAACGTGTTACAGCATCAGTTGGCTCGTGGATCAAGCGACTCAATAGTTGGCTGCGAAAAGAGTTTTAATTTTTATGAGGTCGACGATAATTACGGCCTCAGGCGACAGGCACAAATCGGAGAGAAACTATGTTTGAACCAATGGAACTTACCAATGACGCGGTGATTAAAGTCATCGGCGTCGGCGGCGGCGGCGGTAATGCTGTTGAACACATGGTGCGCGAGCGCATTGAAGGTGTTGAATTCTTCGCGGTAAATACCGATGCACAAGCGCTGCGTAAAACAGCGGTTGGACAGACGATTCAAATCGGTAGCGGTATCACCAAAGGACTGGGAGCTGGCGCAAATCCAGAAGTTGGCCGTAATGCGGCTGATGAGGATCGCGATGCACTGCGTGCGGCGCTGGAAGGTGCAGACATGGTCTTTATTGCTGCGGGTATGGGTGGTGGTACCGGTACTGGTGCAGCACCAGTTGTCGCTGAAGTGGCAAAAGATTTGGGGATCCTGACCGTTGCTGTCGTGACTAAGCCTTTCAACTTTGAAGGCAAGAAGCGTATGGCATTCGCTGAGCAGGGGATCACTGAACTGTCCAAGCATGTGGACTCTCTGATCACTATCCCTAACGACAAACTGCTGAAAGTCTTGGGCCGCGGTATCTCCCTGCTGGATGCATTTGGCGCAGCGAACGATGTACTGAAAGGTGCTGTGCAAGGTATCGCTGAACTGATTACTCGTCCAGGCCTGATGAACGTGGACTTTGCAGACGTACGTACCGTAATGTCTGAAATGGGCTACGCAATGATGGGTTCTGGTGTGGCGAGCGGCGAAGACCGTGCGGAAGAAGCTGCTGAAATGGCAATCTCCTCTCCGCTGCTGGAAGATATCGATCTGTCTGGCGCGCGCGGCGTGCTGGTTAACATCACGGCGGGCTTCGACCTGCGTCTGGATGAGTTCGAAACGGTAGGTAACACCATCCGTGCATTTGCATCCGACAACGCAACTGTCGTTATCGGTACTTCTCTTGACCCGGATATGAATGACGAGCTGCGCGTAACCGTTGTTGCGACAGGTATCGGTATGGACAAACGTCCTGAAATCACCCTGGTGACCAATAAGCAGGTTCAGCAGCCAGTGATGGATCGCTACCAGCAGCACGGGATGGCACCGCTGACTCAGGAGCAGAAACCGGTTGCTAAAGTCGTGAATGACAACGCACCGCAAACTGCGAAAGAGCCGGATTATCTGGATATCCCAGCATTCCTGCGTAAGCAAGCTGATTAAGAATTGACTGGAATTTGGGTTTCGAGGCTCTTTGTGCTAAACTGGCCCGCCGAATGTATAGTACACTTCGGTTGGATAGGTAATTTGGCGAGATAATACGATGATCAAACAAAGGACACTTAAACGTATCGTTCAGGCGACGGGTGTCGGTTTACATACCGGCAAGAAAGTCACCCTGACGTTACGCCCTGCGCCGGCCAACACCGGGGTCATCTATCGTCGCACCGACTTGAATCCACCGGTAGATTTCCCGGCCGATGCCAAATCTGTGCGTGATACCATGCTCTGTACGTGTCTGGTCAACGAGCATGATGTACGGATTTCAACCGTAGAGCACCTCAATGCTGCTCTCGCGGGCCTGGGCATCGATAACATTGTTATCGAAGTTAACGCGCCGGAAATCCCGATCATGGACGGCAGCGCCGCTCCGTTTGTATACCTGCTGCTTGACGCCGGTATCGACGAGTTGAACTGCGCCAAGAAATTTGTTCGCATCAAAGAGACTGTTCGTGTCGAAGATGGCGATAAGTGGGCTGAATTTAAGCCGTACAATGGTTTTTCGCTGGATTTCACCATCGATTTTAACCATCCGGCTATTGATTCCAGCAACCAGCGCTATGCGATGAACTTCTCCGCTGATGCGTTTATGCGCCAGATCAGCCGTGCGCGTACGTTCGGTTTCATGCGTGATATCGAATATCTGCAGTCCCGTGGTTTGTGCCTGGGCGGCAGCTTCGATTGTGCCATCGTTGTTGACGATTATCGCGTACTGAACGAAGACGGCCTGCGTTTTGAAGACGAATTTGTGCGTCACAAAATGCTCGATGCGATCGGTGACTTGTTCATGTGTGGTCACAATATTATTGGTGCATTTACCGCTTATAAATCTGGTCATGCACTGAATAACAAACTGCTGCAGGCTGTCCTTGCAAAACAGGAAGCCTGGGAATATGTGACCTTCCAGGACGACGCAGAACTGCCGTTGGCCTTCAAAGCGCCTTCAGCCGTACTGGCATAACGACATTTATACTGTCGTATAAAATTCGACTGGCAAATCTGGCACTCTCTCCGGCCAGGTGAACCAGTCGTTTTTTTTTGAATTTTATAAGAACGATAAAAAACGGTGCGAACGCTGTTTTCTTAAGCACTTTTACGCACAACTTATCTTCATTCGTGCTGTGGACTTCAGGCTTTAATGATAAGATTTGTGCGCTAAATACGTTTGAATACGATCGGGATGGCAATAACGTGAGTGGAATACTGACGCGCTGGCGACAGTTTGGTAAACGCTACTTCTGGCCGCATCTCTTATTAGGGATGGTCGCGGCGAGTTTAGGTTTGCCTGCGCTCAGCAACGCCGCCGAACCAAACGCGCCCGCAAAAGCGACAACCCGCAACCACGAGCCTTCAGCCAAAGTTAACTTTGGTCAATTGGCCATGCTGGAAGCGAACACGCGCCGCCCGAATTCGAACTATTCCGTTGATTACTGGCATCAACATGCCATTCGCACGGTAATCCGTCATCTTTCCTTCGCAATGGCACCGCAAACGCTGCCCGTTGCTGAAGAATCTTTGTCTCTTCAGGCGCAACATCTTGCATTACTGGATACGCTCAGCGCGCTGTTGACCCAGGAAGGCACGCCGTCTGAAAAGGGTTATCGCATTGATTATGCGCATTTTACCCCACAAGCAAAATTCAGCACGCCCGTCTGGATAAGCCAGGCGCAAGGCATCCGTGCTGGCCCTCAACGCCTCAGCTAACAACAATAAACCTTTACTTCATTTTATTGACTCCGCAACGCGGGGCGTTTGAGATTTTATTATGCTAATCAAATTATTAACTAAAGTTTTCGGTAGTCGTAACGATCGCACCCTGCGCCGGATGCGCAAAGTCGTCAACATCATCAATGCCATGGAACCGGAGATGGAAAAACTCTCCGACGAAGAACTGAAAGGGAAAACCGCAGAGTTTCGTGCACGTCTGGAAAAAGGCGAAGTGCTGGAAAATCTGATCCCAGAAGCTTTCGCTGTGGTGCGTGAGGCAAGTAAGCGCGTCTTTGGTATGCGTCACTTCGACGTTCAGTTACTCGGCGGTATGGTTCTTAACGAACGCTGCATCGCGGAAATGCGTACCGGTGAAGGTAAAACCCTAACCGCAACGCTGCCTGCTTACCTGAACGCATTAACCGGTAAGGGGGTACACGTTGTTACCGTCAACGATTACCTGGCGCAACGTGACGCCGAAAACAACCGTCCGCTGTTTGAATTCCTTGGCCTGACAGTCGGCATCAACTTGCCGGGCATGCCAGCACCGGCAAAGCGCGAAGCTTACGCAGCTGACATCACTTACGGTACAAACAACGAATACGGCTTTGACTACCTGCGCGACAACATGGCATTCAGCCCTGAAGAACGTGTACAACGTAAACTGCACTATGCGCTGGTGGACGAAGTGGACTCCATCCTCATCGATGAAGCGCGTACACCGCTGATCATTTCCGGCCCGGCTGAAGACAGCTCGGAAATGTATAAACGCGTGAATAAAATTATTCCGCACCTGATCCGTCAGGAAAAAGAAGACTCCGAAACCTTCCAGGGCGAAGGCCACTTCTCGGTGGACGAAAAATCTCGCCAGGTGAACCTGACCGAACGTGGTCTGGTGCTGATTGAAGAACTGCTGGTGAAAGAAGGCATCATGGATGAAGGGGAGTCTCTGTACTCTCCGGCCAACATCATGCTGATGCACCACGTAACGGCGGCGCTGCGCGCTCATGCGCTGTTTACCCGAGACGTCGACTACATCGTTAAAGATGGTGAAGTTATCATCGTTGACGAACACACCGGTCGTACCATGCAGGGACGTCGTTGGTCCGATGGCCTGCATCAGGCAGTGGAAGCGAAAGAAGGAGTACAGATCCAGAACGAAAACCAGACGCTGGCGTCGATCACCTTCCAGAACTACTTCCGTTTGTATGAAAAACTGGCGGGCATGACCGGTACTGCTGATACCGAAGCTTTCGAATTTAGCTCAATCTACAAACTGGATACCGTTGTTGTTCCAACCAACCGTCCGATGATTCGTAAAGATCTGCCAGATCTGGTCTATATGACTGAAGCAGAAAAAATCCAGGCGATCATCGAAGATATCAAAGAGCGTACTGCGAAGGGCCAGCCAGTGCTGGTGGGTACTATCTCCATCGAAAAATCGGAATTGGTGTCAAACGAGCTGACCAAAGCCGGTATCAAACACAACGTTCTGAACGCCAAATTCCACGCTAACGAAGCAGCGATTGTTGCACAAGCGGGTTATCCGGCGGCGGTGACTATCGCGACTAACATGGCGGGTCGTGGTACAGATATTGTGCTCGGTGGTAGCTGGCAGGCAGAAGTTGCCGCGCTGGAAAATCCGACCGCAGAGCAAATTGAAAAAATCAAAGCCGACTGGCAGGTGCGTCACGATGCGGTACTGGCTGCAGGTGGTCTGCATATCATCGGTACAGAACGTCACGAATCTCGTCGTATCGATAACCAGCTACGCGGTCGTTCTGGGCGCCAGGGGGATGCCGGTTCTTCACGTTTCTACCTGTCGATGGAAGATGCGCTGATGCGTATTTTTGCTTCTGACCGTGTTTCCGGCATGATGCGTAAACTGGGTATGAAACCAGGCGAAGCCATCGAGCACCCGTGGGTGACCAAAGCGATTGCCAACGCTCAGCGTAAAGTTGAAAGCCGTAACTTCGATATTCGTAAGCAACTGCTGGAATATGATGACGTGGCTAACGATCAGCGTCGCGCTATTTATTCCCAGCGTAATGAACTGCTGGATGTCAGCGATGTGAGCGATACCATCAACAGCATTCGTGAAGATGTGTTCAAAGCGACCATCGATGCCTACATTCCGCCGCAGTCGCTGGAAGAAATGTGGGATATTCCGGGGCTGCAGGAACGTCTGAAGAACGATTTCGACCTCGATTTGCCGATTGCCGAGTGGCTGGACAAAGAGCCAGAACTGCATGAAGAGACGCTGCGTGAGCGTATTCTGGCGCAGTCCATCGAAGTGTATCAGCGTAAAGAAGAAGTGGTTGGCGCTGAGATGATGCGTCACTTCGAGAAAGGCGTCATGCTGCAAACGCTTGACTCCCTGTGGAAAGAGCACCTGGCGGCGATGGATTATCTGCGTCAAGGTATCCACCTGCGTGGCTATGCACAGAAAGATCCGAAGCAGGAATACAAACGTGAATCGTTCTCCATGTTTGCAGCGATGCTGGAGTCGCTGAAATATGAAGTCATCAGCACGCTGAGCAAAGTCCAGGTACGTATGCCTGAAGAGGTTGAAGAGCTGGAACAACAGCGTCGTATGGAAGCCGAGCGTTTAGCGCAAATGCAGCAGCTTAGCCATCAGGATGACGACTCTGCAGCCGCAGCTGCACTGGCGGCGCAAACCGGTGAACGCAAAGTAGGACGTAACGATCCTTGCCCGTGCGGTTCTGGTAAAAAATACAAGCAGTGCCATGGTCGCCTGCAATAAAGCTAACAGTTGAAGTAAAAGGCGCAGGATTCTGCGCCTTTTTTATAGGTTTAAGACAATGAAAAAGCTGCAAATTGCGGTAGGTATTATTCGCAACGAGAACAATGAAATCTTTATAACCCGTCGCGCCGCAGATGCGCACATGGCGAATAAACTGGAGTTTCCTGGCGGTAAAATTGAAATGGGCGAAACGCCGGAACAGGCGGTGGTGCGTGAACTTCAGGAAGAAGTCGGGATTACCCCACAACATTATTCGCTATTTGAAAAACTGGAATATGAATTCCCGGACAGGCATATAACACTGTGGTTCTGGCTGGTCGAAAGCTGGGAAGGGGAGCCGTGGGGTAAAGAAGGGCAGCCCAGTGAGTGGATTTCACAGGCCAGCCTCAATGCAGATGATTTTCCGCCAGCCAATGAACCGGTAATTGCGAAGCTTAAGTGTCTGTAGATCGGTTAAGGCATCCAACATTTACACTGGATGCCTGATGCGACGCTGGCGCGTCTTATCAGGCCTACAATTTTTTAACACATTGATATAAAAGATCTTGCAGGTCGGATAAGGCGTTCGCGCTGCATCCGACAACATCTCACCTTTTACACCCAATTACTTCTGCTCTTCGCTCCAGTCATCGCTTTCGGAAAGATCGCCACTGCTGGGGATTCGTTTTTCTTCAGCAGCCCATTCTCCTAGGTCGATCAGCTGACAACGTTTGGAACAAAATGGCCGAAACGGGCTGATTTCACCCCACACCACCGTTTTCCCGCAGGTTGGGCAATTCACCGTAATAGTTTCTGACATTTTTACTCCTTAGCAACAGGCCAGTTCGAAATCCAGACGTTCCGGTACCTGTCCGTTTTCACTGTCCAGCGGCATAAAACGAATGGCAAAACGGCTCTTATGACCGGAAATTTGCGGATAAAGCTGTGAATCGAGCGACAGATTCAGGCGCAGCAAGTCGGCATCGCCACCGTTATCCTGATAAAAACCATTCAGGCTGGTTTGTTTACGGAAGGGGGCCGACTGGCGAATTAAATCCAGCACCATGGTAAGTGCCTGGGTGAGCGGGTTCAGACTGGCAATCCAGGTTTCTACCTGGCTGTCGCGCTGCGCCTGGGGTAGATGCAGCCAAATGTGCAATGTAGGTAAATCAAAGCTACAACAGCCGCCTGGGATGCTCAGTCGCTGACGCACCAGAGCAATCAAACGATCTTCACGCAGAAATTGCCCGATACGCGGCGCGGAAATTAATACGCTCCCCGCCGCTTTTAACTGCTGAATTAATGCTTCAATACGGCTCTGGTCCACGCCAGGCACGCCAATCCAGGTCTGGAGTTTGCGCTGCTGGCGGTCAAGTTCTTTCAACAGCTCAGTACGGACTTCGCCGCGCTCGAAAACATCCAGTAATTCACTGACATTGCGGAAGAAATGCAGAGCGCCAGCGTAGTCAACGACGGGTAGATTAACGGTGAGTTGCTGAATCAAAAACTCAATGCGCAGCCATGTACGCATTTTTTCATTTAGTGGATGTTCAAAAAGGACCTGGGTCTGCATTACGGTTTTTCCTGTGAGACAAACTGCGACGCAAGCTGCAAATAGTGTGCGTGCAGGCGGGCAACATCCGATGCGATAGCATCCGGTGCGCCGTTATTATCAATGACGTCATCTGCCACGGCAAGGCGGGCTTCGCGCGTTGCCTGAGCAGCAAGAATTTGTTCAACATGCTCGCGAGTGACATCATCGCGCTGCATGGTGCGTTTAAGTTGCGTTTCTGGGCTGACATCCACCACCAGCACTCGATTCGCTTTTTTATACAATGAGTTTTCTACCAGCAATGGCACAACCCAAAGTACATAGGGGGAAGATGCTTGCTGGATCTGGTGTTGCGTCTCTTGCTGAATCAGCGGATGTAGCAGGGCGTTAAGCCAGTTTTTCTCTTCCGGGTTGGCGAAAATCCGCTCGCGCAAGGCCCGGCGCTGCAATGTTCCATCAGCAGCAATCATGTTAGCGCCAAAGTGATCAGCAATGGCATGTAGCGCAGGTGCACCTGGTTCAACCACCTGACGCGCAATAATATCGGCATCAATGACGTTAATTCCGAGATCAGCAAACGCATTGGCAACGGTACTCTTGCCACTGCCAATGCCTCCCGTTAAGGCAACTATATACCTCATAATTTATATTCCCGGGAATTCATCATGATTATCAAAACGTTAAAAATGAGCGCACGAAAGCGAAATTGATGAAACGTTCGCTCACTATTTACCAGGTAAATTTATGGGATTGTAGCGTAAAAAAAGACAATTTCGCAGTCTTGCGCCGCATTGATTAGTGCGTATGATAGCGTCACTGGAGTTGCGCTCTTACCCTTATAGCCATTAACCCCAGGAATCCGCACATGCGTATTGAAGAAGATCTGAAGTTAGGTTTTAAAGACGTTCTCATCCGCCCTAAACGCTCCACTCTTAAAAGCCGTTCCGATGTTGAACTGGAACGTCAATTCACCTTCAAACATTCAGGTCAGAGCTGGTCCGGCGTGCCGATTATCGCCGCAAATATGGACACCGTAGGCACATTTTCTATGGCCTCTGCGCTGGCTTCTTTTGATATTCTGACTGCTGTGCATAAACACTATTCTGTCGAAGAGTGGCAAGCGTTTATCAACAATTCTTCCGCTGATGTGCTGAAACATGTGATGGTTTCTACCGGCACGTCAGATGCGGATTTCGAAAAAACTAAACAGATTCTCGACCTGAACCCGGCATTAAACTTCGTTTGTATTGATGTGGCGAATGGTTATTCTGAACACTTCGTGCAGTTCGTTGCGAAAGCGCGTGAAGCGTGGCCGACCAAAACCATTTGTGCTGGCAACGTCGTGACAGGTGAAATGTGTGAGGAGCTTATCCTCTCCGGTGCTGATATCGTTAAAGTTGGCATTGGCCCCGGTTCTGTTTGTACAACTCGCGTCAAAACAGGCGTCGGTTATCCGCAACTTTCTGCGGTGATCGAATGTGCCGATGCTGCGCATGGTCTGGGCGGAATGATCGTCAGCGACGGTGGCTGCACCACGCCGGGCGATGTCGCGAAAGCCTTTGGCGGCGGTGCCGATTTCGTCATGCTTGGCGGCATGCTGGCGGGCCACGAAGAGAGCGGCGGTCGCATCGTTGAGGAGAACGGCGAGAAATTTATGCTGTTCTACGGCATGAGCTCCGAGTCTGCGATGAAACGTCACGTTGGCGGCGTTGCGGAATATCGCGCAGCAGAAGGTAAAACCGTTAAGCTGCCGCTGCGAGGCCCGGTTGAAAATACCGCGCGTGATATTTTGGGCGGCCTGCGTTCAGCTTGTACATACGTTGGGGCTTCACGCCTGAAAGAGCTGACCAAGCGCACTACGTTTATCCGTGTACAGGAACAAGAAAACCGCATCTTCAACAATCTGTAATCTCCCAATGCTGGCGTGGAGTAACACGCCAGCGTTATCCCATCCCACTCATCGCATCGCCTAAATGGAAAATTGGCAAATACATTGCCACCACTAGCGTACCGATAATTCCTCCCGTTATGACCAGCAACACCGGTTCGAGCAAGGCTGCAAGGTTATCCGCCAGCGCCATGGTGTTATCCCGATGATGACGGGCGAGGTTGTCTAACATGAGATCCAGCGAACCGGATGCCTCTCCTGTTCTCACTAATTGCAAACAGAGCGGGCTAAACTCACCGGCATTTTTTAGCGCCAGCCAGATGGGATGACCGTTACTGATATCGTGCTGGATTTGTGTCAGAAGTTGCTCCCAGTACGGACAGCGCATTGTTGCTCTGACGCTCTCTACGCCCTGTAAAAAAGTAATGCCTGCACTTTGTGTCAGCGCCAGAATCGTAAAGATCTGCGTGAGTTTTTGCCCTCGCATCAGTGAACCCATAATTGGGATGCGTAACAGTGATTTTTGCCTCACGATGAGCCAGGTCGGGCGGCGCACCAGCAACTTATTGGCTATTGCCAGCAGTAAGCCGAACAACAGCAGCAGCCAGCCCCATTCGCCACTAAAGTCTGCCAGCGTCATGATCCCCTGCGTTAGCGCCGGTAATGGGGTGTTAAAGGTCTTGTAGATAGCAGCAAACTCCGGCAGTACAAAATGCAGCATTGCCACAACCACCATGATTGCCATCGCTAAAATGATGATGGGATAACGCAACGCTGATTTCACTTTATCGGCTAACTGACGCTGGGCTTTTTGCTGTCGAGCAAGTTCAAAGCAACATTCATCTAACTTACCGGTCAATTCCCCCGTGCGGATCATTGCCTGATAGAGCGGCGGAAACACCTCTGACCAGGGTAATAAGGCATTGGAAAAGGCAACGCCCTGTTCGAGATCGAGCGCCAGTGATTGCAGCAACGCTTGCCATTGCTTACTGGGATGCTGTTCCGCCAGCAGTGCCAGCCCTTCAGAAAGCGTTAACCCGGCTTTGAGTAGCGTCGCCAGTTGATGAATGACTTCCGCGCTTTTATCTCCTCGCCACTGCGCAGAATTGATGGCGATTCGCTTCAGGCTAAGTGGGGTAACCATCTGTTGCTGTAGTGCTATGAGCAGCAAAGCACGGCTCTCTGCCCATAGCATCCCATCTTGCGCATTGCCGTCGCCGGTTATGCCACGCCAGCGCCAGAGTTGCTTACTCGCCATACGGCATTCCCAATACGCGGATTAACTCTTCAAAGGTGGTTAAGCCTTGCTCCACGGCCAGGCAGCCGTTTTCAAAAAGCGTTCGCATACCCGCCTGTCGGGCGTGCGTTTCCAGCGATTCAACGTCGGTATTAGCGGAAATAAGCTGACGTATGAATGGTGTTATGGGCAGAACTTCAAATAAGGCCGTGCGACCATAAAAACCGTGGTAGCAATGTACACAACCGGGTGCTTGCCAGCGGGGCAGCGGCGACGGCCATACATTGTCTGGAATATGGATGGGCTCCCCTTGCTGCAGGCGGCAATGTGGGCAAAGTTTGCGTACCAGACGCTGGGCTATTACCAGCGTAAGCGCCGATGAGAGCATCCAGCGGGCTACTCCCATTTGCTGTAAACGTACCAGCGTTTCGCAGGTGGAATTGGTGTGTAGGGTAGACAACACCAGGTGGCCCGTTTGCGCGGCTTTAATGGCAATTTCTGCCGTTTCGCCATCGCGGATCTCTCCGATCATGATGACGTCAGGATCCTGGCGCAGCAACGCACGCAAAACACCCTGAAAGGTGAGCCCGGCACGCGGATGGATTTGTGTCTGGTTTAGCCCTGCTATGGGGATCTCAATCGGATCTTCCACGCTGCAAATATTAATATCAGCGGTATTTAGCGTTTGCAGGGCGCTATACAGCGTGACCGTTTTGCCGCTGCCAGTAGGGCCAGTTACCAGCACCAATCCCTGTGGTTGCTGCAAGGCGTAGGTAAAGTCAGTCAGTTGTGATGGTTGCATCCCCAGCGTGTTGATATCCAGCGCCTGGTCCACCTGCTGTAACAACCGTAATACCACCTTTTCACCGCCGCGACATGGCAAGGTAGCAATGCGAAATGAGACGGCGTTCCCGCCCAGTTCGACAGTGAATTGCCCGTCCTGTGGCAGGCGATGTTCCGCGATATCCAGGTTGCCCAGCACTTTTAATCTGGCGGTTAATGCGACTCCGGCATCCGGTAAAACATCCGGTAAAGGATGCAATACACCGTCGATACGCAAGCGGATGCGGTAGGCATTGTCCGCTGGTTCGATATGAATATCAGACGCGCGTTGTTCCAGCGCAGATTGTAACGTTCGAGTCAGCAACTCTGCTTTGGGCTGATGCTTCTCATGAATAGCTACGGGCAATGTCTGTTGGGTGCGACTGGCGTGACCTTCCATTTGTTGGCGCGTCCAGCAGGTGATCTCAATACGTTTGGTGGTAGCGAAATGCAATGCGTCCAGTAGCTCATGCGAAGGGGCATCGACCACCGCAACATGAACCACCTCTTCGCTGGCATCCAGCAAGACTCCCTGATAACGCAGACACAGGGCGGTGAGCTGTGGAATATTCATTGCCGCTCCTTAGTTGGCGTCATCAAAGCGAAAGACATCTTCGCAGGCTTGCTGCAATGCGCTGTCACTTTGAATATTGCAGTTGCGCGTCCAGCCGGTGACGCCGTTTGCGTTATCCCAACCCGGTGTCATGACGACGTTTAGCCCATTGAGACTTTCTTGCCCGGTCAGCGACACCACGCCCTTTGCCACACTCATGGCTGAAACATAGCGGGTGGTGGTAGGCGAGGGAATGCCATTGCTGCCACCGTCGCAGGTATCTAATCCACCATGTTCCAGCGCGCACAACTCTACGGCGGTACGGTAAGGCACAAAGGTTTGTAGCATGTCGGTGAGTGCGGCTTTGCGCAGGTAGTTTTGATAAGCGGGAATACCAATGGCGCTTAAAATGGCAATGATGCCAATAACCACCATCAGTTCGATAAGTGTAAAACCGCGTTGCTTGTCCATTTGTTTCGCTCCTTGATTTGGTTGGCGCTACTTTGGCAAACGCCATCAGCACAAGCGAGGGGCAAAAAACGAAACGGGAAAGCAGCTTCCGGAGTTTTTTATTACGTTGCAGCGAAAGACAAGAAATTTGCGAGGCGTTACGAAGAAAGTTGGGAAAGGGGAGATTATCCGCCCGCGATGGAGCGGATAAATCTGTCAGCAATCAGCGAAAACGCATTGAAAGGTCGAGTGCCTGTACGTGTTTAGTTAGCGCACCGACGGAGATAAAGTCCACGCCCGTTTCGGCAAATTCGCGCAGTGTTTTGTCAGTGACGTTGCCAGACACTTCCAGTAGCGCCTTGCCGTTGGTGCGTTTGACGGCTTCGCGCATCTGTTCTGTTTCGAAGTTATCCAGCATGATGATATCGGCACCTGCTTTCAGGGCTTCATCAAGTTCTTCCAGATTCTCTACTTCGACTTCTACTGGCGCATCTGGGTGCAGCCAGGACGCTTTTTCGACCGCCTGGCGCACTGAGCCGGAGGCAATAATATGGTTTTCTTTGATCAGGAAGGCATCAGAAAGCCCCAGGCGGTGATTCGCTCCGCCGCCGCAAAGTACCGCGTATTTCAGAGCTGAACGCAGGCCGGGTAAGGTTTTGCGCGTATCCAACAACTGCGTGTTGGTGCCCTCCAGTAATTCGACATAGTGGCGTACCTTACTGGCAACCCCTGAAAGGGTTTGCACAAAATTAAGTGCAGTGCGTTCGCCCGTTAACAGCACGCGGGATGGGCCTTCAAGTTCGAACAAGGGTTGATTAGCGTTGATGACATCGCCGTCATCCACATGCCAGATTATGGTGACATCGTCGCCTGCCAGTTGAATAAACACCTCTTCAACCCAGCGTTTGCCGCAAAATACGCCATTCTCGCGTGTGATCACTGTGGCATGAGAGCGAGAGTTTTCCGGTAAAAGTTTTGCCGTAATGTCATTGTTGGCATCGACTGTTCCGCCTAAATCTTCCCGCAGCGCCTGGGCCACCGCGCCGGGGATATCGAGATTAATGCGTTCCAGCAGCTCGTCACGTCGGGTGTCAGGGTTATAGCGGCGAGGCGGCATGTTAAAACTCCAGATAGCTAACGAATCATAAGGTAGAAACATGCTACTCTGAACCGGGTATTAGCACCACATATAAGGAGATCCTGCATGTTGTTAGAACAGGGGTGGCTGGTTGGCGCGCGCCGCGTTCCCTCACCACATTACGATTGCCGCCCGGATGACGAAACACCCACCCTGCTGGTGGTGCACAATATTAGCCTGCCGCCAGGCGAGTTTGGCGGTCCGTGGATCGACGCATTATTCACTGGAACTATTGATCCGCAGGCACATCCTTTCTTTGCTGAGATCGCCCATTTGCGCGTCTCCGCTCACTGTTTGATTCGCCGCGATGGTGAAATAGTCCAGTATGTTCCTTTCGATAAACGTGCCTGGCATGCCGGAGTCTCTCAGTATCAGGGGCGCGAACGCTGCAATGATTTTTCTATTGGGATTGAGCTGGAAGGCACCGATACGCTGGCGTATACCGATGCGCAGTATCAACAGCTTGCGGCGGTTACGCGGGCACTGATTGATCGCTATCCAGATATCGCTAATAACATGACGGGCCATTGTGATATTGCGCCGGATCGGAAAACCGATCCCGGTCCTGCATTTGATTGGGCACGGTTTCGTGCGCTGGTCAGCAAGGAGACAACATGACGCTATTTACAACCTTACTGGTGTTAATTTTCGAGCGCCTGTTTAAGTTGGGCGAGCACTGGCAGCTTGATCATCGTCTTGAAGCGTTCTTTCGGCGGGTGAAACATTTTTCTCTCGGGCGCACGTTATGCATGACCATTATTGCGATGGGCGTGACTTTTTTACTGTTACGCGCATTGCAGGGTGTATTGTTCAACGTTCCCACGTTGCTGGTGTGGCTGCTGATTGGTTTGCTGTGTATTGGCGCAGGTAAAGTTCGTCTTCATTATCATGCTTATCTGACAGCTGCTTCACGTAATGATAGCCATGCCCGTGCCACGATGGCTGGCGAACTCACCATGATTCACGGCGTCCCGGCAGGCTGCGATGAACGTGAGTATTTGCGTGAGCTGCAAAATGCATTGCTGTGGATTAACTTTCGTTTTTATCTTGCTCCGCTGTTCTGGCTGATTGTGGGGGGAACCTGGGGACCCGTTACGCTGATGGGGTATGCGTTTTTGCGTGCATGGCAATACTGGCTGGCGCGATACCAGACGCCGCATCATCGTTTACAGTCCGGCATTGATGCCGTGCTTCATGTACTGGATTGGGTGCCGGTTCGTCTTGCGGGTGTGGTATATGCCTTGATCGGTCATGGTGAGAAAGCGTTACCGGCCTGGTTTGCTTCGCTGGGTGATTTCCATACTTCGCAATATCAGGTATTAACGCGTCTGGCACAGTTCTCTCTGGCGCGTGAACCGCATGTCGATAAGGTGGAGACGCCAAAGGCAGCGGTTTCCATGGCGAAGAAAACCTCGTTCGTGGTCGTGGTGGTAATTGCGCTACTGACGATTTACGGGGCGTTGGTGTAAAGATTATTGCCCTCACCCTGCACGGGTGAGGGCGTAGAGAGATTAATGCGCTTTTACGGCTTTGGCGGTTTTCTCTTTAAACAGATAGCCGATACCTAACACGATCAGCCATACCGGGATCAGGTATACCGAAATCGCCATTCCTGGGGTCATCAGCATAATCACCAGTACCGCCGCCATAAACAGCAGGCAGATCCAGTTACCCAGCGGATAAAGCAGAGCAGGGAAGCGAGTTACCACACCTTGTTCCTGCTTGGCGCGACGGAATTTCATATGCGCCAGGCTGATCATCGCCCAGTTGATCACGAGTGCAGATACTACCAGTGCCATTAACAGTCCGAATGCGGATTCCGGTGCAAGGTAGTTAATCAGCACGCACAATGCTGTAACCAGCGCGGAAACCAGAATGGTGTTAACCGGTACGCCGCGTTTGTCGACAGACGCTAGCGCTTTTGGCGCGTTGCCCTGTTGTGCCAGCCCAAATAGCATACGGCTGTTGCAATATACGCAGCTGTTGTACACGGAGAGCGCAGCAGTCAGTACTACGATGTTTAGCGCATTCGCCACAAAGGTATCGCCCAATTCGTGGAAGATCAGTACAAACGGACTGGTATCAGCGGTAACGCGGGTCCATGGCATCAGCGAGAGCAGAACGGCTAACGAACCAATATAGAAAATCAGGATGCGGTAGATAACCTGGTTAGTCGCTTTTGGAATGCTTTGCTCCGGATTATCAGCTTCTGCTGCGGTGATCCCCACCAGTTCCAGACCGCCGAAAGAGAACATGATAATCGCCATCATCATCACCAGTCCGGTAAAGCCGTGCGGCAGGAAACCACCCTGATCCCACAGGTTGCTAACGCTCGCCTGCGGGCCGCCGTTGCCGCTGAATAGCAGCCAGCCGCCGAAGATGATCATCGCCACCACTGCGATAACTTTGATAATGGCAAACCAGAACTCCATCTCGCCAAACACTTTTACGTTTGTCAGGTTGATGGCGTTGATCACCACAAAGAACACGGCGGCAGAAACCCAGGTGGGGATTTCCGGATACCAGAACTGAATGTATTTACCCACGGCAGTCAGCTCTGCCATGGCAACTAAAACGTACAGTACCCAGTAGTTCCAGCCAGAAGCGAAACCGGCAAAGCTACCCCAGTATTTATAAGCAAAGTGGCTAAAGGAGCCTGCGACAGGTTCTTCGACCACCATTTCACCTAGCTGACGCATGATCAGAAAGGCGATAAAACCAGCAATGGCGTAACCCAGGATAATCCCTGGCCCTGCGGACTGTATTACGGAGGCGCTACCCAGAAATAGCCCGGTCCCTATCGCGCCACCCAGCGCGATAAGCTGAATATGGCGGTTTTTAAGGCCGCGCTTTAGCTGCTCGCCGTGCTGTTGACCTTCCATCATGAAACCTCGTGCGGTGATTGTTTTTTTGATCTACGCAGTGATGCGTGTGTAAGTTTGCAATTCCGTTTTTTGTATTAATTTGTTTACATCAAAGACGTTTGAATTGTTACAAAAGGACTTCCGTCAGATCAAGAATAATGGTATGCGGCAGCGAATGCACCCGCTTTATGCATGGTTGAAGATGAGTTGCTTAAAAAGGAACCGTTTGTAAAGGTCAGCCTCAAATCCCCTCAACATACAAAATGAATATAAATTCATTATTTTTGAATTAAAAATCGATAAATTGGTAAGTGAATCGGTTCAATTCGGATTTTTATAGTTTAATAATCGTTAAAAAATCCCTTTCCTACGTAAAGTCTTCATTTGTGCATAGTTACAACTTTGAAACGTTATATATGTCAAGTTGTTAAAATGTGCACAGTTTCATGATTTCAATCAAAACCTGTATGGACATGAGGTGAATACTTTGTTACTTTAGCGTCACAGACATGAAATTGGTAAGACCAATTGACTTCGGCAAGTGGCTTAAGACAGGAACTCATGGCCTACAGCAAAATCCGCCAACCAAAACTCTCCGATGTGATTGAGCAGCAACTGGAGTTTTTGATCCTCGAAGGCACACTCCGCCCGGGCGAAAAACTCCCACCGGAACGCGAACTGGCGAAACAGTTCGACGTCTCCCGTCCCTCCTTGCGTGAGGCGATTCAACGTCTCGAAGCAAAGGGCTTGTTGCTTCGTCGCCAGGGTGGCGGCACTTTTGTTCAGAGCAGCCTCTGGCAAAGTTTCAGCGATCCGCTGGTGGAGCTGCTCTCCGACCATCCTGAATCACAGTATGACTTGCTCGAAACACGACACGCCCTGGAAGGTATCGCCGCCTATTACGCCGCGCTGCGTAGTACCGATGAAGACAAGGAACGCATCCGTGAACTCCACCACGCTATAGAGCTGGCGCAGCAGTCTGGCGATCTGGACGCGGAATCAAACGCCGTACTCCAGTATCAGATTGCCGTCACCGAAGCAGCTCACAATGTGGTTCTGCTTCATCTGCTAAGGTGTATGGAGCCGATGTTGGCTCAGAATGTCCGTCAGAACTTCGAATTGCTCTATTCGCGTCGCGAGATGCTGCCGCTGGTGAGTAGTCACCGCACTCGCATATTCGAAGCGATTATGGCCGGTAAGCCGGAAGAAGCACGCGAAGCATCGCATCGCCATCTGGCCTTTATCGAAGAAATTTTGCTCGACAGAAGCCGTGAAGAGAGCCGCCGTGAGCGTTCTCTGCGTCGTCTGGAACAACGAAAGAATTAGTGATTTTTCTGGTAAAAATTATCCAGAAGATGTTGTAAATCAAGCGCATATAAAAGCGCGGCAACTAAACGTAGAACCTGTCTTATTGAGCTTTCCGGCGAGAGTTCAATGGGACAGGTTCCAGAAAACTCAACGTTATTAGATAGATAAGGAATAACCCATGTCAGAACGTTTCCCAAATGACGTGGATCCGATCGAAACTCGCGACTGGCTCCAGGCGATCGAATCGGTCATCCGTGAAGAAGGTGTTGAGCGTGCTCAGTATCTGATCGACCAACTGCTTGCTGAAGCCCGCAAAGGCGGTGTCAACGTAGCCGCAGGCACCGGTATCAGCAACTACATCAACACCATCCCCGTTGAAGAACAACCGGAGTATCCGGGTAATCTGGAACTGGAACGCCGTATTCGTTCAGCTATCCGCTGGAACGCCATCATGACGGTTCTGCGTGCGTCGAAAAAAGACCTCGAACTGGGCGGCCACATGGCGTCCTTCCAGTCTTCCGCAACCATTTATGATGTGTGCTTTAACCACTTCTTCCGTGCACGCAACGAGCAAGATGGCGGCGACCTGGTTTACTTCCAGGGCCACATCTCCCCGGGCGTTTACGCACGTGCTTTCCTGGAAGGTCGTCTGACTCAAGAGCAGCTGGATAACTTCCGTCAGGAAGTTCACGGCAATGGCCTCTCTTCCTATCCGCACCCGAAACTGATGCCGGAATTCTGGCAGTTCCCGACCGTATCTATGGGGCTGGGTCCGATTGGTGCTATTTACCAGGCTAAATTCCTGAAATATCTGGAACACCGTGGCCTGAAAGATACTTCTAAACAGACCGTTTACGCTTTCCTCGGCGACGGCGAGATGGACGAACCAGAATCCAAAGGTGCGATCACCATCGCTACCCGTGAAAAACTGGATAACCTGGTCTTCGTTATCAACTGTAATCTGCAGCGTCTTGACGGCCCGGTCACCGGTAACGGCAAGATCATCAACGAACTGGAAGGCATCTTCGAAGGTGCTGGCTGGAACGTGATCAAAGTGATGTGGGGTAGCCGTTGGGATGAGCTGCTGCGTAAAGATACCAGCGGTAAACTGATCCAGCTGATGAACGAAACCGTTGACGGCGACTACCAGACCTTCAAATCGAAAGATGGTGCATACGTTCGTGAACACTTCTTCGGTAAATATCCGGAAACCGCAGCTCTGGTTGCAGACTGGACTGACGAGCAGATCTGGGCGCTGAACCGTGGTGGTCACGATCCGAAGAAAATCTACGCTGCATTCAAGAAAGCGCAGGAAACCAAAGGCAAAGCGACAGTAATCCTTGCTCATACCATTAAAGGTTACGGCATGGGCGACGCAGCTGAAGGTAAAAACATCGCGCACCAGGTTAAGAAAATGAACATGGACGGCGTGCGTCATATCCGCGACCGTTTCAATGTGCCGGTGTCTGATGCTGATATCGAAAAACTGCCGTACATCACCTTCCCGGAAGGTTCTGAAGAGCATACCTATCTGCACGCTCAGCGTCAGAAATTGCACGGTTATCTGCCAAGCCGCCAGCCGAACTTCACCGAGAAGCTGGAGCTGCCGAGCCTGCAAGACTTCGGCGCGCTGCTGGAAGAGCAGAGCAAAGAGATCTCTACCACTATCGCTTTCGTTCGTGCCCTGAACGTGATGCTGAAGAACAAGTCGATCAAAGATCGTCTGGTACCGATCATCGCCGACGAAGCGCGTACTTTCGGTATGGAAGGTCTGTTCCGTCAGATTGGTATTTACAGCCCGAACGGTCAGCAGTACACCCCGCAGGACCGCGAGCAGGTTGCTTACTATAAAGAAGACGAGAAAGGTCAGATTCTGCAAGAAGGGATCAACGAGCTGGGCGCAGGTTGTTCCTGGCTGGCAGCGGCGACCTCTTACAGCACCAACAATCTGCCGATGATTCCGTTCTACATCTATTACTCGATGTTCGGCTTCCAGCGTATCGGCGATCTGTGCTGGGCTGCTGGCGACCAGCAGGCACGTGGCTTCCTGATCGGCGGTACTTCCGGTCGTACCACCCTGAACGGCGAAGGTCTGCAGCACGAAGATGGTCACAGCCACATTCAGTCGCTGACTATCCCGAACTGTATTTCTTACGACCCGGCTTACGCTTACGAAGTTGCTGTCATCATGCATGATGGTCTGGAGCGTATGTACGGTGAGAAACAAGAGAACGTTTACTACTACATCACTACGCTGAACGAAAACTACCACATGCCGGCAATGCCGGAAGGTGCTGAGGAAGGTATCCGTAAAGGTATCTACAAACTCGAAACCATTGAAGGTAGCAAAGGTAAAGTTCAGCTGCTGGGCTCCGGTTCTATCCTGCGTCACGTCCGTGAAGCGGCAGAGATCCTGGCGAAAGATTATGGCGTAGGTTCTGACGTATATAGCGTGACCTCCTTCACCGAACTGGCGCGTGATGGTCAGGATTGTGAACGCTGGAATATGCTGCACCCGCTGGAAACTCCACGCGTTCCGTATATCGCTCAGGTGATGAACGACGCTCCGGCAGTGGCATCTACCGACTATATGAAACTGTTCGCTGAGCAGGTCCGTACTTACGTACCGGCTGACGACTACCGCGTACTGGGTACTGATGGCTTCGGTCGTTCCGACAGCCGTGAGAACCTGCGTCACCACTTCGAAGTTGATGCTTCTTATGTCGTGGTTGCGGCGCTGGGCGAACTGGCTAAACGTGGCGAAATCGATAAGAAAGTGGTTGCTGACGCAATCGCCAAATTCAACATCGATGCAGAAAAAGTTAACCCGCGTCTGGCGTAAGAGGTAAAAGAATAATGGCTATCGAAATCAAAGTACCGGACATCGGGGCTGATGAAGTTGAAATCACCGAGATCCTGGTCAAAGTGGGCGACAAAGTTGAAGCCGAACAGTCGCTGATCACCGTAGAAGGCGACAAAGCCTCTATGGAAGTTCCATCTCCGCAGGCGGGTATCGTTAAAGAGATCAAAGTCTCTGTTGGCGATAAAACCCAGACCGGCGCACTGATTATGATTTTCGATTCCGCCGACGGTGCAGCTGACGCTGCACCTGCTCAGGCAGAAGAGAAGAAAGAAGCAGCTCCGGCAGCAGCACCCGCGGCTGCGGCGGCAAAAGACGTAAATGTTCCGGATATCGGCAGCGACGAAGTCGAAGTGACCGAAATCCTGGTGAAAGTGGGCGACAAAGTTGAAGCTGAACAGTCGCTGATCACCGTAGAAGGCGACAAGGCTTCTATGGAAGTTCCGACTCCGTTTGCAGGCACCGTGAAAGAGATCAAAGTGACCGTGGGTGACAAAGTGTCTACCGGCTCGCTGATTATGGTCTTCGAAGTCGCGGGTGAAGCAGGCGCGGCAGCTCCGGCGGCTAAACAGGAAGCGGCTCCGGCAGCGGCCCCTGCACCAGCGGCTGGCGTGAAAGAAGTTAACGTTCCGGATATCGGCGGTGACGAAGTTGAAGTGACCGAAGTGATGGTGAAAGTGGGCGACAAAGTTGCCGCTGAACAGTCACTGATCACCGTAGAAGGCGATAAAGCGTCTATGGAAGTTCCGGCTCCGTTTGCAGGCGTCGTGAAGGAACTGAAAGTCAACGTTGGCGACAAAGTGAAAACTGGCTCGCTGATTATGATCTTCGAAGTTGAAGGCGCAGCACCTGCGGCAGCTCCTGCGAAACAGGAAGCGGCAGCGCCGGCTCCGGCAGCAAAAGCTGAAACTCCGGCAGCAGCACCGGCTGCGAAAGCAGAAGGCAAATCTGAATTTGCTGAAAACGACGCTTACGTTCACGCGACTCCGCTGATCCGCCGTCTGGCACGCGAATTTGGCGTTAACCTGGCGAAAGTGAAGGGCACTGGCCGTAAAGGTCGTATCCTGCGCGAAGACGTTCAGGCTTACGTGAAAGAAGCGATCAAACGTGCAGAAGCGGCTCCGGCGGCAACTGGCGGCGGTATCCCTGGCATGCTGCCGTGGCCGAAGGTGGACTTCAGCAAGTTTGGTGAAATCGAAGAAGTGGAACTGGGCCGCATCCAGAAAATCTCTGGTGCGAACCTGAGCCGTAACTGGGTGATGATCCCGCATGTTACTCACTTCGACAAAACCGATATCACTGAGCTGGAAGCGTTCCGTAAACAGCAGAACGAAGAAGCAGCGAAACGTAAGCTGGATGTGAAGATAACCCCAGTTGTCTTCATCATGAAAGCCGTTGCTGCGGCACTTGAGCAGATGCCTCGCTTCAACAGTTCTCTGTCGGAAGACGGTCAGCGTCTGACCCTGAAGAAATACATCAACATCGGTGTGGCGGTGGATACCCCGAACGGTCTGGTTGTTCCGGTATTCAAAGACGTCAACAAGAAAGGCATCATCGAGCTGTCTCGCGAGCTGATGACTATTTCTAAGAAAGCGCGTGACGGTAAGCTGACTGCGGGCGAAATGCAGGGCGGTTGCTTCACCATCTCCAGCATCGGCGGCCTGGGTACTACCCACTTCGCGCCGATTGTGAACGCGCCGGAAGTGGCTATCCTCGGCGTTTCCAAGTCCGCGATGGAGCCGGTGTGGAATGGTAAAGAGTTCGTGCCGCGTCTGATGCTGCCGATTTCTCTCTCCTTCGACCACCGCGTGATCGACGGTGCTGATGGTGCCCGTTTCATTACCATCATTAACAACACGCTGTCTGACATTCGCCGTCTGGTGATGTAAGTAAAAGAGCCGGCCCAACGGCCGGCTTTTTTCTGGTAATCTCATGAATGTATTGAGGTTATTAGCGAATAGACAAATCGGTTGCCGTTTGTTGTTTAAAAATTGTTAACAATTTTGTAAAATACCGACGGATAGAACGACCCGGTGGATGATGGGCGTCATAAAAAAAACGTCAGACCCGCCGGAGATAAATATATAGAGGTCATGATGAGTACTGAAATCAAAACTCAGGTCGTGGTACTTGGGGCAGGCCCCGCAGGTTACTCCGCTGCCTTCCGTTGCGCTGATTTAGGTCTGGAAACCGTAATCGTAGAACGCTACAACACCCTCGGCGGTGTTTGCCTGAACGTCGGCTGTATCCCTTCTAAAGCACTGCTGCACGTAGCAAAAGTTATCGAAGAAGCCAAAGCGCTGGCTGAACACGGTATCGTCTTCGGCGAACCGAAAACCGATATCGACAAGATTCGTACCTGGAAAGAGAAAGTGATCAATCAGCTGACCGGTGGTCTGGCTGGTATGGCGAAAGGCCGCAAAGTCAAAGTGGTCAACGGTCTGGGTAAATTCACCGGGGCTAACACCCTGGAAGTGGAAGGTGAGAACGGCAAAACCGTGATCAACTTCGACAACGCGATCATTGCAGCGGGTTCTCGCCCGATCCAACTGCCGTTTATTCCGCATGAAGATCCGCGTATTTGGGACTCCACAGATGCGCTGGAACTGAAAGAAGTACCAGAACGCCTGCTGGTAATGGGTGGTGGTATCATCGGTCTGGAAATGGGGACCGTATACCACGCGCTGGGTTCACAGATTGATGTGGTTGAAATGTTCGACCAGGTTATCCCGGCAGCTGACAAAGACATCGTTAAAGTCTTCACCAAGCGTATCAGCAAGAAATTCAACCTGATGCTGGAAACCAAAGTTACCGCCGTTGAAGCGAAAGAAGACGGCATTTATGTGACGATGGAAGGCAAAAAAGCACCAGCTGAACCGCAGCGTTACGACGCCGTGCTGGTAGCGATTGGTCGTGTGCCGAACGGTAAAAACCTCGACGCAGGCAAAGCGGGCGTGGAAGTGGACGACCGTGGTTTCATCCGCGTTGATAAACAGCTGCGTACCAACGTACCGCACATCTTTGCTATCGGCGATATCGTCGGTCAGCCGATGCTGGCACACAAAGGTGTTCACGAAGGTCACGTTGCCGCTGAAGTTATTGCCGGTAAGAAACACTACTTCGATCCGAAAGTTATCCCGTCTATCGCCTATACCGAACCAGAAGTTGCATGGGTGGGTCTGACTGAGAAAGAAGCGAAAGAGAAAGGCATCAGCTATGAAACCGCCACCTTCCCGTGGGCTGCTTCTGGTCGTGCTATCGCTTCTGACTGCGCAGACGGTATGACCAAGCTGATTTTCGACAAAGAATCTCACCGTGTGATCGGTGGTGCGATTGTCGGTACTAACGGCGGCGAGCTGCTGGGTGAAATCGGTCTGGCAATCGAAATGGGTTGTGATGCTGAAGACATCGCACTGACCATCCACGCGCACCCGACTCTGCACGAGTCTGTGGGCCTGGCGGCAGAAGTGTTCGAAGGTAGCATCACCGACCTGCCGAACCCGAAAGCGAAGAAGAAGTAATTCTTCGAGTGCCGGGACATCCGGTAATTAAAAAAGCGGCTAACCACGCCGCTTTTTTTTACGTCTGTAATTTACCTTTCCAGTCGCCTTGCTCCGTGCTCAGAGAGACGTTCGCGTACTGCTGACCGTTGCTCGTTATTCAATCGGGCAGTACGGTTACTGTCGTTTAGACGTTGTGGGCGGCTCTCCTGAACTTTCTCCCGAAAAACCTGACGTTGTTCAGGTGATGCTGATTGTATACGCTCACGCGCTGCCTCTCTTCGCTGCTGGTTCTGCGGGTTAGTCTGCATTTTCTCGCGAACCGCCTGGCGCTGCTCAGGCGAGGCTGACTGAATACGCTCACGTGCCGCTTCTCTTCTCTGCTGGTTCTGCGGGTTAGTCTGCATTCTCTCGCGGACTGCCTGGCGCTGCTCAGGAGAGGCCGACTGATAACGCTGACGAGCGGCGTCCTTTTGTTGCTGGGTCAGTGGTTGGCGACGGCTGAACTCGCGGAAGTCGTCATAGCTCCCATAGTGTTCCGCTTCATTAAATCGCTGTGCCGCAGCCTGACGTTGTGTATCTCGCGTAATGACGGGTGTGGCGTGTGTTCGTTGCTGAAACTGACTTGCTGCCGCCTGACGCTGGCTGTCGCGTGTTGGAGCAGGTAACTGCGTGGCGCTCATGCCGCCGTTGACATCGGTTTGGTGAAACCGCTTTGCCATATCCTGATCATGATAGGGCACACCATTACGGTAGTTTGGATTGTGCCGCCATGCCATGTTCTTATCAGTAAGATGCTCACCGGTGATACGGTTGAAATTGTTGACGTCGATATTGATGTTGTCGCCGTTGTGTTGCCAGCCATTACCGTCACGATGACCGCCATCGTGGTGGTGATAATCATCATCGTCATGATGATGGTCATCGTCCCAGTCGATGCTGCTGAATAGTGCGTACGTGGTAGCAACGCCCATGCTATAGCCGAATCCGCGCACAAAGCTGTCAACAAACGGTTCACCGGCTGGTGGTGGCAGATAAACCGGCGGATACGCAGTATTGGCCCAGTTCCCGTAAACCACGGATGGGTTGTAGTTGGGAATATAGACCACATCAGGATTGGCGGGCTCAATGGAAATGACGGTTGTTGCAGGCTCTGTAATGACAGGGTTGGCAGTTGTAACGGTATTGAATGGTATGACGGGAGCCGTGACTGTCTGTTTTACCGGTATAGCTTTCTTCGTTGTGGTAATAACTTTCTGTTCGGTTGATGACTTCAGCGAGCCGGTTTGTTGCGCCAGTTGCCGCAACCGCTGTACCGAGTCCATCACGTCCTGCGGCTGCGCCAGAAAAGCATCGCCCAGGTTTTGCACCCACTGCGGGTTTTCGCCCATTAACGCCATCAATTGCGGAAAAGCCACCAGCGATTTGACGCTGGCGTCCCACGGCTGGTCAGATACCGCCTGAATAGCAGCATCGCCTTGTTTAAGTGGATTATCGTGCGACCATTGCACTGCTTGCGCAACGTTTGCCGGATAGGTTGATGCCATTAACACTTGTGAAAGCAAAGAGTCGGGGTACAGCGCGACAGGTGCAACCCATTGATCTATTTGCGCAGTGCTGAATGCGGTTTTAACGACGGCGGGCGTTACGGGCGGTGCGGAAACCGTTGCAGGAAGCGTAACTGCGGTGATGTCAGGCGCAGCCAGTTGTGTCGATTGCGCTTCCACAGGCGCTTCCACTGTGCGGCTTTTTATATATAGCCCTGCAGAGGCGGCACAAAGCCCGGCACTGCAAATTAGCGCCAGCACATGGGGTTTAAACGGCAAAGTCATTTTCATAATTCGGATCTCAAGGAAATCGCAATGGTCGGCGAACTGCCACCCGCAGGTGCTGTGAATCCGAGTATAAAGAGGCGGTAGTTTAAATTTTGACTAATCTTGGGATTCGTTGAGAAAGGTGATTATCACCATGCGAATTAACGAAGTTTTTACGGAGGGAAACAATCTCTAGACCATCCTTAACGATTCAGCCACTTTTTTATGTTGCTTTTTTGTAAACAGATTAACACATCGTCAAAATCCTGCTATTCTGCCCGTTGCGGTACTGGGCATTTACCCTACAAACTGCTGTCTCACAGGAGCGTGAAGAGAATCGCCTGCCGCACTATGACAATGAGAGCGAGGAGAACCGTCGTGCTAGAAGAATACCGTAAGCACGTAGCTGAGCGTGCCGCTGAGGGGATTGCGCCCAAACCCCTGGATGCAAACCAAATGGCCGCACTTGTAGAGCTGCTGAAAAACCCGCCCGCGGGCGAAGAAGAATTCCTGTTAGATCTGTTAACCAACCGTGTTCCCCCTGGCGTCGATGAAGCAGCCTATGTAAAAGCAGGCTTCCTGGCTGCTGTCGCCAAAGGCGAAGCTAAATCCCCGCTGCTGACTCCGGAAAAAGCTATCGAACTGCTGGGCACTATGCAGGGTGGTTATAATATTCATCCGCTGATCGACGCGCTGGACGATGCCAAACTGGCACCGATTGCTGCCAAAGCACTGTCCCACACGCTGTTGATGTTCGATAACTTCTATGACGTAGAAGAGAAAGCCAAAGCAGGCAACGAATATGCGAAGCAGGTAATGCAGTCCTGGGCAGATGCCGAATGGTTCCTGAATCGCCCGGCGCTGGCTGAAAAACTGACCGTTACCGTCTTCAAAGTAACTGGCGAAACCAACACCGATGACCTTTCTCCAGCACCGGATGCGTGGTCACGCCCGGATATCCCACTGCACGCGTTGGCGATGCTGAAAAACGCCCGTGAAGGTATTGAGCCAGATCAGCCGGGTGTTGTTGGTCCGATCAAGCAAATCGAAGCTCTGCAACAGAAAGGTTTCCCGCTGGCCTATGTGGGTGACGTTGTGGGTACCGGTTCCTCGCGTAAATCTGCGACTAACTCCGTGCTGTGGTTTATGGGTGAAGATATTCCTCATGTACCGAACAAACGCGGCGGTGGTTTGTGCCTCGGTGGTAAAATTGCACCAATCTTCTTTAACACGATGGAAGACGCGGGTGCATTGCCAATCGAAGTCGACGTCTCTAACCTGAACATGGGCGACGTGATTGACGTTTACCCGTACAAAGGTGAAGTGCGTAACCACGAAACCGGCAAACTGCTGGCAACCTTCGAACTGAAAACCGACGTGCTGATTGATGAAGTGCGAGCAGGTGGCCGTATTCCGCTGATTATCGGGCGTGGCCTGACCACCAAAGCGCGTGAAGCACTCGGCCTGCCGCAGAGCGATGTGTTCCGTCAGGCGAAAGATGTCGCTGAGAGCGATCGCGGCTTCTCGCTGGCGCAGAAAATGGTCGGTCGTGCCTGCGGCGTGAAAGGCATTCGTCCGGGCGCGTACTGCGAACCGAAAATGACCTCTGTCGGTTCTCAGGACACCACCGGTCCAATGACCCGTGATGAACTGAAAGACCTGGCGTGCCTGGGCTTCTCGGCTGACCTGGTGATGCAGTCTTTCTGCCACACCGCGGCGTATCCGAAACCAGTTGACGTGAATACGCACCACACGCTGCCGGACTTCATTATGAACCGTGGCGGTGTGTCGCTGCGTCCGGGTGATGGCGTAATCCACTCCTGGCTGAACCGTATGCTGCTGCCGGATACCGTCGGTACTGGCGGTGACTCCCATACCCGTTTCCCGATCGGTATCTCTTTCCCGGCGGGCTCTGGTCTGGTGGCATTTGCAGCTGCAACAGGCGTAATGCCGCTGGATATGCCGGAATCCGTTCTGGTTCGCTTCAAAGGCAAAATGCAGCCAGGCATCACCCTGCGCGATCTGGTACACGCCATTCCGCTGTATGCGATCAAACAAGGTCTGCTGACCGTTGAGAAGAAAGGCAAGAAAAACATCTTCTCTGGTCGCATTCTGGAAATCGAAGGTCTGCCGGATCTGAAAGTTGAGCAGGCCTTTGAGCTGACCGATGCGTCCGCCGAGCGTTCTGCTGCCGGTTGTACCATCAAGCTGAACAAAGAGCCGATCATTGAATACCTGAACTCTAACATCGTCCTGCTGAAGTGGATGATCGCGGAAGGTTATGGCGATCGTCGTACCCTCGAACGTCGTATTCAGGGTATGGAAAAATGGTTGGCGAATCCTGAGCTGCTGGAAGCCGATGCTGATGCAGAATACGCAGCAGTAATCGATATCGATCTGGCTGATATCAAAGAGCCAATCCTCTGTGCACCGAACGACCCGGACGACGCACGTCCGCTGTCTGCGGTACAGGGCGAGAAGATCGACGAAGTGTTTATCGGTTCTTGCATGACCAACATCGGTCACTTCCGTGCCGCCGGTAAACTGCTGGATGCGCATAAAGGTCAGCTGCCGACCCGTCTGTGGGTGGCACCGCCAACGCGTATGGACGCCGCGCAGTTGACCGAAGAAGGCTACTACAGCGTCTTCGGTAAGAGTGGTGCGCGTATCGAGATCCCTGGCTGTTCCCTGTGTATGGGTAACCAGGCGCGTGTAGCGGACGGTGCGACGGTGGTTTCCACCTCTACCCGTAACTTCCCGAACCGTCTGGGGACTGGCGCGAACGTCTTCCTGGCTTCTGCGGAACTGGCTGCTGTTGCGGCGCTGATTGGCAAACTGCCGACGCCGGAAGAGTACCAGACCTACGTGGCGCAGGTAGATAAAACAGCCGTTGATACTTATCGTTATCTGAACTTCAACCAGCTTTCTCAGTACACCGAAAAAGCGGATGGGGTGATTTTCCAGACTGCGGTTTAATAAGTAAGCGCACCCGCTGCGCATAAACGAGACAATGCCCGGTGAATGAGATTCCCGGGCATTTTTTATTTCTAAACCATCGCCGTTCCGCTGTTTTTCTCCGATAAGGCTGCGATAATTAAATCAATGGCGCAATGCGATTTCGGCGCATTGCCGGGAGCAGAGGAACACACTATGGATTATGAATTTCTGCGCGATGTAACCGGAGTGGTAAAGGTGCGCATGTCCATGGGGCATGAAGTGGTCGGGCACTGGTTTAATGAAGAGGTAAAAGAAAACCTGGCCTTGCTTGATGAAGTGGAAGACGCCGCGCGCACGCTCAAAGGCAGCGAACGTTCCTGGCAGCGGGCAGGGCATGAATACACCCTGTGGATGGACTGTGAAGAGGTAATGGTTCGCGCCAATCAACTGGAATTCGCTGGCGATGAAATGGAAGAGGGGATGAACTACTACGACGAGGAAAGCCTGTCGCTGTGCGGCGTTGAGGACTTCTTGCAGGTAGTAGCGGCTTATCGCGATTTTGTGCAGCAGAAGTAGATTAATCAGGCGGAGCCTCTGTGCTCCGCCTGAGTCGTTAAACAGCTGGCATATTGCGCCCGTAATAAATCTCGCGCATCTCTTTCCACAGCGCCGCGGTAATTTCCTCACGCTCGCTGTCGGTTAAATCTTCTGGCCTTGTGTGGAACATATAGTGCTTAAGGTCGAACTCTTTAAGCAACATCTTGGTATGGAAGATATTTTCCTGATAGACGTTCACATCCACCATGTCATACAGCGCCTTCATATCCTCGGACATAAAGTTCTGAATCGAATTAATCTCATGGTCGATAAAGTGCTTCATACCGTTAATGTCGCGGGTAAAACCGCGCACGCGATAATCAATGGTCACGATATCGGATTCAAGCTGGTGGATCAGGTAATTCAGTGCCTTCAACGGAGAAATCACGCCGCAGGTCGAGACTTCAATATCAGCGCGGAAGGTACATAAACCGCCTTCAGGATGGCTTTCCGGATAGGTATGTACGCAAATATGACTTTTATCGAGATGGGCAACGACCGTTTCTGGCAGTGGTCCAGGGTGTTCTGTTTTGTCGATAAGTTTCGGGTCGACCGGTTCTTCACTCACCAGAATAGTGACGCTGGCACCCTGTGGTTCGTAATCCTGGCGGGCGATGTTAAGAATATTGGCTCCGATAATGGAACAGGTTTCTGACAGAATTTCGGTCAGGCGGTTGGCATTATAGAGTTCATCGATATAAGCGATATAACCGTCGCGCTCTTCGGCAGTTTTGGCATAGCAGATATCGTAAATACAAAAACTCAGACTTTTGGTCAGATTATTAAAGCCATGCAGTTTCAGTTTTTTCAATTTCTTATCTTCTCCTTAGGACGGCTGTGAGGCCAGTGCGTCTTGCAGATACTGAGGTAAGGCAAAAGCTGCCGTATGGACTGCCGGATTGTAATAACGGCATTTCAGGCCAGAAGCGAGAAAACGCGCCTGAATAATTTCGGTTGAGAGATGGCGCAAGGCGTTGTTATCTGTCGCCCATGCAAAGGTCATGATGCCGCCGTAATAGGTCGGGATTGCCGCCTGATAAAAGCCAACATCGCTGAAGTAATGGCTGAGTTTACGATAGCTGTCAATGGCCTCTTCCTGCTGTAAAAAGCAGACGCCGTTCTGTGCGACAAAAATACCGCCAGGATTCAGGCAACGTTTGCAGCCTTCATAAAATGCTGAGGTGAAAAGACTTTCGCCGGGACCGATAGGATCGGTGCAGTCGGAGATAATGACATCAAAGGTCTGGCTGGTTTGATTAACGAAATTGACGCCATCGTCGATCACCAGTTTAAAGCGCGGATCGTCGTAGCTACCGGCGTTATGGTTGGGCAGATACTGACGGCAGAACGACACGACACCCGCATCGATTTCCACCATCGTGATTGACTCAACGTTTTTATGTCGGGTCACTTCACGCAGCATGGCACCGTCGCCGCCGCCGATAATCAGCACATGTTTCGCGTGACCGTGGGCTAATAGCGGAACGTGGGTCATCATCTCATGATAGATAAACTCGTCGCGCTCGGTGGTTTGTACTACGCCATCCAGCGCCATTACGCGGCCAAATGCAGCGTTCTCAAAAATGATCAGATCCTGGTGATCGGTCTTTTCATGATACAGAACGTTATCTACCGCAAAGTACTGCCCAAACTGGTCGTGTAGCGTTTCATGCCACTGTTTTTTTTCGGCCATGGGTTGATACCTCCTTTGTTAACACCCGTAAAAAAAGGGCGCAACATAATAGCTAACATTGACCGCGGATGCACGGTCAATATTTCTACAAAAAGGTATCAGGGATTATTTGACGTAGGCAAGCAGGCTTAAGGAATCGCGGGCCAGGGCTTTGCACTTTTTAGCGACGGGAATGCCAATGCCGCTGAGATCGCGGTAGCTGTCTTCACCGAGGGCTTTCATGTCGAAGGTGTCGTAATTACTGAGATCCCACTGGTTTTGCTGGGCAAAAAAGACCAGTGCGCGACGAATCTGCCCGTTTGGTAAGTTCTGGTAACCACAATCGTTTTTCAGAAAGACAAAAACTGCCGTTAAATCGGCCATATCTTCGGCTTCAGACTCGCTGAGCGCGTAACTGTTTGCGCAGACGGCCATCAAGCTGCCGAATAACACTGTTCTGAAAAACGTCTTCATTGCTTCTACCAGGGGCTTAAAGAAGATAAACGTTAGCACACTGCGAGCGAGGCGACGACCATTATTGTTGATTAAATTGTGTCTGCGGCTTGACCTTCCCGTAAGGGGAAGGACTATGCTCAACGTTTGATTTTGTTTCGCCTGCTTAAGAATAAGGAAATAACTATGCAACGTCGTGATTTCTTAAAATATTCCGTCGCGCTGGGCGTGGCTTCAGCCTTACCGCTGTGGAGCCGCGCAGTATTTGCGGCGGAACGCCCAACGTTACCGATCCCTGATTTGCTCACGACTGATGCCCGCAATCGTATTCAGTTAACTGTTGGCACAGGCCAGTCCACCTTTGCCGGAAAAACGGCAACTACCTGGGGCTATAACGGCAATCTGCTGGGGCCGGCGGTGAAATTACAGCGCGGCAAAGCGGTAACGGTTGATATCTATAACCAACTGACGGAAGAAACGACGTTGCACTGGCACGGGCTGGAAGTACCGGGTGAAGTCGACGGCGGCCCGCAGGGAATTATTCCGCCAGGTGGCAAGCGTACGGTGACGTTGAACGTTGATCAACCTGCCGCTACCTGCTGGTTCCATCCGCATCAACATGGCAAAACCGGGCGACAGGTGGCGATGGGGCTGGCGGGGCTGGTAGTGATTGAAGATGACGAGATTCTAAAATTAATGCTGCCAAAACAGTGGGGTATCGATGATGTCCCGGTGATCGTGCAGGATAAAAAATTTAACGCTGACGGGCAGATTGATTATCAACTGGATGTGATGACCGCTGCCGTGGGTTGGTTTGGCGATACGCTGCTGACCAATGGTGCTATCTACCCGCAACACGCCGCCCCGCGCGGCTGGCTGCGCCTGCGTTTGCTCAATGGCTGTAACGCCCGCTCGCTCAATTTCGCTACCAGTGACAATCGCCCGCTGTATGTGATTGCCAGCGACGGTGGTCTGCTACCTGAACCAGTGAAGGTGAGCGAGCTGCCGGTGCTGATGGGCGAGCGTTTCGAAGTGCTGGTGGAGGTTAACGACAACAAACCCTTTGATCTGGTGACGCTACCGGTCAGCCAGATGGGAATGGCAATTGCACCGTTTGACAAGCCGCATCCGGTAATGCGGATCCAGCCGATTTCCATTAGTGCTTCAGGTGCCTTACCTGACGCGTTAAGTAGCCTGCCAGCATTACCTTCGCTGGAAGGGCTGACGGTACGCAAGCTGCAACTCTCTATGGACCCGATGCTCGATATGATGGGGATGCAGATGCTGATGGAGAAATATGGCGATCAGGCGATGGCCGGGATGGATCACAGCCAGATGATGGGCCATATGGGGCACGGCAATATGAATCATATGAACCACGGCGGGAAGTTCGATTTCCACCATGCCAATAAAATCAACGGTCAGGCGTTTGATATGAATAAGCCGATGTTTGCGGCGGCGAAAGGGCAGTACGAGCGTTGGGTTATCTCTGGCGTGGGCGACATGATGCTGCATCCGTTCCATATCCACGGTACGCAGTTCCTTATCTTGTCGGAAAATGGCAAACCGCCAGCGACGCATCGCGCAGGCTGGAAAGATACTGTTAAGGTAGAAGGTAATGTCAGCGAAGTCTTGGTGAAGTTTAATCATGACGCCCCGAAAGAACATGCATATATGGCGCACTGCCATCTGCTGGAGCATGAAGATACGGGGATGATGTTAGGGTTTACGGTATAAAAAGACCGTATTCGGAAATATGCCCGGATCTCTCCGGGCATTATGGTTATTTCACATCATCCGGCAACGCATAAGCCACAATATAGTCGCCCATCTTCGTACCAAATGAACCGTGACCGCCTGCGGAGATCACCACATACTGCTTGCCATTCACTTCATAGGTCATTGGCGTAGCCTGACCACCCGCCGGTAAACGGCCCTGCCACAGTTTTTCACCGTTGCTCATGTTGTAAGCGCGTAGGTAGTTATCTGCCGTAGCGGCAATAAACAGCACGTTACCCGCCGTGGAGATTGGCCCGCCCAGCATCGGCATACCCATATTGAACGGCACCGGAACGGGCATCGGGAACGGCATGCTGTCCTGCGGCGTACCAATGCGTTTCTTCCACACCACTTCGTTGGTTTTCAGATCCAACGCCGAGATATAGCCCCATGCTGGCTGTTTACATGGCAGACCAAACGGCGAAAGGAACGGGTTGAGTGTAACGCCATACGGTACGCCGTACTGTGGCTGAATGCCGGATTCCGTACCGGTGCCTTTGGCATCTTTCGGCTGTTCCATCGGGTTACCAGGACCGCGTGGGATCAGTTTCGAAACAAACGGCAGTGCCATTGGGTTAGCAATTGCTACTTCACGATTCGGATCAACGGAAATCCCGCCCCATTCGAACATTCCCAGGTTACCCGGGAAGACCAGCGTACCCTGTTCAGATGGCGGGGTGAAAATGCCTTCATAGCGCATCTGGTGGAACATCACGCGGCACACCAGTTGGTCAAACATGGTGGCTCCCCACATATCCGCACCGCTCAAATCTTTCGTCGGACGGAAGCTCAGTTCCGAGAAGGGTTGAGTAGGGGTCACGTAATCGCCTTTCGCTGCACCTTGTGGAACCGGTTTTTCCGGGGCTGGAACCACCAGTTCACCATTACGACGATCGAGCACAAAAATGTTGCCGGTTTTCGCTGGAGCGTAAATAACCGGAACTTTTTGACCATTAACGGTAATATCTGCCAGCGTTGGCTGTGCCGGAAGATCCATATCCCACAGGTCGTGGTGAACGGTCTGATAGCTCCACGCCAGTTTCCCGGTAGTGGCATTCAGCGCCAGAATCGAGCTGGCATAACGTTCCTGTTCTGGGGTGCGGTTACCGCCCCAGATATCTGGCGTGGTCACACCCATCGGCAGATACACCAGATCCAGCTTCGCGTCATAGGCCGCAGGTGCCCACGAGTTTGGTGAGTTAAAGGTAAAGGTGTGTTCGTCAGACGGGATCGCATTCGGATCTTTCGCGCCCGGATCAAAGGCCCACAACAGCTCCCCGGTATTGACATCAAAACCACGGATCACGCCAGACGTTTCGCGGGTTGAGAAGTTATCAGTGACGGAACCCGCCATCACGATGGTTTTATCAGTGATAATCGGTGGTGAAGTCGGCTCATACAGACCCGGTTTGGTGTCCGGCATATTGCTTTGCAGATTGAGTACGCCTTTATTGGCAAAGGTTTCGCACAGCTTGCCGTTTTCAGCGTTAATCGCAATCAGGCGGCCATCATTGACCGGGAGAATGATACGACGCGGGCAATCCGCCATCACTTCCGGCGAAGCAGTTTCTGCTTTGGCTTCATGATAAGAGACACCACGGCAGGTTACGTGCTGGAAAGACTCGTTGGTTTTCAGTTCAGGATCGTAATGCCATTTCTCTTTGCCGCTGGCGGCATCGAGCGCAAACAAACGCTGGTGAGCGGTACACAGGTAAAGCGTGTCGCCTACTTTAATCGGCGTCACTTCATTGGTGATTTCGCCCGGATCGTTCGGCTGCTTCACATCGCCAGTACGGAACACCCAGGCTTCTTTCAGCTTGTGGACGTTATCAGCGTTAATTTGTTTCAGAGGTGAAAAGCGTTGACCTTCCTGATTGCGACCATAGGCAGGCCAGTCCTGATCGGCAACGGGGGAGATAGCTTCGGCAGGTGTGGCATCGGCGCTTAAGGTGCCGTTGATTTCCTGCGGATCGTTAAATCCGGCCCAGGTCAGAATGCCACCGCTAATCAGCAGTGCCACCACCAGTGCGGCAACTGCGCCGCTGGTAGGAATGACCAGGCGACGCCAGACAAACGGCAGGATCAGCCAGATACCAAAGAAGACCAGAATGTCGCTGCGCGGAGTCAGCGCCCAGAAGTCGAAACCAACTTCCCAGACGCCCCAAATCATGGTGCCGAGCAGCAGGGCGGCGTATAGCCAAAGCGCAGCGCGTTTACTGCGCCACAGCATCCAGGCGACGCCGAGCATCACAAGGCCAGCGATAGGGTAGTACCAGGAGCCGCCAATCGCGACCAGCCAGCCTCCGCCAATGAGAAGATACAGCCCGCAAAGCGCTGCAAATAGGGCTGTTAGCGTGACGAGTAATCGTCGCGAGCCGGTATTGTTAATTGCCATAAAGAGACACCATTTCAATTCATTAATATTTTAGTAGCAATTAATTATAGGTTTTAACATGTGTGATCGTCATCACAATTCGAGCTTTATTAACAGATTCCGCCAATGAATAGTTTTACTGGTATACTGCGTGTCTTGCGCTTTGTTGCGGTGCTGAAATCCACCCGTGCGAAGTGATTTGTTTTTAAATCATATGGTTAGAGATATGAAACATACTGTAGAAGTAATGATCCCCGAAGCGGAGATTAAAGCGCGTATCGCCGAACTGGGTCGTCAGATTACTGAGCGTTACAAAGACAGCGGCAGCGATATGGTGCTGGTAGGCCTGCTGCGTGGCTCATTTATGTTTATGGCGGACCTGTGCCGTGAAGTTCAGGTATCTCATGAAGTCGATTTTATGACCGCCTCCAGCTACGGTAGCGGCATGTCCACCACCCGCGATGTGAAAATCCTCAAAGATCTGGATGAAGATATCCGTGGCAAGGACGTGCTGATTGTTGAAGATATCATCGACTCGGGTAATACACTGTCGAAAGTGCGTGAAATCTTAAGCCTGCGCGAACCGAAGTCGCTGGCGATTTGTACGCTGCTGGATAAACCGTCCCGTCGTGAAGTGAATGTCCCGGTAGAATTTATCGGTTTCTCGATCCCGGATGAGTTTGTGGTGGGCTACGGCATTGATTACGCTCAGCGTTACCGCCATCTGCCGTACATCGGCAAAGTAGTGCTGCTGGACGAGTAAGTGCGGATGTGCCGGATGTGTTGCATCCGGCATGGTGTTTTTATTTGTGGTTGGCGTGTTTCAGCTTGAGATTGGAAATCCCGTGACGGTAACGTTGTTCAAGGGTTTCGCGGTTGGTGGCGGTAACATCCAGATCACGCAGCAAACCGTCGTGAATGCCGTAGGCCCAGCCGTGAATGGTAACTTTCTGCCCGCGTTTCCACGCTGATTGCATAATGGTGGAGTGGCCCAGGTTATACACCTGTTCCATGACGTTCAGTTCACACAAGGTATCCAGACGGCGCTCTTGCGGCATTTCGCCAAGCAATGAGCTATGTTTGAACCAGATATCGCGAATGTGCAGCAGCCAGTTGTTGATAAGCCCCAGTTCCGGGTTTTCAACTGCGGCCTGTACGCCGCCGCAACCGTAGTGGCCACAGATAATAATGTGTTCAACTTCGAGAACATCCACTGCATACTGAACCACGGAAAGGCAGTTCAGGTCGGTGTGAATGACCAGGTTAGCAACATTACGGTGAACAAAGAGTTCGCCCGGCTCAAGACCGGTTAAACGTTCTGCAGGAACGCGACTGTCGGAACATCCAATCCATAGAAAGCGCGGTTTTTGCGCTTGCGCCAGTTTCTCAAAAAACCCGGGATCCTCTTCCACCAGCATTTTTGACCATAGTGCATTGTTGCTGATGAGTGTATCTATGTCTTTCATGGAGGTTAACGACCTGTAACCAAATAATTACGTTTGGCTAATATAGGGCAACTCCGGGACGATTTAAACCACAGATAAAGTGTAAGAACGTAAGGTAAGTAAAAATTTATGACCATTGCACTGGAACTTCAACAGCTTAAAAAAACCTATCCAGGCGGCGTTCAGGCGCTTCGTGGAATCGATTTGCAGGTCGAAGCGGGTGATTTTTATGCGCTTCTCGGGCCGAACGGGGCCGGGAAATCAACCACTATCGGTATTATCAGCTCTCTGGTAAATAAAACCTCCGGGCGGGTCAGCGTATTTGGTTACGATCTCGAGAAAGATGTCGTGAACGCTAAACGTCAGTTGGGACTGGTGCCGCAGGAATTTAACTTCAACCCGTTTGAAACCGTGCAACAAATTGTGGTGAACCAGGCGGGGTACTACGGTGTAGAGCGAAAAGAAGCGTACATCCGCAGCGAAAAGTATCTTAAACAGCTCGATTTATGGGGAAAGCGTAACGAACGTGCGCGTATGTTATCGGGCGGGATGAAGCGCCGTTTAATGATTGCTCGTGCGTTAATGCATGAACCTAAACTGCTGATTCTTGACGAACCGACCGCAGGCGTGGATATCGAACTTCGCCGCTCAATGTGGGGATTTTTGAAGGATTTAAACGACAAAGGCACCACCATCATTCTTACCACGCACTACCTGGAAGAAGCAGAAATGCTGTGCCGCAATATCGGCATTATTCAACACGGTGAGCTGGTGGAAAATACCTCGATGAAGGCGCTGCTGGCGAAGCTGAAATCGGAAACTTTTATTCTCGATCTCGCGCCGAAAAGCCCATTACCGAAGCTCGATGGCTATCAGTATCGACTGGTCGATACCGCTACGCTGGAAGTTGAAGTGCTGCGTGAGCAGGGGATTAACAGCGTGTTCACGCAGTTAAGTGAGCAGGGGATTCAGGTATTAAGTATGCGTAACAAAGCTAACCGTCTGGAAGAGCTGTTTGTTTCACTGGTTAATGAAAAACAAGGAGATCGCGCATGATGCATCTTTACTGGGTGGCACTAAAAAGCATCTGGGCGAAAGAGATCCATCGCTTTATGCGTATCTGGGTGCAGACGCTGGTGCCACCGGTCATCACCATGACCCTTTATTTTATTATCTTCGGTAACCTGATTGGTTCGCGCATCGGCGATATGCATGGCTTCAGCTATATGCAGTTCATCGTGCCGGGGCTGATCATGATGTCGGTAATCACCAATGCCTACGCCAACGTCGCTTCATCATTTTTTGGTGCCAAGTTTCAGCGTAATATTGAAGAGCTGCTGGTTGCACCCGTACCGACTCACGTGATTATTGCCGGATATGTCGGCGGTGGCGTAGCACGCGGACTGTTTGTTGGTATTCTGGTGACGGCAATTTCACTGTTTTTTGTGCCGTTTCAGGTGCATTCGTGGGTATTTGTCGCTTTAACGCTGGTGCTCACGGCGGTGTTATTTTCCCTTGCTGGATTGCTGAACGGCGTGTTTGCCAAAACATTCGATGACATCAGCCTGGTGCCAACGTTTGTGTTAACGCCACTCACGTATTTGGGCGGGGTCTTTTACTCCCTGACTTTGCTGCCGCCGTTCTGGCAGGGACTGTCGCACCTGAACCCGATCGTTTATATGATCAGTGGTTTCCGCTACGGCTTCCTCGGAATCAATGATGTGCCGCTGGTCACTACCTTTGGCGTACTGGTGGTCTTTATTGTGGCGTTTTATTTGATTTGCTGGTCGCTGATCCAACGTGGGCGTGGTCTACGTAGCTAAGGCTATTTCCTCTCCTCTGGATTCGGGGGAGAGGAGTTTTGACGACTATCACCCTTTATCAACCATGGTCAGGGTAGACTGATTTTCGGCTAAGGAGGAAGGCGATGCTAGGTTGGGTTATTACCTGTCACGATGATCGGGCGCAAGAGATACTGGATACGCTGGAGAAAAAACACGGGGCGCTTCTTCAGTGCCGGGCCGTGAATTTCTGGCGCGGATTAAGTTCTAATATGCTCAGCCGTATGATGTGCGATGCTCTGCATGAAGCAGACTCTGGCGATGGGGTGATCTTTTTAACTGATATTGCCGGAGCGCCGCCTTACCGCGTGGCTTCGCTATTAAGCCACAAACACTCCCGCTGTGAAGTGATTTCTGGGGTAACATTACCGTTAGTTGAACAGATGCTGGCCTACCGTGAAACATTATCCAGCGCTGAGTTTCGCGAGCGAATTGTCGAACTGGGTGCGCCGGAGGTCAGTAGTCTTTGGCACCAACAACAAAAAAATCCGCCTTTCGTCCTCAAACATAATTTGTATGAGTATTAACCCGCGATCCTGATGACGCTTTTGCTACAATAAAAGCGTTGTTTCATCCCTGGTTATTTTTTCATGTATAAACAAGCTGTTATTCTCCTGCTGATGCTGTTTACCACAAGCGTCAGTGCCGCATTACCTGCCCGTTATATGCAAACCATCGAAAATGCTGCGGTCTGGGCGCAAATTGGCGACAAAATGGTGACTGTAGGGAATATTCGGGCCGGACAAATCATTGCCGTGGAGCCCACTGCCGCAAGTTATTACGCATTTAATTTTGGCTTTGGCAAAGGGTTTATCGATAAAGGTCATCTCGAGCCGGTTCAGGGGAGACAAAAAGTTGAAGACGGTTTGGGTGACCTCAACAAGCCGCTGAGTAATCAGAACTTAATAACCTGGAAAGATACGCCGGTTTATAACGCGCCGAGTGTGGGCAGTGCGCCATTGGGGGTACTGGCGGACAATTTGCGTTATCCGATTTTGCATAAACTGAAAGACAGGTTAAACCAAACCTGGTATCAGATCCGTATTGGCGATCGACTGGCCTTTATCAGCGCGCTGGATGCCCAACCCGACAATGGCCTGCCGGTGCTAACCTATCATCATATTCTGCGCGACGAAGAAAACACCCGTTTTCGCCATACTTCGACGACCACCTCGGTACGCGCCTTCAATAACCAGATGGCCTGGCTGCGCGACAGGGGATACGCGACACTGAGCATGACGCAGTTGGAAGGTTACGTGCAGAATAACATTAATCTCCCGGCACGTGCCGTGGTGATTACCTTTGATGATGGTCTCAAGTCGGTTAGCCGCTATGCGTATCCTGTGTTGAAACACTATGGTATGAAGGCGACGGCATTTATTGTTACCTCGCGCATCAAACGTCACCCGCAGAAATGGGATCCAAAATCGCTGCAATTTATGAGCATTTCTGAGCTTAACGAAATTCGTGATGTATTTGATTTCCAGTCACATACTCATTTTTTGCATCGGATAGATGGCTATCGCCGCCCCATATTACTGAGCCGTAGTGAGCACAATATTCTGTTTGATTTTGCGCGATCGCGTCGGGCGCTGGCGCAGTTTAATCCACATGTCTTGTATCTTTCTTATCCGTTTGGCGGTTTTAATGACAAAGCGGTGAAGGCGGCACGTGAAGCCGGATTTCATCTGGCAGTGACCACCATGAAAGGCAAAGTAAAACCGGGGGATAATCCGTTGTTACTAAAACGGCTTTATATCTTAAGAACGGATTCGCTGGAGACGATGTCGCGGCTGGTGAGTAACCAGCCGCAGGGGTGATTATCAGGCCACCTGAACTGGAATCGCTTTCGCGGTACGTTTCATTTCATTGTCGCCTTCAAAATAAGCAACGTTGGGTCGCCATGTACGGGCTTCTTCATCCGGCATAGTGACGAAGCTGGCGATGATGACAATATCGCCGACGCTGGCGCAGTGGGCCGCCGCACCGTTAACAGAAATAATTCTCGAACCGCGCTCTGCCGCGATGGCATAGGTGGAGAAACGCTTGCCGTTGGTGACATTCCAGATATCAATGGCTTCGTTTTCGAGAATACCGGCTGCGTCAAGAAAATCCTGGTCAATGGCGCAAGAACCTTCATAGTGCAGGTCCGCATGAGTCACTTTCACGCGGTGGAGTTTGCCCTGCAGCATCGTGCGAATCATAACTTCTACCTTTCTACCCTGTCGTTAACGAAGCAGGCGGTGCCTGCTTTGAGGAAATTCTCACGCAGTATTGCCCGATTTTTGTTTAGTGTCTACTCATCTGACGGCATTTGCATCAGCAGTTTGCGTACCGTGCCGAAGCGAGCCATGTAACACATGTAACCAATTGAAATTTCTCTGAACGCTGCTCGGTAAACACTAAAGAGGCGGCTGACGACGGCGCGCCTTGACTGGATACTGCCTTCACGCAAGACAACACGGAAGGCAGGGAAGATGGATGCACCGAGTACCACACCGCATGATGCGGTGTTTAAACAATTTTTAATGCACGCGGAAACGGCTCGCGACTTTCTGGATATCCATTTGCCAGCGGAGCTACGCGAACTGTGTGACCTCGACACGCTGCATCTTGAGTCGGGGAGTTTTATTGAAGAAAGCCTGAAAGGGCACAGCACTGACGTGCTCTATTCCGTGCAAATGCAGGGTAATACGGGCTATCTACATGTTGTGATTGAACACCAAAGCAAGCCGGACAAAAAAATGGCGTTTCGTATGATGCGTTATTCTATTGCCGCCATGCACCGGCATCTGGAGGCTGACCACGATAAGCTGCCGCTGGTGGTGCCGATTTTGTTTTATCAGGGCGAGGCCACGCCTTATCCACTCTCAATGTGCTGGTTTGATATGTTTTACTCGCCGGAGCTGGCGCGACGCGTCTATAACAGTCCTTTCCCGCTGGTGGATATCACTATCACACCGGATGACGAAATCATGCAACATCGGCGGATTGCGATTCTCGAACTGCTGCAAAAACATATTCGCCAGCGCGACTTAATGTTATTGCTGGAGCAACTGGTCACGCTGATTGACGAAGGGTACACTAGCGGAAGTCAGTTAGTTGCCATGCAAAACTATATGCTGCAACGCGGTCATACTGAACAAGCGGATTTGTTTTATGGTGTGGTGAGAGACAGGGAAACGGGAGGGGAGTCTATGATGACGTTGGCGCAGTGGTTTGAAGAGAAGGGAATTGAGAAGGGAATTGAGAAGGGGATTGAGAAGGGGATTCAGCTGGGAAGACAGGAGGAAAGGCAAGAATTCGCCCTGCGTCTTCTGAGTAAAGGAATGTCTCGGGAAGACGTTGCAGAGATGGCAAATTTACCTCTTGCTGAGCTTGATAAGCTGATTAACTAAATTGCCTGCGATATGAATAATCGCTTACAGACGTCATCGCCATGATGTGGGGCAAATTAATAATTGGCGCCATCAGCCGTAGCGCCAGTTATACTCGTCATACTTCAAGTTGCATGTGCTGCGTCTGCGTTCGCTCACCCCAGTCACTTACTTATGTAAGCTCCTGGGGATTCACTCGCTTGCCGCCTTCCTGCAACTTGAATTATTTAGAGTATAAGTATTACGCCAGTTCGACGATTTTGTTGTCGATCAGGCGAGCATCGCCAAGCCAGGCGGCTACCAGAATCACCGCTCGTTTGCTGTTTTCAGCGATTTCCAGCAAGGTGTCGGCATCGCGAATCTGAATATCATCGGAACGGAAACCTTTTTCATTCAGTTCTTGCCCGGCAATAGCAATAATTTCATCGAGATCCCGTTCGCCAGCCTGCAATTTGTCGGCAATTGAACTTAAGACCTTGTACAGACCCGGCGCAATTTTACGTTGTTCCGCCGTCAGATAGCCGTTACGGGAACTGAGCGCCAGACCGTCTTTCGCGCGCATAATCGGCACTCCGACAATCTCAATATCAAAGCCCATGTCGGCAACCATTTTGCGGATCAGCGCCAGTTGCTGAAAATCCTTTTCACCGAAGCAGGCGATGTCCGGCTGGACCAGGTTGAACAGTTTGCTGACGATGGTCGATACGCCGCGAAAATGTCCTGGACGGCTGGCACCTTCCAGCATGGTGGAAAGGCCTGGAACATCGACATAGGTGTGGGTTTCTGTACCGTTCGGATAGATCTCTTTTACCGAGGGAGCGAAAACCAGATCCACTTTACGTTTGTTTAGCTTCTCGCAGTCTTCCTGCAAGGTTCGTGGATAACGAGCCAGATCTTCCGGGCGGTCAAACTGCATCGGGTTAACGAAAATACTGACGACGACCACATCGGCGCGGGCTTTGGCTTCGTCGACCAGCTTCATATGACCATCGTGCAGGTTACCCATAGTAGGCACCAGCGCCACGCGTTTGCCTTCCATTCGCAGGCGGCGAATTTGCTGACGCAGCAACGGCAGGGTTTCGATAATTAACACAACGTGACTCCTCAATGGAAACTGTGTTCTTCGCCCGGATAAACACCGGACTCCACTTCAGCTATATACTGACGCACTGCTGCGCGGATGTCGCCCGTTTCGGCAAGGAAATTTTTTGCAAATTTAGGGATATGGCCGCCGGTAATACCGAACGCGTCGTGCATCACGAGGATTTGCCCGTCGGTGACGTTGCCCGCGCCAATACCGATTACCGGAATCGCCAGCGCTTCGGTAATGCGTTTCGCCAGTTCAACCGGCACGCATTCCAGCACCAGCAACTGTGCACCAGCGGCTTCTAAGGCTAACGCATCGCTGAGCAGTTGATCGCCCGCTTCATCGCCACGCCCTTGTACTTTGTAGCCGCCAAATATATTCACTGACTGTGGGGTTAAACCTAAATGACCACACACCGGAACTGCGCGTTCAGTCAGCATTCGTACCGTCTCAACCAACCATGCGCCGCCTTCAATTTTGACCATATTGGCTCCGGCACGCATTACTGTGGCGGCATTTTCAAAGGCCTGTTCCGGGGTGGAATACGCCATAAACGGCAGGTCGGCCAGTAGCAGGCAATTTGGTGCGCCACGACGTACGGCAGCAGTGTGGTAGGCGATATCTTGAACGGTTACCGGGAGTGTGGAGTCGTGCCCCTGAACAGTCATGCCCAGCGAATCGCCAACCAACATCACGTTAAGTCCTTCTTCGGCAAACAATTTAGCGAAGCTGTAGTCGTAAGCGGTTATTGTCGCGAAGCGTTTTTTGTCCTGTTTGCATTTCTGCAATGAAGCTATGGTGGTCGGTTTCATAACGTGTCCTGATAAATGATGTTGTGCTGTTTGCATTTTATCAGTCACATTGGTGGGGGCAATGGTTTCTCTGTTGTTGCACCGCCATTATCAGGCGGTGCAACGATGCTATCAGGGGTAGGTCACCTGAAAAGTACTGGTGGCTTTTAACTCACCTGACTCTATAGGAATATTTCCGTCTTGTTGTAAGGTCGCCTGGAAATGAAGAGGTTGTGAAGTACCGTTACCCTGATTTGGGTAAATCCCATCAGTGGTATCATTTTCCGTTTCGTAATCTTTATAAACAGATGTTGAAACATTGGGTTCCAGTATCATTTTTACACTTTTGTTGGTGGCTAACCCTTCAATTAATACACCAACTCCTTTTGCCGCATCATTACCTGTGAGCGTATTACCCAGAAGTTTCTTGTTTTCTGTGCCGATTTTTGTGGAGACGAGTTTTGTTTCAATATTACGAACACGGATGCAGTTTTGTAAGTTAATATCAAAAGGAACTGGGGTTGCCCCATTTTTTATTTGTTGGGAAGTATATTCACCCATTTTTACTGTTGAGCCACTGACAGCCGAACCACTCAAAACGGAGGTGAAGCATGTAGGTAATGTAATTGTGATATTAGTTAGATCAAAATCTATAAAAAGAAAATGACTATGTTCATTAATGCCAACGCCAGCGCCTTCAGCATGAAAAGCATAAAGATAGTCGCTAGTACGTAACAATTGAACCTTTTGGTTTTGTACAGGATCGAAAGAGGAGTCAGTATAAAATTCGACAGTGAGGCTCTGCATTACACCACCAATTGCCCAATACTTACTCGTTGAGTTTGCCTTGTTACATCCGTTTCTCTGAAGGTCCGGGTCAGCTACATAGAATGAAAAGTATTGCTTAGCAGCATCTCCAATATAAAGACCATTTGCGCTGATATTAGATTTTACCCAAGCTGACCACACGTTGAAAATTGATAATGTGTAATAGAGACCTGGAACAGATGTTTTAAATAATTTATGACCATTGTAAGTGAAACCAGAGTCAACCATTGCATTTGTAAGTGTCATCGGTCCACCACTGGCATTATTACTGGTGTTACAATAAATAACTCCATTTCCTACACCACCAAGTGCACTATCTAATTGTGCCCAGTATAGTTTTACTCCCGTTTGGTTAATGCCTGAACCTGTAGGTTTATAAAAAACTAAATTGTTTGCGATAGTGTTGTATCTGAAAGTTGCTTTTCCATTACCTGAGGGCCCAGCCAGACTAGTGGGCGATGGGGGGGGATTTCCTACAACAAAACCAGTGTTAGCCGCGAAAGAAATACTAGAAAGAGATAATAAGAGCAGAATGCAGCACTTTAAAAATGCTTGCGTTTTATATACGATTTTTAGCGTTAACATATTATTATCTTCTTATATTAGAGGTTACTCATAGTAGACGTCGACCAGTACAGTACTTTTGACTTGACCGGATGTAATGTTAAGTGCTGGGTTAACTTTTTGCATTCGGGTATAAAATTTCCAGGATGAGTTATTCATCTCTGATGACATCACCGGATAAATTGAACGAGAAATGCCAGCTGTATTCAGAACATTGAAGGTGTTTGCCGGGTCCTGGATAGAAAAGATAACGACGCCAACATTACTGGCCCCCGAGACGTTCTCATTATTAAATATTTGCCTGGAGCCTGTTGCCATTACACCGCTAAGAGGGCGGAATTCAATATGCAACTGATTGAGTACATCTCCTGTTCCCTGAAATGCACAGTCTGTCACCGTGATGGTAAATTCTTTTCCGCCAGGGTGATAGTCTTCAGCAGAGGTATTTCCAGCAAAATATCCCACACCGACGACGCCAAGATCGATATTACCTTGATTGCTAATTCCGCTTTTGCAGGTGCTATTTTTGACATTAGCCGTCATATCAATATCCATTCCCGCCATGACGGGGTGTATCATTGATAATATTAACGACAGAAATAAACCTGTTCTCTTCGTCATTTTACGTTGGGTGGGATGCATAGTAAGTACCTGATATGGCGACCAGTTAGTTGTAAGTCACGGTAAATGTTGCTGGTGCAGAAAATGTGCCAGCGGTAACGTCGCTGACAGTTTTATCTTTATCAACCACCAGACGGGCGCTCATCGGATAGTCCACTACGTTATTACCTGTGGCGGAGGCAATAATCACCTCTTTATTTGCCGGTGCTGCACAGCTAAATGGAGCCGCACTTCCCGTTGCAGGTACAGAGGTGTCCCAGACTTCTACCACAACGGCGCTTGCTTTGCCGGTACCTGTAGAACCATTTGCAAAACCTGCTCCGTCATTACTCGTCCCTTCGCAAGTTGCGCGTTTGGTCAGGTTTATCAGAGCCTTTTTCCCGGGAATACCCGCGCAGTTTTTAAACTGTAATTTGAAAGTCTTAATTTTTAATTTTTTATCGATTTCAGAAATATAAACATCGCCAAAATCCACCGCAGAAATTTGTTGATTGCTATCATTAACCAGTTGTGCATCGCAAGTCCCAGTCTCAACAGTGGTAACGACTGTCAGACCGATACTGTCGGTAGCCGCATAGGATGGCGCGACTAACTGGGATGCAGCAAGAATCATACTTACGGATAATCCATAACGTAATTTTTTATACATCATTATTGTCATCCTTGTTATTGATAGGTGAAATTAAAAGTTGCCTTAGCACGAAAATTACCTGGCATGCCTTGACCCGCACTTGTTTCACGCAATGCAACGGTCATTGAGAGACCGTCTGTATTGATTTCTGTCAAGCTCCAGCGAATTTTCTCTGCGCTGTTAGGGGTCAGAAATGTAGAATCATCAGTATTTATTTTTTTTATTCCCATACCAATATAGCTGGTTGTTGAGGATGTATCTGATGATAATGGCGCTATCAATTTTGGGGCGCTGCCAGACTTATTCCCTGACAGCGTTGTATCAATCCAGCTGATGCCACCGCTACAACCACTGGCGATCAGTTTAAAGTCTGCCTGGGCTTCGGCTGTTTTATTAACTATTTTATCCAACCCCATATTAGGTATACGTAGTGTGTAATTATCGTTACCATCATCTGTAACACTTGAGCCATTCAGTGCAGTGAGAGTAATATTACAGGTTGTCGCCTTCACCGTTGCGGTGAAATCAACATTAATATCTGTAGCAAATACTGAAGGTGAAAATAATATACCCATCAGTATTGTCAATTTATATGGTGTCATTTTTATCATGTGGAGCCCTTGTGGTTACTGAATCTGACAATTAATTCCATTGATGATAATCGTTTGTGCGATCTTTTCTGCTTCTGCGTTTTGTTGATAATGGGCCAGGCAATTTACGGGCTTACCTGCTTCGAGCCATTTAATCTGGATATTACCCTGTTGACGGATACCACGTACAAAAGCTTGCCCGCCCTGGCCGACATTTCCAATATTATTGCCTTGCTCATCATAAATATCCGCAGCAAATGGAATGTTACGACCGTCGCTACGTTTAATATTCATAATCGCTGATTGCCCCTGTACCGTTTCAAAACCAGCGAAGATGACAGAGCCCTGACGCGGTACGGCAACAGTACTGGTACTTTTCAATTCAACATCGTTCTCAAGATCGTTAATATCCAGAGCGATGCGGTTTTCATGATATGGCGACAGGGCGCTGGTTACGCCATAGCCCCAGCGATCTACAGTGCTATTACCGTAGTTGATACGGGCGCCTTTTGCTCCGGGGGCCTGAACCACTGCCAGAGTGTCGGAATCACTAAAGCTGTCGTTACTGAATGTGAGGCCTCCACTGTGTAGCACAAAACCCCCGTCGGTATTGAGCGAAAACTGACGGCTATTATCACTACTTGCGGAAACCGAACCGGCCAATGTTCCCCATGGGGATTCATAACTGGCATAACCCCCGATATAACTTAAATCATCGGTGGATTTATTCATCGTATAGCCAGTATTCACGCTGTAACTGATGCGATTGTTATCGTTGTAACCACTGCTACTGATATTTAGTTGATTATTACCTTTAAAATCGCTGTTTAGCTGAGTGTCAATATTCTGGAAACCTGAATCACGGTGTTCTGTCCCCAGGAGTTTTTCAATTGGAATGGTGAAACTGAGATAGATACTATCATCGGTTTCACCATCTTCATTCCAGGAACGCTGAGCACTAATGCTATAGCTGCCCCAGGAGGCACTATTGCTGTAGCCAATGGAATAATTGCTTTGATTTTGGCCGGAAGCCCAATAGTCGGACCAGCTTCCTGAAAGATAAAAGGAGCCGTAATCTTTTTTCTCAAATTTCAGCGGTTGGTTAATACTGACCGTAACCTGATTTTTCATGCGCGAGTAATTCCGCATGGATTGCGGTTCAAGCTCTTGCTCTGGATGCTTCACTTCATCAATGAGTGTTAAAGCGTCATTAAGACCAAGATAATTCTGCGTTGAATAGCGGTAGGCCGCGATATTTAGCGACGTACTGGTATCTTCGAACAATTTGTTCCACGATAAACGATAGCTCTGCCCTTGGTATGTTTTATCTTCAGGGATGCGGACATTGGAGTGAGTGACATCGAAAGAAAAAGCACCCAGGGACGTATTTAAACCAAGTCCCAATAATCCGGCAGTATAGTTATTATCGGTGAGCTGAATACCTGTATACGCGGTCAGATAGTTGTTTAGGCCATAGTAGTAGCTGGCCTGAAATAAATTAGGTTCATCCTGAATATCGTCCTTTAATACCTGACCACCACTAATATCCCAACGACCAACGCCAGGACGTAGCATTTGCACTACCGATGAAAACGGCTGAGAGAAAGTCCGCTTTGAGCCATCAGCTTCTTCAATCGTGACAATGAGGTCGCTGCCATAGCCTGATGGACTGAGATCATCAATAGTAAATGCGCCTGGTGGTACTGTTGTTTCATAGATCTTATAACCGCTCTGAGTGATAGTCACTTTTGCGTTAGTGTTGGCGACACCATGAATAACTGGAGCAAAACTGGCTAATGCAGGGGGAAGCATCCGACTGTCGCTGTATAAGCGAACGCCACGAATGCTGACGGAATCAAAAGTTTCCCCAGTGGTATAGGATTCACCAATAATTAATTGCGAACGTAGTGATGCAATATCGCGCTGCAGATACCGATTCTGAAAGTTGTAATCGCTACCAGAATCGTTCATCCAGTTGTAGTTACCTGAAGCGCGCATTCGCCATGCGCCTAAATTCACACCACCATTAAATGAGGCATAAAGGCTGTCATTTTTTCTGCCAGGGCTTTCACTGTGATAACCATTAACGTTATATGAAAGCATGGCAGCATTAATACCATTTTCCCATAATGACGGATCAACATAGTTTTGGTAATTTTTCATGACCCATGCCTGTGGGACATCAATATCCAGTCGTTGATCATTCACATCATAGCGCACAGATGATTGCGGGATAATTTCGGTTAGATTGAGGCAATCACCGAGCTCTTCATCTCGCTCGAGTAGTACCGCATTTTCACTATCAATATCTGGTTGGGTAATGTGAAACTGCAATATATTCTTTTGGGTGATACAAGCCTGGGCATTTTTCTTCCCGTCAATAACGACAAAAGGGATACTTTGGTTAATGACGGGTTGATCATTAACATAAACATTTACGTCGTAAATACCGGGTAGCGTAGGGTTACCTTCACTGTACCGACTAAGGTCGATATTTGAAGCATCACGCCCCATCAGGAAGGTATGGTCATATTCAACGTGTTCAGCACTTATGCTAAAGGAACTATAAAGCAGCGCACAAAGCGTAGCGATCTGCGTGAGGTTATGAGGATGAATTATTGTTATTTTTTGCACGTTTCGCTTCCTGCTGCGTAATATCCCTTGCCTGATTACAGAGTTGCATTGCCTTCTATGGCTCCGCCAAAATCATTAATGGCGTAGAAATGAACTTTTGCAGAGCTTGATTTGCCACTCATACCGTTCACTTTGATGACATCGTTACTGAATGGCGCAATCATTTTTACGTCGAGTGGATAGCGCTTGCTGCTGGTTTCTAAATCACCACTGCTAAATGAGACGTAATAAGGCGTAGGGTTTGTTACTTGCAAAGCTGTTTGGCCTCCCGCAGTTGCCCATGACCATTTAAGTGCTAACGGCGCGTCAGACGGATTGCCCTTTAACCCTTCAGGGCGATAAAACAATTTGATACGGGTACGAAATGCCAACTGCAGCAGGCTTTGATTTGTAGCTGTTGCGGCATCTGGTTTTGGAGGAACTTCCAGTACGTTAAACCAGAACACACTTTCTCTATCTTTTGGCAGGACGCTACTGGCGGTGTACATCAGTTTGATAGTTTGGCCGCGTTTTGCATCAATGCGTGATACGGGCGGAGTCGCAGTAAAGGGGACGGTAATACTGCCAGGCTCAGCATTGTCATCGCCGGTATCCAGCCAACTTTGAACAAGTAATGGGTTATTGCCTTTATTTTCCAGACGAACGCTGACACTTTTTTGGTCGCTTTTATAGATTACGCGTGTACCGGAAATTACGATATCTGCTATAGCTGATGAGCTAAAAGCTACACAGGTTGCGAAGCATAATGCTGCTGTATGTTTAGTGTTGAAAAACATAAACCATTCCTGGCAGAGTTAAAAAAAACAGGGAGTAGTATGAAATATCAATATTATTCCCTGTATGTATTCAATTCATGAATATGGATGGAAATGCTTACTGATAAGTAACGGTATATGCAGTGTTAGTTTTCACATAACCAGCAGTGCCTGGTTGGCTCGCATCTGCACGAACATAAGATGCTTTAAAGTCATAAGTTGCGGATTTAGAAGTTGCATCCAGTGCTTTGGAATAGATATCGCCAGGGTTGTTGATTTTAACCTGTTTGATAGCAGAACCTTCGATATTGTGCAGAGCAATATTAACACCGTCCGATGGCGTATTAATTGACATATCATTATTCAGCGTTCCTTTACTGTTACCAAAGAAGACTGAACCGAAAGTCATTTTTGCTGTGCTGCCTGGTGCCGGATTAGCTTTACTACAGTCAACAGTAATGCTGAATGGTTTAGCTTTAGCACCAACGGTAGTGTCCAGCACACCCTCAGAGATTTCTCCAACGGTTGCAGTTTGCAGCAGGATCAGGCCATCTTTGTTACCGCCGTCTACGCGGGTTTCACAGGTATTATCAACAACCAGACCACTGATATTTAACTGACCACCGTCCATATCAGCAGAAGCGGAACCTGCAACCATTGCCAGCATAAGACCAGAGAGCGCAAAACCTAATTTTTTAGACATAAAAATCCTTGAATCATATTCCATGAGTTTAGCTTTAATCAGACCTCCTCAAGCAGGAAGTCTCGATAAAGAAAAGGTGAATGGTTTGTTAATGATGGATGCTTGGATTTACCGAATGTAACATCTGTTCATCATTAGGGGGGATATTGTGCATATTTAAAATTAAATATCCACTTAATTCATTTTTAAGTAAAACTAAATATCTAATGTGATGATAATGGTGTATATGGGTGGGGCTGTTGAGTGGGGTGAATATTATATTATTACGGTTATAACTTAGAGGAGGGATTATTGTAATTGCGTGAAAGCTATTTTCGGAATTTATTTATATTTGCAAAACTATTGCCTTACCATTTATTTAATTCAGCGAACTTATTTATTCGTAATAAGTTGTCTAATCCTGTCCCATCAGGAAAGACCAGCTTCGGCGCGATTTCAAACAGCGGCCACAGCATAAAGCCGCGATTCTTCATATCGTAATGCGGGACGGTGAGTCGTTCGGTATTAATGGTTTCATTACCAAACAACATGATATCAAGATCGAGTGTGCGCGGTCCCCAGCGTTCAGCTTTGCGGACGCGACCTTGCTGCAACTCAATACGCTGTGTGTGGTTGAGGAGTTCTTCAGCTGTAAGAGAGGTTTCCAGCGCCACGGCTGCGTTTAAGTAATCGGGTTGATCTTGCGGCCCCAGCGGTGGGGTGCGGTAAAACGAAGAAACGGCAAGAATGCGGCTTTCAGGAATGTCATCTATTGCCTTCAGGGCAGCATTGACCTGCTCCAGCGGAGAGGCCAGATTGCTGCCGATGGCAATATACGCCACTGTCATGCGGTGCCCTCACGGCGCGGCGCACGTCTGCGCGGGCGACGAGTACGACGACGCGGTGACGGTTCTTCATCCAGTTCGTTAAGCATCCCTTTTTGGTCCGGCGGCGCGGAAACCTGGAACTCACCCCACCATTTCGCCAGACGTTGTAGCTCGGCGTTGCGTTCTACTTCAGCACGCAGTGCCAGCAGGTCATAAGCTGCGCGGAACTTCGGATGTTCGAGTAATTTCCATGCGCGTTTACCCTGACGGCGGGACATGCGCAACTGTAACTGCCAGATATCACGCGTTAAAGTGGTTAGCCGTTTCGGGATCGCCAGTGAACGGCAGGCTTCGTCTAACACATCGTTCATTGCCAGCGCGAAAGCGTCGTGATAAGTCAGGCCGCTCTCTTGCGCGATTTTCTGTGCTGTTTCCAGCAGGGGATACCAGAACATGGCGGCAAACAGGAACGCCGGGTTGACGCGCATATCGTTATGAATACGCGTGTCAGTATTCTTCAGCACCTGCTCAATGATCCGCTCCATTGGACTGTCACCATTTTCCGTAAAGTAGCGGGTAATGGTCGGGAACAGCGGCTGGAACAGATGGTATTCACACAACAGTTTATAGGTTTCGTAACCGTAGCCCGCTTGTAGCAGTTTAAGCGATTCTTCAAACAGGCGTGCAGGAGGAATATCGTTCAGCAGGGTAGCCAGGCGTGGGATCGGTTCTGCGGTTTCCGGGCTGATGCGCATGCCCAATTTGGCGGCAAAACGAACCGCGCGCAGCATACGTACCGGATCTTCACGGTAGCGCGTTTCCGGGTTACCAATCAGACGGATAACGCCGTCCTTCAGATCCTTCATGCCGCCAACGTAATCACGGACGGTAAAATCTGCCACGCTGTAATACAGACTATTAATAGTGAAATCGCGGCGCTGGGCGTCTTCTTCGATGGAACCGAAAATGTTGTCGCGCAGCAACATGCCGTTTTGCCCGCGTTGGGAGGTCGTACGGTCGCTGACGTTACCTTCGTGATGTCCCCGGAAGGTCGCAACTTCGATAATCTCCGGGCCAAACATCACATGAGCCAGACGGAAACGGCGACCCACCAGGCGGCAGTTACGGAACAGTTTGCGCACTTGCTCTGGCGTGGCGTTAGTAGTCACGTCAAAATCTTTCGGCTTTTTGCCAAGTAACAGGTCGCGCACGCCGCCGCCAACCAGCCAGGCTTCGTATCCCGCTTTATTGAGCCTGTACATTACCTTCAGGGCATTTTCACTGATATCTTTGCGGGAAATAGCATGCTGCTCACGCGGGATCACCGTCACCTGTGGACGGGCGACTGCCTGTTCAGCCTCGCTTTCCTCGCGGCTTAGCACCTTGCGGCAAAAATTAGCGACTCGGGTAAAAATAGTACACCTCGGTAGTGTCAAACATCATTCAGGACAAAAAAATAGCGGCTAATCATAGCTCAGCATGACGCATTTGAGAATGTTGAATTTACAATTGCCGACTCAGGAATGGTAGTCAGCGTCCAGTTTGTGACGGCTGACTGGAGAATTTGCTCAACGCTGAAATCCTGCCAGTGTGTTTCTGCCTGCTGGCCCAGAAATTGAAGTGCCGCGATTAACACCGGCCGAGGATCGCCTTTTGGCAACGCAGGCGCATGATTCTGCTTGGAAAGTTTAGCGCCTTGTGGATTAAGTGCCAGTGGCAAATGAATGTAATCTGGCACCTGCCAGCCAAAAAGCTGGTACAGCGAGATTTGGCGCACCGTGGGTTCGATCAAATCCGCGCCACGAACAATTTCTGTCACGCCCTGGAAGTGATCATCCACCACCACCGCCAGGTTATAGGCAAATAAACCATCACGACGATGAATAATAAAATCTTCCCGCGCCAGTTTTTGGTCGGCATGAATAATGCCGCGCAGCTGGTCAGTAAACTGGGTGACCGGATGCTGCTGGCGAATACGTACAGCAGCGTTTTCTGGCCCATGATGCAACTCCCGGCAATGACCGTCGTAAATACCGCCAATGCTTTGAATACGTGCGCGCGTGCAGGTGCAGTAATAACTTAACCCTTGCTCATGTAACCATGCGAGTGCTTCGCGATAGGCGTCGTGACGTTGCGATTGCCAGAGAACATCGCCGTCCCAGTGTAGACCGTAATGTTCCAGCTGGCGCAGGATGGTCTCTGCGGCACCGGGAACTTCACGAGGCGGATCGATATCTTCAATGCGAACAAGCCAGCGACCTTGCCGGGCGCGAGCCTGTAGAAAGCTTCCAAGCGCGGCAATCAGAGAGCCAAAATGAAGCTCGCCAGAAGGAGAGGGGGCGAAGCGACCAATATAGTGTGTGTCTGTCATCTCGTTGAACAAAAAATAAGGCGGGAGCATTTCCCGCCTGTGGTAAACGTGATGGAACGGCTGTAATTAGCCAGCCATCTGTTTTTCGCGAATTTCAGCCAGCGTTTTGCAGTCGATGCACAGATCGGCTGTCGGGCGCGCTTCCAGACGACGAATACCAATTTCAACGCCGCAAGATTCGCAGTAGCCGAAATCTTCGTCTTCCACTTTTTTCAGCGTTTTCTCGATCTTTTTGATCAGCTTACGCTCGCGATCGCGGTTACGCAGTTCGAGGCTGAACTCTTCTTCCTGGGCTGCACGGTCTACCGGATCCGGGAAGTTGGCTGCTTCATCCTGCATATGTGTAACGGTGCGATCGACTTCATCCCTGAGTTGATTACGCCATGCTTCCAGAATACGACGGAAGTGCGCCAGCTGGGCTTCGTTCATATACTCTTCGCCCGGCTTCTCCTGATATGGCTCCACCCCAGCGATGGCGAGAATACTCAGGGACGATGTTTTACGGTTTTGCCCTTCTTGCATGTTGCTTCTCCTTAACACGCACTATCGATCCCCATGTTCGGGGGAAAAATGAGGCCGCTATAAATAGCAGAAGCTTTTCCGGATAGCAATTATCTAAACGTAACACTTGACAACTGTGTGAGGAAAAGCGTATTTGCGCACGCGACCAGAATGTAAATTAACCAGTTACTTACTCTACTACAATGTAACCGGCAGTGATTTTTTAAGAGCCATGCCTTCAGCAGAAAGTTCTGCTTTGTAAGCCAGAATTTCTACCCCCCTCTGTTGAGCTTCTGACAATAGTTGCGCGTATTTTTCATCGATGTGGCGCGCGGGTGAAAACCGTGTAATGGCTGAATGCAGCACGGCGAAAAAGATAACCGCACGCTGGCCTTCAGCCGCTACGCTCATCAACTCCCGAAGGTGTTTCTGACCTCGTTCAGTGACCGCATCGGGAAAATATCCCTGTTCGTTCTCCGCTAACGTAACCGATTTCACTTCAATATAGCAGTCTGGACGCGAATCCGCCTGCAACATGAAGTCAATACGGCTGCGTTCGGCGCCGTATTTTACTTCGCTTTTCAGAGAGCTATATCCTGACAGTTCTGAAATGGATTCATTAAGGATAGCCTCTTTCGTCAACCTGTTAGCCCAAAGTGTATTGACGCAAATAAATGCGCCGCTTTGGCTTTGGGTTAACTCCCAGGTGTGTGGGTATTTCCGTTTGGTGTTGTCTGAAGTCGAATACCAGACGGTATCGCCAGGCGTTGCACATCCGGTCATCGCACCCGTATTCGGGCAGTGTAGCGTTAATTCGCAACCATCGGGTGTGATCACATCGGCTAAAAAGCGTTTGTAACGCTGAATTAGCGTCGCGCGCTGTAGAGGGGGAGAAAATTCCATTGCGACAATCCTTGTTATTGCGTTAGCGCCCAGCGTTTTAGCGGCGTGTAGCGTGTGCGCCCACGGGCAAACGAGGAGGCGTAAAGGGTGAACTCCGTCACCGTATACGACCAGTTAAAGCCTGGCGGCGGGATTGTCACCGCCTCGCTGGCGTCGCGCAATAAGGTAATATGTGGATGAAACGGACGATTGCTTTGAAAACAACCGCTGCGTGCAGCTTGTGAACGAAGCATATTCGCCAGCTGGATTAAGCCGCGTGGTGGCTGACGCATCCCTAACCACACCACACGCGAACGCAGCCACTGACCGGCGTCATCAAGCGTGAGTGTGAAACCGGGCTGACGAATCCGTCCGGCTAAAAGAGAAAGCGCCTTCTCTTTCTCTGCGCTCACTTCGCCTAAAAATGCCAGTGTCAGATGTAAATTATCGGCGGCGACCGGACGTCCCGCGTCTGGTGGGAACTGTGCGGCGCGCCAGTGGATAATCTGTTCGCGGATTTCTGCAGGTAAGTCGATAGCAAAGAACAGCCGTTGCGGTTCAGACATGTGAGGTACTCGGTTATGCATTACCGCGATGCTACAATGTGGCGCGAAGAATGTTAACCCTCTGGAGCGTTTTGTGTCGTCGTTGCCCGTTGCTGCCGTCTTACCTGAGTTACTTGCTGCCCTCGATGGTGCACCGCAGGTGTTATTAAGTGCGCCGACCGGGGCCGGGAAATCAACCTGGCTGCCGCTGCAACTGCTGGCGCATCCCGGCATTAACGGAAAAATTATCCTGCTGGAGCCGCGTCGTCTGGCGGCGCGTAACGTTGCGCAACGACTGGCGGAACTGCTTAACGAAAAAACAGGTGATACGGTAGGCTACCGGATGCGCGCGCAAAACTGTGTCGGGCCAAATACACGCCTGGAAGTAGTTACCGAAGGCGTGTTGACGCGCATGATCCAGCGTGACCCTGAACTGAGCGGCGTTGGATTGGTGATCCTCGATGAGTTTCATGAGCGCAGCTTGCAGGCGGATCTGGCGTTGGCGCTGTTACTCGATGTGCAACAGGGTCTGCGTGACGACCTTAAACAACTGATTATGTCGGCTACGCTGGACAATGACCGCTTGCAGCAGATGCTGCCAGAAGCGCCCGTCGTCATCTCAGAAGGGCGCTCGTTTCCGGTTGAACGCCGATATTTACCGCTGCCCGCTCATCAGCGTTTTGATGAAGCCGTGGCGGTTGCCACCGCCGAATTGCTGCATCAGGAAAGCGGCTCATTACTGTTATTTTTACCTGGTGTCGGAGAAATTCAGCGCGTTCAGGAACAACTGGCTTCGCGCATCGGTAGTGATGTGTTGCTCTGCCCGCTGTATGGCGCGTTGTCGCTGAACGATCAGCGAAAAGCGATCCTTCCGGCACCACAAGGGATGCGCAAAGTGGTGCTGGCGACCAATATTGCTGAAACCAGTTTAACCATCGAAGGTATTCGTCTGGTGGTGGATTGTGCTCAGGAACGAGTGGCGCGCTTTGATCCGCGTACGGGGCTAACGCGGCTGATTACCCAACGCATTAGCCAGGCATCAATGACGCAACGCGCCGGGCGTGCCGGACGTCTGGAGCCGGGGATCTGTTTACATTTAATCGCCAAAGAACAAGCAGAACGCGCCTCCGCGCAAAGTGAACCAGAAATATTACAAAGCGATCTCTCCGGTTTGCTGATGGAATTACTGCAATGGGGATGCAGCGATCCGGCGCAGATGAGCTGGCTGGATCAACCGCCAGCCGTGAATTTACAGGCCGCGAAACGCCTGTTGCGGATGCTGGGGGCGATGGACGGTGAACGGCTAAGCACGAAAGGGCAGAAAATGGCGACGCTGGGTAACGATCCGCGTTTAGCGGCAATGCTGGTGAGCGTAAAGAGCGACGACGAAGCTGCTACCGCTGCAAAAATTGCCGCTATTCTCGAAGAGCCACCACGGATGGGCAATATCGATCTGGGCGTGGCGTTTTCGCGCAATCAACCTGCCTGGCAGCAACGTAGCCAGCAACTGTTAAAGCGCTTAAACGTACGCGGCGGTGAGGCAGACAGTTCGCTTATCGCACCGTTACTTGCCGGAGCGTTTGCCGATCGCATCGCTCGCCGCCGTGGGCAAGATGGACGCTATCAACTGGCAAACGGCATGGGGGCGATGCTCGATGCCGACGATGCGCTAAGCCGCCACGAATGGCTGATCGCACCGTTATTATTGCAGGGCACCGCCTCGCCGGATGCGCGGATTTTACTGGCGCTACTGGTCGATATCGATGAATTAGTACAACGGTGTCCGCAGCTGGTGCAGCAATCGGACACCGTGGAGTGGGATGATGCGCAAGGTACGCTGAAAGCCTGGCGTCGGTTGCAAATTGGTCAACTGACGGTAAAAGTGCAGCCGCTGGCGAAGCCTTCAGAAGACGAGCTGCATCAGGCGATGCTTAACGGCATTCGTGAAAAAGGCTTAAGCGTGCTTTACTGGACGCCGGAAGCGGAACAGCTACGCTTGCGTTTGTTATGCGCCGCCAGGTGGTTGCCAGAATATGACTGGCCAGCGGTTGATGATGAAAGTTTGTTGGCGACGCTGGAAACGTGGCTCCTGCCGCATATGACAGGCGTACATTCGCTACGCGGCCTGAAATCACTCGATATTTATCAGGCGCTACGCGGATTACTTGATTGGGGGATGCAGCAACGTCTGGATAGTGAATTGCCTGCGCATTACACTGTGCCGACGGGAAGCCGGATCGCCATTCGTTACCATGAAGATAACCCGCCCGCGCTGGCGGTGAGAATGCAGGAGATGTTTGGCGAGGCCACCAATCCGACGATCGCCCAGGGGCGCGTGCCGCTGGTGCTGGAGTTGCTTTCTCCTGCCCAAAGGCCTCTGCAAATCACACGAGATTTGAGTGCCTTCTGGAAAGGAGCGTATCGCGAGGTGCAAAAAGAGATGAAAGGGCGTTATCCCAAACACGTCTGGCCGGATGATCCGGCAAATACCGCACCGACGCGACGGACGAAAAAGTATTCATGAAGACCAAAGTAAATTTGAGAGATATCTTCTTCTGTCTTGTTACAGAAGAACAGAAAATCGGGCTTTTGCGCCTGAATATTGCGGAGAAAAAGCATGGCCGGGAATGACCGCGAGCCAATTGGACGCAAAGGGAAACCGACGCGTCCGGTCAAACAAAAGGTAAGCCGTCGTCGTTACGAAGATGACGATGATTACGACGATTATGATGACTATGAGGATGAAGAACCGATGCCGCGCAAAGGTAAGGGCAAAGGCAAAGGGCGTAAGCCTCGTGGCAAACGCGGCTGGCTATGGCTGCTGCTAAAACTGGCTATCGTTTTTGCCGTGCTGATCGCCATTTACGGTGTTTATCTCGATCAAAAAATTCGCAGCCGTATTGATGGCAAGGTCTGGCAACTGCCTGCGGCTGTTTATGGCCGAATGGTCAACCTTGAGCCAGACATGACCATCAGCAAAAACGAGATGGTGAAGCTGCTGGAGGCGACCCAGTATCGTCAGGTGTCGAAAATGACGCGCCCTGGCGAATTTACCGTGCAGGCCAACAGCATTGAAATGATCCGCCGTCCGTTTGATTTCCCGGACAGTAAAGAAGGGCAGGTGCGTGCACGTCTGACCTTTGATGGCGATCATCTGGCGACCATCGTCAATATGGAGAACAACCGTCAGTTCGGTTTCTTCCGTCTTGATCCGCGCCTGATCACCATGATCTCTTCACCAAACGGTGAGCAGCGTCTGTTTGTGCCGCGCAGTGGTTTCCCGGATTTGCTGGTGGATACGTTGTTGGCGACTGAAGACCGTCATTTCTACGAGCATGATGGGATCAGTCTCTATTCCATTGGCCGTGCCGTGCTGGCGAACCTGACGGCAGGTCGTACGGTACAGGGGGCCAGTACGCTGACCCAGCAGTTGGTGAAGAACCTGTTCCTCTCCAGCGAGCGCTCTTACTGGCGTAAAGCGAACGAAGCCTACATGGCGCTGATCATGGATGCGCGTTACAGCAAAGACCGCATTCTTGAGCTGTATATGAACGAGGTGTATCTCGGTCAGAGCGGTGACAACGAAATCCGCGGTTTCCCGCTGGCGAGCCTGTACTACTTTGGTCGCCCGGTAGAAGAGCTGAGTCTCGACCAGCAGGCGCTGTTGGTTGGTATGGTGAAAGGGGCGTCGATCTATAACCCGTGGCGTAACCCGAAACTGGCGCTGGAGCGACGTAACCTGGTGCTGCGTCTGCTGCAACAGCAACAGATTATTGATCAAGAACTCTATGACATGTTAAGTGCACGTCCGCTGGGCGTTCAGCCGCGCGGTGGCGTAATCTCTCCACAGCCAGCCTTTATGCAACTGGTGCGTCAGGAGCTACAGGCGAAACTGGGCGATAAAGTGAAAGATCTCTCTGGCGTGAAGATCTTCACTACCTTTGACTCGGTGGCCCAGGACGCGGCAGAAAAAGCCGCCGTGGAGGGTATTCCGGCGCTGAAGAAACAGCGAAAGCTGAGCGATCTGGAAACGGCAATTGTGGTTGTCGACCGCTTTAGCGGTGAAGTTCGCGCGATGGTTGGTGGTTCTGAGCCGCAGTTTGCAGGTTACAACCGTGCTATGCAGGCGCGTCGTTCGATTGGTTCCCTTGCAAAACCAGCGACTTATCTGACGGCCTTAAGCCAGCCGAAAATCTATCGCCTGAACACGTGGATTGCCGATGCGCCAATCGCGCTGCGTCAGCCGAACGGTCAGGTCTGGTCACCGCAGAACGATGATCGTCGTTATAGCGAAAGTGGCAGAGTGATGCTGGTGGATGCGTTGACTCGTTCGATGAACGTGCCGACGGTAAATCTGGGGATGGCGCTGGGGCTGCCTGCGGTTACGGATACCTGGATTAAACTGGGCGTACCGAAAGATCAGCTGCATCCGGTTCCGGCAATGCTGCTGGGGGCGTTGAACTTAACGCCAATCGAAGTGGCGCAGGCGTTCCAGACCATCGCCAGCGGTGGTAACCGAGCACCGCTTTCTGCGCTGCGTTCGGTAATCGCGGAAGATGGCAAGGTACTGTATCAGAGCTTCCCGCAGGCGGAACGCGCTGTTCCGGCTCAGGCGGCGTATCTGACACTATGGACCATGCAGCAGGTGGTACAACGCGGTACGGGACGTCAGCTTGGGGCGAAATATCCAAATCTGCATCTGGCAGGGAAAACGGGTACTACCAACAACAACGTAGATACCTGGTTTGCGGGCATTGACGGCAGCACGGTGACCATCACCTGGGTAGGCCGTGATAACAACCAGCCGACCAAACTGTATGGAGCCAGCGGGGCAATGTCGATTTATCAGCGTTATCTGGCTAACCAGACGCCAACACCGCTGAATCTTGTTCCGCCAGAAGACATTGCAGATATGGGCGTGGACTATGACGGCAACTTTGTCTGCAGCGGGGGCATGCGTGTCTTACCGGTCTGGACCAGCGATCCGCAATCGCTGTGCCAGCAGAGTGAGATGCAGCAGCAACCGTCAGGCAATCCGTTTGATCAGTCTTCTCAGCCGCAGCAACAGCCGCAACAGCAACCTGCTCAGCAAGAGCAGAAAGACAGTGACGGCGTAGCAGGTTGGATCAAGGATATGTTTGGTAGTAATTAACGTCTAAGCGTGACATACCGGATGGCGAGTCGCCATCCGGTAAAATAACATCCTACCCAAAGTATTAACCCTTTCTTTTCATCTGATTGTTTATTAACCCCTCAGGAATGCTCAGATTGCGTACCGCTTGCGAACCCGCCAGCGTTTCGAATATTATCTCATCTTTATAATAATCATTCTCGTTTACGTTATCATTCACTTTACATCAGAGATATACCAATGGCGCGTTCCAAAACTGCTCAGCCAAAACACTCACTGCGTAAAATTGCAGTTGTAGTAGCCACAGCGGTTAGCGGCATGTCTGTTTACGCACAGGCAGCGGTTGAACCGAAAGAAGACACTATCACCGTTACCGCTGCACCAGCGCCGCAAGAAAGCGCATGGGGGCCAGCTGCAACTATTGCGGCGCGACAGTCCGCTACCGGCACCAAAACCGATACACCGATTCAAAAAGTGCCGCAGTCAATTTCTGTTGTCACTGCCGAAGAAATGGCGCTGCATCAGCCTAAGTCAGTAAAAGAAGCGCTTAGCTATACGCCGGGCGTTTCGGTCGGTACGCGTGGTGCATCAAACACTTATGATCATTTGATTATTCGTGGTTTTGCAGCAGAAGGCCAAAGCCAGAATAACTATCTGAATGGCCTGAAGTTGCAGGGCAACTTCTATAACGATGCGGTCATTGACCCGTATATGCTGGAACGCGCTGAAATTATGCGTGGCCCGGTTTCAGTGCTTTACGGTAAAAGCAGTCCTGGCGGCCTGTTGAATATGGTCAGCAAGCGTCCGACTACTGAACCGCTGAAAGAAATCCAATTTAAAGCGGGCACAGACAGCCTGTTCCAGACCGGTTTTGACTTTAGCGATGCGCTGGATGATGACGGCGTTTACTCTTATCGTCTGACCGGACTGGCGCGCTCTGCCAATGCCCAGCAGAAAGGGTCAGAAGAGCAGCGTTATGCCATTGCGCCAGCGTTTACCTGGCGTCCGGACGATAAAACCAATTTCACTTTCCTCTCTTACTTCCAGAATGAACCGGAAACCGGTTATTACGGCTGGCTGCCGAAAGAGGGGACCGTTGAGCCGCTGCCAAACGGTAAACGTCTGCCGACGGACTTTAACGAAGGAGCGAAGAACAACACCTATTCTCGTAATGAGAAGATGGTGGGTTATAGCTTCGACCACGAGTTTAATGACACCTTTACGGTGCGTCAGAACCTGCGCTTTGCTGAAAACAAAACTTCGCAAAACAGCGTTTATGGTTACGGCGTCTGCTCCGATCCGGCGAATGCTTACAGCAAACAGTGTGCCGCTTTAGCGCCAGCCGATAAAGGTCACTACCTGGCACGTAAATACGTCGTTGATGATGAGAAGCTGCAAAACTTCTCCGTTGATACCCAGTTGCAGAGCAAGTTTGCCACTGGCGATATCGACCACACTCTGCTGACCGGTGTCGACTTTATGCGTATGCGTAATGACATCAACGCCTGGTTTGGTTACGACGACTCCGTACCGCTGCTCGATCTGTACAATCCGGTGAATACCGATTTCGACTTCAATGCGAAAGATCCGGCAAACTCCGGTCCTTACCGCATTTTGAATAAGCAGAAACAAACGGGTGTTTATGTTCAGGATCAGGCGCAGTGGGATAAAGTGCTGGTCACCCTGGGCGGTCGTTATGACTGGGCGGATCAAGAGTCTCATAACCGCGTTGAAGGGACGACCGATAAACGTGATGACAAACAGTTTACCTGGCGTGGTGGTGTTAACTACCTGTTTGATAATGGTGTAACACCTTACTTCAGCTATAGCGAATCGTTTGAACCTTCTTCACAAGTTGGGAAGGATGGTAATATTTTTGCGCCGTCTAAAGGTAAGCAGTATGAGGTCGGCGTGAAATATGTACCGGAAGATCGCCCAATTGTGGTTACTGGTGCTGTGTATAATCTCACTAAAACCAACAACCTGATGGCGGACCCTGAGGGTTCCTTCTTCTCGGTTGAAGGTGGCGAGATCCGCGCTCGTGGCGTAGAAATCGAAGCGAAAGCGGCGCTGTCGGCGAGTGTTAACGTAGTAGGTTCTTATACTTACACCGATGCGGAATACACCACCGACACTACCTATAAAGGCAATACGCCTGCACAGGTGCCAAAACACATGGCTTCGCTGTGGGCTGACTATACCTTCTTTGACGGTCCGCTTTCTGGCCTGACGCTGGGCACCGGTGGTCGTTATACTGGCTCCAGCTATGGTGATCCGGCTAACTCCTTTAAAGTGGGAAGTTATACGGTCGTGGATGCGTTAGTGCGTTATGATCTGGCGCGGGTCGGCATGGCGGGCTCCAACGTGGCGCTGCATGTTAACAACCTGTTCGATCGTGAATACGTCGCCAGCTGCTTTAACACCTATGGCTGCTTCTGGGGCGCAGAACGTCAGGTCGTTGCAACCGCAACCTTCCGTTTCTAATTTCTCTTTTGGGGCACGGATTTCCGTGCCCGTTTCACAAGTTGGCTGTTATGCAGGAATACACGAATCATTCCGATACCACTTTTGCACTGCGTAATATCTCCTTTCGTGTGCCCGGGCGCACGCTTTTGCATCCGCTGTCGTTAACCTTTCCTGCCGGGAAAGTGACCGGTCTGATTGGTCACAACGGTTCTGGTAAATCCACTCTGCTCAAAATGCTTGGCCGTCACCAACCGCCGTCGGAAGGGGAGATTCTTCTTGATGCCCAGCCGCTGGAAAGCTGGAGCAGCAAAGCGTTTGCCCGCAAGGTGGCTTATTTGCCGCAGCAACTTCCCCCGGCTGAAGGGATGACGGTGCGTGAACTGGTGGCGATTGGTCGTTACCCGTGGCATGGCGCGCTGGGACGCTTTGGCGTGGCAGATCGCGAAAAGGTCGAAGAGGCTATCTCGCTGGTTGGCTTAAAACCGCTGGCGCATCGGCTGGTCGATAGCCTCTCTGGCGGCGAACGTCAACGGGCGTGGATCGCCATGCTGGTGGCGCAGGATAGCCGTTGTCTGTTGCTCGACGAACCGACCTCGGCGCTGGATATCGCCCACCAGGTTGATGTGCTGGCGCTGGTGCATCGTTTAAGTCAGGAGCGTGGCCTGACGGTCATTGCCGTGCTGCACGATATCAATATGGCTGCGCGTTACTGTGATTATCTGGTCGCCCTGCGCGGCGGTGAAATGATTGCTCAGGGAACGCCTGCGGAAATTATGCGCGGCGAAACCCTCGAAATGATTTATGGCATCCCGATGGGTATTTTGCCGCATCCGGCGGGTGCTGCACCTGTGAGTTTTGTTTATTGATGAGCGGCTTACCTCTTATTTCGCGCCGTCGACTGTTAACGGCGATGGCGCTTTCTCCGTTGTTATGGCAGATGAATACCGCCCGCGCGGCGGCTATTGATCCCAATCGTATTGTGGCGCTGGAGTGGTTGCCGGTGGAATTACTGCTGGCGCTCGGCATCGTACCTTACGGCGTGGCGGATACCATCAACTATCGCCTGTGGGTCAGCGAACCGCCATTACCTGAATCGGTGATTGACGTCGGTTTGCGGACAGAACCTAACCTTGAACTGCTGACCGAAATGAAGCCGTCGTTTATGGTCTGGTCGGCAGGGTATGGCCCTTCACCAGAAATGCTGGCACGCATTGCGCCTGGGCGCGGATTTAACTTCAGCGACGGCAAACAGCCGCTGGCGATGGCGCGTAAGTCACTGACGGAAATGGCAGATTTACTTAACCTGCAAAGCGCAGCGGAAACGCATTTAGCGCACTATGAAGACTTTATCCGCAGCATGAAACCCCGCTTTGTGAAGCGTGGTGCGCGCCCGTTATTGCTGACGACACTTATCGATCCGCGCCATATGCTGGTCTTCGGCCCGAACAGCCTGTTCCAGGAAATTCTCGATGAGTACGGCATCCCAAATGCCTGGCAAGGAGAAACCAACTTCTGGGGCAGTACTGCCGTCAGTATCGATCGTCTGGCAGCGTATAAGGACGTTGATGTGCTCTGTTTTGATCACGACAACAGCAGAGACATGGACGCACTAATGGCAACCCCGCTGTGGCAGGCCATGCCGTTTGTCCGTGCCGGACGCTTTCAGCGCGTCCCCGCAGTCTGGTTTTATGGTGCGACGCTCTCGGCAATGCATTTTGTGCGTATTCTGGATAATGCTATTGGAGGTAAAGCGTGAGTAAACGTATTGCGCTTTTCCCGGCGTTATTGCTGGCGCTGCTGGTGATTGTCGCAGCGATGCTCACCTGGATGAACTTCTCGCAGGCGCTGCCGCGTAGCCAGTGGGTGCAGGCCACCTGGTCGCCGGATATCGATGTCATCGAGCAGATGATTTTTCACTACAGCTTGCTGCCGCGTCTGGCGATTTCGCTGCTGGTGGGCGCGGGTCTGGGGCTGGTGGGCGTGCTATTTCAGCAAGTGCTGCGTAACCCGCTGGCGGAGCCGACGACGTTGGGCGTTGCTACAGGCGCGCAACTGGGGATTACCGTCACCACGCTCTGGGCGATCCCTGGTGCTATGGCGAGCCAGTTTGCTGCGCTGGCGGGGGCTTGCGTTGTTGGCTTAATTGTCTTTGGCGTCGCGTGGGGGAAACGGCTTTCGCCGGTAACACTGATCCTCGCGGGGCTGGTGGTGAGCCTTTATTGTGGGGCAATTAATCAGCTACTGGTTATCTTCCATCACGACCAGCTGCAAAGCATGTTCCTGTGGAGTACCGGAACGCTGACGCAAACCGACTGGGGCGGCGTTGAGCGTTTATGGCCACAGCTGCTGGGCGGCGTGATGCTGACGTTACTGCTACTTCGTCCATTAACCCTGATGGGGCTTGATGATGGCGTGGCGCGTAATCTCGGGCTGGCCTTATCGCTCGCGCGTCTGGCGGCGCTGTCGCTGGCGATAGTCATCAGTGCTCTGTTGGTGAACGCGGTGGGGATTATCGGCTTTATCGGGTTGTTCGCGCCACTGCTGGCAAAAATGCTGGGGGCGCGGCGTCTGCTGCCAAGACTGCTGCTGGCGTCACTGATTGGTGCGCTGATCCTCTGGCTTTCCGATCAAATCATCCTCTGGCTGACTCGCGTGTGGATGGAAGTTTCTACCGGTTCGGTGACGGCGTTGATAGGTGCGCCGCTGTTACTGTGGCTGCTGCCGCGTTTACGCAGCATCAGTGCGCCGGATATGAAGGCCAACGATCGTGTCGCGACTGAACGCCAACATGTGCTGGCGTTTGCCCTTGCTGGCGGTGTGCTGCTGATAATTGCTGTGGTGGTGGCGCTGTCGTTTGGTCGTGATGCGCACGGCTGGACGTGGGCGAGCGGGGCGCTGCTCGATGATTTAATGCCCTGGCGCTGGCCGCGAATTATGGCGGCACTGTTTGCGGGCATCATGCTGGCAGTGGCGGGCTGTATTATTCAGCGGCTGACCGGAAACCCGATGGCAAGCCCCGAAGTGCTGGGGATTAGTTCAGGCGCGGCGTTTGGTGTGGTGTTGATGCTGTTTCTGGTGCCGGGTAATGCCTTTGGCTGGCTGTTACCCGCGGGCAGTCTCGGCGCGGCGGTGACGCTGTTGATCATTATGATCGCTGCCGGGCGCGGTGGATTTTCCCCACACCGCATGTTACTGGCGGGGATGGCCTTAAGTACTGCGTTCACCATGCTTTTGATGATGTTGCAGGCAAGTGGTGACCCGCGAATGGCGCAAGTGCTGACCTGGATTTCCGGTTCGACCTACAACGCGACCGAGGCGCAGGTCTGGCGCACCGGAATTGTGATGGTGATTTTGCTGGCGATTACCCCGCTGTGCCGCCGCTGGCTGACCATTTTACCGCTGGGAGGTGATACCGCACGAGCCGTGGGAATGGCGCTGACGCCGGCGCGAATTGCGCTACTGCTGCTGGCGGCTTGCCTGACGGCGACCGCGACAATGACCATCGGGCCGTTGAGTTTTGTTGGCCTGATGGCACCGCATATCGCACGGATGATGGGCTTTCGACGGACGATGCCGCACATCGTGATTTCGGCGCTGGTAGGGGGATTGTTGCTGGTGTTCGCTGACTGGTGTGGGCGGATGGTGCTGTTTCCATTCCAGATCCCAGCGGGGCTGCTGTCGACCTTTATCGGCGCGCCGTATTTTATCTATTTGTTGAGAAAGCAGAGCCGTTAATTTTTCCATATAACGGCCCTTAACTCCTGGATGGATAAAGCTTTTACGCGGCAACGGATGCCCGATGCGACGCTGTGGCGTCTTATCGGGCCTACAAACGGTCCTGATCTGTAGGTCGGATAAGGCGTTTACGCCGCATCCGACAAACCATGCTGGATCACAACTTCGCAAACACCCGACGTGCAGCATCGATGGTGTTATTGATATCTTCCATGCTGTGCGCCACAGACATAAAGCCCGCTTCAAACGCTGACGGTGCCAGGTAAACACCTTCATCCAGCATCATATGGAAGAAACGCTTAAAGCGCTCGACGTCGCAGGCCATCACATCCTGATAGCACGTCACGGACTCGGCGTCGGTAAAGAAAATACCGAACATGCCGCCAACGTGGTTAACGACCAATGGAATTCCCGCTTCTTCTGCCGCTTCCAGCAGACCTTCTGCCAGACGTGTTGTCAGCTCATCCAGCGTCTCGTGAACGCCCGGCTGCGCGACTTCATTCAGACAGGCGAAACCGGCTGCCATCGCAATCGGGTTACCGGAAAGCGTACCCGCCTGATAGACCGGACCGGTTGGGGCCAGCGCATCCATCACATCACGACGACCCCCGAATGCGCCTACCGGCATTCCACCGCCGATGATTTTGCCCAGGCAGGTGAGGTCTGGCACCACGTCGTAATAATCCTGCGCGCCAGCCAGCGCCACGCGGAAACCGGTCATCACTTCATCGATGATCAGCAATGCGCCAAATTCGTCGCACAGTGCGCGCAGACCCGGTAGGAACTCTGGCAGCGGCGGAACACAGTTCATGTTGCCTGCTACTGGCTCGACAATAATACAGGCAATCTCTTGCGGGTATTGCTCAAACGCGGCGCGTACAGAGGCCAGATCGTTATAAGTACAGGTTAATGTATGTTTGGCGAAATCTGCCGGAACGCCCGGCGAGTTTGGCTGGCCTAAAGTGAGTGCGCCAGAACCGGCTTTTACCAGCAGACAGTCAGCGTGACCGTGGTAGCAACCTTCGAATTTAATGATTTTGTCGCGACCGGTAAAACCACGGGCCAGGCGGATGGCGCTCATCGTCGCTTCGGTGCCGGAGTTCACCATGCGCACCATATCCATCGTCGGCACCAGTTCGGTCACCAGTTGCGCCATTTTCACTTCCATTTCGGTCGGTGCGCCAAAGCTCAGACCACGTTCGGCGGCTTCAATCACGGCATTGCGGATCGCCGGATGGTTATGGCCCAGCACCATCGGCCCCCAGGAACCGACATAATCGATATAGGCTTTGCCATCAACATCGTACAGATAAGCGCCGTCCGCTTTTTCGATAAACAGTGGAGTGCCGCCCACGCCGGTAAAGGCGCGAACAGGGGAGTTCACACCGCCAGGGATCAGCTCGCGCGCTGCGCTGTATAGATTTTCAGACTTACTCATGGAGGGTTCCTGATTCGTAGAAAAAGTGAATGGCTGCTATTCTATTTTATTCATAACAAGTTAAATACTCGTCAAACGTCAGGTTGCTTCTGCTGGTGCAATCCTGATTTCGTAGAGTATAAAAGTTTTGTACATTTGAAACATTACGCTTTGCAAAGGATTTTCATGGAACGTGCGAGTAAAATGCCGTCATCTTATTTGTATGACCAATAAGTGATCATTGGATGAAAACTGATACTCCCTCTTTAGAAACACCACAGGCTGCGCGCCTGCGACGCAGACAACTGATTCGCCAACTTCTTGAGCGCGATAAAACCCCGTTAGCTATTTTGTTTATGGCTGCCGTCGTCGGCACGCTTGTCGGGCTGGCAGCGGTTGCTTTTGACAAAGGCGTCGCCTGGTTACAGAACCAACGCATGGGGGCGCTGGTCCATACGGCCGATAATTATCCGCTACTGTTAACCGTCGCTTTTCTCTGTTCGGCAGTGCTGGCGATGTTCGGCTACTTTTTGGTGCGCAAATACGCGCCGGAAGCCGGTGGCTCGGGGATCCCGGAAATTGAAGGGGCGTTGGAAGATCAACGTCCCGTTCGCTGGTGGCGTGTATTGCCGGTGAAATTCTTTGGCGGGCTTGGGACACTCGGCGGCGGCATGGTGTTGGGGCGTGAAGGGCCAACCGTGCAGATCGGCGGTAATATCGGTCGGATGGTGCTTGATATATTCCGCCTGAAAGGTGATGAAGCGCGCCATACGCTGCTGGCAACCGGTGCTGCTGCGGGGCTGGCGGCGGCCTTTAATGCGCCGCTGGCGGGTATATTGTTTATTATCGAAGAGATGCGTCCGCAGTTTCGCTATACGTTAATTTCGATTAAAGCGGTATTTATTGGTGTCATTATGTCGACCATTATGTACCGGATTTTTAATCATGAAGTTGCGTTGATTGACGTCGGTAAACTTTCTGACGCGCCGCTTAATACACTGTGGCTTTATCTGATCCTCGGTATTATTTTTGGCATTTTCGGCCCTATTTTTAATAAATGGGTGCTGGGGATGCAGGATTTGCTGCACCGTGTGCACGGCGGCAATATTACCAAATGGGTACTGATGGGCGGTGCGATTGGCGGTCTGTGTGGATTGCTGGGGTTTGTGGCACCAGCAACTTCGGGCGGCGGCTTTAACCTGATTCCTATCGCTACCGCAGGGAATTTCAGCATGGGAATGCTGGTGTTTATCTTCGTCGCGCGGGTCATTACCACCTTACTCTGTTTCTCTTCCGGCGCGCCGGGCGGTATTTTTGCCCCTATGCTGGCGCTGGGTACTGTGCTGGGAACCGCTTTCGGAATGGTTGCCGTTGAGCTGTTTCCGCAATATCACCTTGAGGCGGGGACGTTTGCTATTGCCGGAATGGGGGCGTTACTGGCGGCATCTATTCGCGCGCCGTTAACGGGGATCATTCTGGTTCTGGAGATGACCGATAACTATCAGCTCATTTTGCCAATGATTATTACCGGTCTTGGCGCAACACTATTAGCACAATTTACCGGCGGGAAACCGCTATACTCGGCGATTCTTGCACGCACGCTGGCGAAACAGGAAGCTGAGCAACTGGCGCGAAGCAAGGCCGCATCAGCCAGCGAGAATACTTGAACGAAATACCAGGGTATTAGATAATGGCGATTATTATTGGGTTAGAATTTGCCCAATTGCCGATGTCGTTTGGAGCAAAATATGAGTGATGACGTAGCACTGCCGCTGGAGTTTACCGACGCAGCAGCCAACAAAGTTAAAAGCCTGATCGCTGACGAAGATAACCCGAATCTGAAATTACGCGTGTATATCACCGGTGGCGGTTGCAGCGGCTTCCAGTATGGTTTCACCTTTGATGATCAGGTGAACGAAGGCGATATGACCATCGAAAAACAGGGCGTTGGCCTGGTGGTTGACCCGATGAGCCTGCAATATCTGGTCGGCGGTTCCGTTGACTATACCGAAGGTCTGGAAGGTTCTCGTTTCATCGTGACCAACCCGAACGCGAAAAGCACCTGCGGTTGCGGTTCTTCCTTCAGCATCTAATCTGTTGTTCATGTGCCGGATAAACTATCCGGCACATCTTCACTCTTCAACGCCCATTCTCATCCAGCGCAAACGTCGGTAGCTTAAGATGCCAACGAATAGCCGCCAGCCGAATCAATAGCGTCACGACCATGCCCATCATACTGGCTGTTTCCAGTGGTACGGAAAATGTGTAATAAGCCGTAGCGTGGACAATACCGCCAATAATACAGGCAGTTGCGTAGATTTCTGTACGTAAAATCATGGGGATTTCGCGGGCCAGTACATCACGAATGATCCCGCCGCCAACGCCAGTAATGACGCCCATACAAACCGCGATTAACGGACCGGCTTCCGCATTAAAGGCTTTATTCACGCCAATGCCGACAAACACCGCCAGACCAACGGCGTCCAGCACCGGCAACATCCATTTTGGTAAGCGTCTTGGCTGGCGCACCAGCACGATGGTCAGCATGCTGGTTACCATTGCAACGACCAGATCGGTGGGATCTTTCACCCAAAATACCGGGCCGTGATCCAGCGCCATGTCGCGAATTGTTCCGCCGCCTACTGCGGTAACCACGCCCAGTACCAGAACACCAAAAGGGTCCATACGCAATTTTCCGGCTAACAAAACGCCGGAGATGGCAAATACCGCTGTGCCGACTATATCCAGCCAATAGACGAGCATTGTTCAATCCCCACTGAGCACCTGAAAAGGTCAGGCGCTAATCTACCTGTGAAAGCGCATTACAGAGCTGTTGTGCAGCGAGGATAATACGTGGGCTTGCACGTTCAAACCAGTCACTCGTGAGAGGAATAACGGGAATTTTGAGTTGTTCACCCCAGTATTGTTTGATTTTAGGAATTTGGTCCGGTCCGCCGGTAATGACAATCGCCTGTGGCGCGCGTGCTAACACCTGTTCGCGGCTAACTTGCGGCCAGGGAACCCGGCTGTCTTTAAAGATGTTTTCTCCGCCACAAACTTCGAGTACCTGGTTTTGAATCGACTCTTTTCCACTGGTAAATGGCGGATTAATGCCGAATTGCAGAAAAACACGTTTTTTAGGTTTATCAGCATATTGCGCTTTCAATTGTGCGTACTGGTCCAGCAGGGATTGCGCGGCTTGTACAGCCTTGTCCGGTTGTGGGCTCCAGGGGGCCAGTTGACGTAACGCATTGGCAATTTGTTCAATGCTTGTCGCATCGACCCACATCACTTTTATTCCCAGCGAAGCTAACTGGTCAACCTGCCGCTCGGCATTACCTCCACGCCAGGCAATCACCAGATCGGGTTTAAGGGCCACAATGCGTTCGAGATTCATCCCCTGCCAGGTTGAAACCTGCTCAATCTTTTGCGCTTGTGGAGGATAGTCGGAATAGCTGCTGACCCCAACCGGCGTGATCCCGGCGGCAAAAGCGAGTTCAGTGTTGGCGGGAGAAAGCGTGATGACGCGCGGCGCGGCGTTGAGCCACAGCGGCGCGAGAAAAGACAGGGCGACCAGCGCCCTGAACAGTGACTTAGCCATGTGCCAGTTTCTGCACCAGTGACTCAACCATCAGGCTGGACTGTTTAGCGGCAACAGCCAGGAACTCATCGAAGCTAAGATGAGACTGTTGATCGGCCACGTCGGAGATGGCGCGTACGACAACAAACGGGACGTTGAAATTGTGGCAGACATGGGCGATTGCCGTCGCTTCCATCTCTACAGCAATGGCCTGTGGGAAGTTGTGGCGGATTTTCGCCAGACCAACAGAACCGTTGATGAAAGCGTCGCCGCTAACAATCAGGCCACGTACAGCGTTAAGATTCAGTTCGGCAATGCAGGCCTCAGCGGCAGCGATCAGTTTATCGTCAGCTTTGAAGCCAGCCGGGCAGCCAGGTAACTGACCGTATTCGTAACCAAATGCCGTGACATCCGCGTCGTGATAACGTGCTTCGTCCGAGACAACGATATCGCCCACTTTCAGCGTTGGTGCCAGGCCACCGGCAGAACCGGTGTTAATAATCACATCTGGCTTGCAGTGTTCCAACAGCAGAGTGGCACCCAGCGCCGCAGCGACTTTACCGATGCCCGATTTCAGAAGCGCAACCTCGGTTCCATTCAGTTGGCCGGTATAGATTTCGCAACCGCCCAGACTGATAGTTTGACGGTTTTCGATTTTGTCACGCAGCAGCGTAACTTCTTCTTCCATTGCACCAATGATGCCGATTTTCATAGATTTACTCGCGATAAGCCCGATTTGAAGGCATAGTTTACCATGCGCTTACGGGGAAGCGTATTTCTCACGCGGGAGAGGACATGGCACAGATTGATTTCCGAAAAAAAATAAACTGGCATCGTCGTTACCGTTCACCACAGGGCGTTAAAACCGAACATGAGATCCTGCGGATCTTCGAGAGCGATCGCGGGCGTATCATCAACTCTCCGGCAATTCGTCGTCTGCAACAAAAGACCCAGGTTTTTCCACTGGAGCGCAATGCCGCCGTGCGCACGCGTCTTACCCACTCGATGGAAGTCCAGCAGGTGGGGCGCTACATCGCCAAAGAAATTTTAAGCCGTCTGAAAGAGCTTAAATTGCTGGAAGCATACGGCCTGGATGAACTGACCGGCCCTTTTGAAAGCATTGTTGAGATGTCATGCCTGATGCACGATATCGGCAATCCGCCGTTTGGTCATTTTGGCGAAGCGGCGATAAATGACTGGTTTCGCCAGCGTTTGCACCCGAAAGATGCCGAAAGCCAGCCTCTGACTGACGATCGCTGCAGCGTGGCAGCACTACGTTTACGGGACGGGGAAGAACCGCTTAACGAGCTGCGGCGCAAAATACGTCAGGACTTATGTCATTTTGAGGGTAATGCACAAGGCATTCGTCTGGTGCATACATTGATGCGGATGAATCTCACCTGGGCACAGGTTGGCGGTATTTTAAAATATACTCGTCCGGCGTGGTGGCGTGGTGAAACGCCTGAGACACATCACTATTTAATGAAAAAGCCGGGTTATTATCTTTCTGAAGAAGCCTATATTGCCCGGTTGCGTAAAGAACTTAATTTGGCGCTTTACAGTCGTTTTCCATTAACGTGGATTATGGAAGCTGCCGACGACATCTCCTATTGTGTGGCAGATCTTGAAGATGCGGTAGAGAAAAGAATATTCAGCGTTGAGCAGCTTTATCATCATTTGCACGAAGCGTGGGGCCAGCATGAGAAAGGTTCGCTCTTTTCGCTGGTGGTTGAAAATGCCTGGGAAAAATCACGCTCAAATAGTTTAAGCCGCAGTACGGAAGATCAGTTTTTTATGTATTTACGGGTAAACACCCTAAATAAACTGGTACCCTACGCGGCACAACGATTTATTGATAATCTGCCTGCGATTTTCGCCGGAACGTTTAATCATGCATTATTGGAAGATGCCAGCGAATGCAGCGATCTTCTAAAGCTATATAAAAATGTCGCTGTAAAACATGTGTTTAGCCATCCAGATGTCGAGCAGCTTGAATTGCAGGGCTATCGGGTCATTAGCGGATTATTAGAGATTTATCGCCCTTTATTAAGCCTGTCGTTATCAGACTTTACTGAACTGGTAGAAAAAGAACGGGTGAAACGTTTCCCTATTGAATCGCGCTTATTCCACAAACTCTCGACGCGCCATCGGCTGGCCTATGTCGAGGCTGTCAGTAAATTACCGTCAGATTCTCCTGAGTTTCCGCTATGGGAATATTATTACCGTTGCCGCCTGCTGCAGGATTATATCAGCGGTATGACCGACCTCTATGCCTGGGATGAATACCGACGTCTGATGGCCGTAGAACAATAACCAGGCTTTTGTAAAGACGAACAATAAATTTTTACCTTTTGCAGAAACTTTAGTTCGGAACTTCGCGCTATAAAACGAATCTGAAGAACACAGCAATTTTGCGTTATCTGTTAATCGAGACTGAAATACATGAAAAAAACCACATTAGCACTGAGTGCACTGGCTCTGAGTTTAGGTTTGGCGTTATCTCCGCTCTCTGCAACGGCGGCTGAGACTTCTTCAGCAACGACAGCCCAGCAGATGCCAAGCCTTGCACCGATGCTCGAAAAGGTGATGCCTTCAGTGGTCAGCATTAACGTAGAAGGTAGCACAACCGTTAATACGCCGCGTATGCCGCGTAATTTCCAGCAGTTCTTCGGTGATGATTCTCCGTTCTGCCAGGAAGGTTCTCCGTTCCAGAGCTCTCCGTTCTGCCAGGGGGGCCAGGGCGGTAATGGCGGCGGCCAGCAACAGAAATTCATGGCGCTGGGTTCCGGCGTCATCATTGATGCCGATAAAGGCTATGTCGTCACCAACAACCACGTTGTTGATAACGCGACGGTGATTAAAGTCCAGCTGAGCGATGGTCGTAAGTTCGACGCGAAGATGGTTGGCAAAGATCCGCGCTCTGATATCGCGCTGATCCAGATCCAGAACCCGAAAAATCTGACCGCAATTAAGATGGCGGATTCTGATGCACTGCGCGTGGGTGATTACACCGTAGCAATTGGTAACCCGTTTGGTCTGGGTGAGACGGTAACTTCCGGGATTGTCTCTGCGCTGGGGCGTAGCGGTCTGAATGCCGAAAACTATGAAAACTTCATCCAGACCGATGCTGCGATCAACCGTGGTAACTCCGGTGGTGCGCTGGTTAACCTGAACGGCGAACTGATCGGTATCAACACCGCGATCCTCGCACCGGACGGCGGCAACATCGGTATCGGTTTTGCTATCCCGAGTAACATGGTGAAAAACCTGACCTCGCAGATGGTGGAATACGGCCAGGTGAAACGCGGTGAGCTGGGTATTATGGGGACTGAGCTGAACTCCGATCTGGCGAAAGCGATGAAAGTTGACGCCCAGCGCGGTGCTTTCGTAAGCCAGGTTCTGCCGAATTCTTCCGCCGCGAAAGCGGGCATTAAAGCGGGTGATGTGATCACCTCACTGAACGGTAAGCCAATCAGCAGCTTTGCCGCACTGCGTGCTCAGGTGGGCACTATGCCGGTAGGCAGCAAACTGACCCTGGGCTTACTGCGCGACGGGAAGCAGGTTAACGTGAACCTGGAACTGCAGCAGAGCAGCCAGAATCAGGTTGATTCCAGCACCATCTTCAACGGCATTGAAGGCGCTGAGATGAGCAACAAAGGCAAAGATCAGGGCGTGGTGGTGAACAACGTGAAAACGGGCACTCCAGCTGCGCAGATCGGCCTGAAGAAAGGTGATGTGATTATTGGTGCGAACCAGCAGGCAGTGAAAAACATCGCTGAACTGCGTAAAGTTCTCGACAGCAAACCGTCTGTGCTGGCACTGAACATTCAGCGCGGCGACAGCACCATCTACTTGTTAATGCAGTAATCTCCCTCAACCCCTTCCTGAAAACGGGAAGGGGTTCTCCTTACAATCTGTGAACTTCACCACAACTCCATACATCTTCCTCATCCTTTGGGCATTTGCACAATGCCGTACGTTACGTACTTCCTTATGCTAAGCCGTGCATAACGGAGGACTTATGGCTGGCTGGCATCTTGATACCAAAATGGCGCAGGATATCGTGGCGCGCACCATGCGCATCATTGATACCAATATTAACGTAATGGATGCCCGCGGGCGTATTATCGGCAGCGGCGATCGTGAGCGTATTGGTGAATTGCACGAAGGTGCATTGCTGGTACTTTCACAGGGACGAGTCGTCGATATCGATGACGCGGTGGCACGTCATCTGCACGGTGTGCGGCAGGGGATTAATCTACCGTTACGGCTGGAAGGTGAAATTGTCGGCGTAATTGGCCTGACAGGTGAACCAGAGAATCTGCGTAAATATGGCGAACTGGTCTGCATGACGGCTGAAATGATGCTGGAACAGTCGCGGTTGATGCACCTGTTGGCGCAGGATAGCCGTTTGCGGGAAGAACTGGTGATGAACCTCCTTCAGGCCGAGGAGAATACTCCCGCACTTACTGATTGGGCGCAACGGCTGGGGGTCGATCTCAATCAACCGCGAGTGGTGGCTATTGTTGAGGTCGATAGCGGTCAACTTGGCGTGGATAGCGCAATGGCGGAGTTACAGCAACTGCAAAACGCGCTGACTACACCCGAGCGTAATAATCTGGTGGCGATTGTTTCACTGACCGAAATGGTGGTGTTGAAACCGGCGTTGAATTCGTTTGGGCGCTGGGATGCAGAAGATCATCGTAAGCGAGTTGAACAACTGATTGCCCGCATGAAAGAGTATGGTCAGCTACGTTTTCGCGTTTCGCTGGGTAACTATTTTACCGGACCAGGCAGTATTGCCCGCTCTTATCGTACGGCGAAAACGACGATGGTGGTGGGTAAACAGCGGATGCCCGAAAGTCGCTGCTATTTTTATCAGGATTTGATGTTGCCTGTGTTGCTCGACAGTTTGCGTGGCGATTGGCAGGCCAACGAACTGGCGCGACCGCTGGCGCGGCTGAAAGCGATGGACAATAACGGCTTGCTGCGGCGAACGCTGGCGGCGTGGTTTCGCCACAATGTGCAACCGCTGGCAACGTCAAAGGCGTTGTTTATTCATCGTAATACTCTTGAGTATCGGCTTAATCGTATATCGGAACTGACCGGGCTTGATTTGGGCAATTTTGATGACAGGTTGCTGCTGTATGTGGCGTTACAACTGGATGAAGAGCGGTAGGTCGATTACAAAATTACAGCCGGGTGAGACTTTACCCGGCCCACAGAATGACATTATTTACGCGTCAGTTTTTCCAGATCGGCTTCAATCTCGCTGATCTTATTGGTTACTACTGACTCCAGGTGACGTAAGTCGTCGAGGATCTTACGCTTAAGATCAACTTCGCTGCGGTCACGCTGGCAGATTTGATCTAGCTCATCAATGATATACCGTAGATTCGGGCTGATTTCCTGGACTTCTTTATAACCCTGACCCACACCATCAGCGACGACCGTTTTACGCTGACGCGGATATTTAAACTTCACGCTCTTGGCGAAAAACTCGCCTTTGTCTTTCTGGAAATAGATTTTCAGAATATCGTTGTTGGCTTCCTGCCGGAGGCTGTAACGATCAATTTCTTCAGGATTGGTAATACCCAGACTTTTCAGATTGTCGTACATAGCGTTACCTCAAAATGAGTCAGTAAATTGTGCTTATTTTAGCATTTGGCCTGGCCCGCCCGGCTCGACTGTGATCGCAGAAAGCCTTTTTCTTCCAGACTTCTATCATGGCGTAAAAATCAAAAAATTACCTGCTTTATTCTGGCGATAAAATTCACGTTCTACACCAGTTCCAGCATCGTTACTTCCGGGCGGCTGTTCAGACGCAAACCATATAAACTGCCCACGCCGCGGGTTGTGTAGATGTGTCGTTCGCCAAAGGCATTTAATCCGGCGACGTAACGTTTATCTTCGACAGGGGCAAAAGGTTCACCAACCAACGGTACGCGCAGTTGCCCGCCGTGAGTATGGCCGCACAGCATCAGATCCCAGGGATCATCACGCATGACTTCTTTGCTGTCAGGATTATGCGCCAGCACCAGTCTTGGCAGATTGGCTTCGCTGGCGGGAGGCGGTTTGCATTGTCCGGCCCATAAGTCACCGGTGCCTACCAGTTCGAATTGCCTGTTCGGCGTGGCGATCACCGTAGCCTGGTTAAACAACACCGTGATGCCCACTGATTTCAACGTCTCGCCAATTAAGTGATTTTTTTCTGTACCAACAGGGCGATCGTGGTTGCCGAAGCAGGCAAACGTCGGCGCACATTCGGCAAGGGGGGAGAGTACGTCACTAAACGCCGAAAAATTCAGCGGCATATCAAATAATACGTAATCGCCGCCCAGTAATATCAAATCGGGCTTTTGTTCTATGCCAAGAGCAATCGCGTCAGAAATCAGGCTTAAAGGAACAAAACGAGAGTAATGGAGATCGGCCAGAAAAAGAATTTTGAATGGTGCTGCGTTGTCTTTAAAAAAGGCGAGGCTGTGACGGATTAATTCAAACCAGCCTGGCTCCCAGTAATGCATATAACCGAAACCTGAGCCCGTGGCTATCGTCGCGGCAGTAGCCTGCAAAAATCGGCGGCGTGAAATCATCGCTCATCCCTGCAAAAAAATCGGGCAGCGTCGTGCTGCCCGTGTACATACTTTTAGTCGATGGTACGCAGCAGTTCGTTAATACCAACTTTGCCGCGAGTTTTCGCGTCAACTTTCTTAACGATAACCGCACAGTAGAGGCTGTATTTGCCATCTTTCGACGGCAGATTACCTGACACAACCACAGACCCCGCCGGAACGCGACCGTAGTGGATTTCGCCGGTTTCACGGTCGTAAATACGGGTGCTCTGACCAATGTATACGCCCATAGAGATGACGGAACCTTCTTCGACAATCACCCCTTCAACCACTTCAGAGCGTGCGCCGATGAAGCAGTTATCTTCAATAATGGTCGGGTTAGCCTGCAGCGGCTCCAGCACGCCGCCGATACCCACGCCACCGGAAAGGTGGACGTTTTTACCAATCTGCGCACAGGAACCGACGGTCGCCCAGGTATCAACCATGGTGCCTTCATCAACATATGCGCCGATGTTGACGTAAGACGGCATCAGCACGGTGTTACGGGCAATGAACGCGCCCTGACGCACTGCCGCTGGTGGCACGACGCGGAAGCCTTCTTTCTGGAAACGTGCTTCATCGTAGTTAGCGAATTTCATCGGCACTTTGTCGAAGTAGCGGCTTTCTGCCCCTTCGATCACCTGATTATCATTAATACGGAAAGAGAGCAGCACCGCTTTTTTCAACCACTGATGCGTCACCCACTGACCGTCAATTTTTTCCGCTACACGCAGTGCGCCGGAATCCAGCAGGGCGATCACCTGATTTACCGCTTCGCGGGTAACGGTGTCTGCATTGGCTGGGGTGATCTCGGCACGGCGTTCAAAAGCGGTTTCAATAATGTTCTGTAACTGCTGCATTGTTAAACTCTTTTCATATCAGTAAACACATCACCCTTTATCGTTTGGATTGAGGGCCTCTGTCAACCGCTGATGCACTTCCTGCTGCAACTCGTTATTAAGCGCACGCCGGTCAGCGGTGGCAATTATGAATAAATCTTCTACTCGCTCGCCAATGGTTGTAATTCGGGCACCATGAAGCGAAATTCCCAGATCGGCAAAAATTTTCCCGACTCTTGCCAGCAGTCCAGGTTGGTCGAGGGCGATCAGTTCGAGGAACGATTTGCGGTCGGTATGGGTCGGCAAAAACGTCACTTCGGTTTCAACAGTAAAATGGCGCAATTTGGCAGGCTGGCGACGCGGCTGCGGTGGCTGCCAGCTACTTTGTGTCAGTACTTGCTCCAGACCAAACCGAATAACCTCATGACGATCGGCGGACAGCGGGCTGCCATCGGGTTCCAGCACTATAAAGGTATCCATTGCCATACCGTCGCGAGTGGTGAAAATTTGTGCGTCGTGAACGCTTAAATTGCGGCGGTCTAACTCGGCACACACGGCGGCAAACAGATATGGGCGGTCCGGGCTCCAGATAAAAATCTCCGTGCCACCACGCGTAGCCTGCGGGCTAAGCAATACCAGCGGTTTGCTTAAATCATGCTGTAATAAATGGCGCGCATGCCAGGCCAGTTGATTTGGGCTATGGCGGACAAAATAGTTAGCGCGACAGCGTGACCAGATATGGTGCAGTGCCTCTTCGTCAATATTGTCCATACGCAGTAGCGCCAGCGCCTGTAGCTGGTGATGGCGAACGCGTTCGCGCATATCCGGCGTGTTTTGCATTCCGCGCCGTAGCTGCTTTTCGGTGGCAAAGTAGAGCTCACGCAACAGACTTTGCTTCCAGCTGTTCCACAGTGTTTCGTTGGTGGCGCAAATGTCTGCCACTGTCAGGCATACCAGATAACGCAGACGATTTTCTGTTTGCACTTCTTCGGCAAACTGCTTGATGACTTCCGGATCCTGAATATCGCGGCGCTGAGCTGTCACCGACATCAGCAAGTGCTGGCGAACCAGCCAGGCGACCAGCTGTGTTTCGCGTGAGTTCAGCCCGTGGAGTTCGGCAAAATGCACTACATCCTGAGCACCGAGAATGGAGTGGTCGCCGCCGCGTCCTTTGGCGATATCGTGAAACAGCGCGGCGATGAAAATCAGCTCAGTTGACGGCAGGCGCGGCCAGACGTCCACACACAACGGATGGCGCTGTCGTGTTTCTTCACTGGCAAAACTCTCCAGTTTCAACATCACGCGGATAGTATGTTCATCCACCGTATAGGCGTGGAACAGGTCAAACTGCATCTGCCCGACGATATGCGACCATTGCGGCATATACGCGCCGAGCACGCTATGGCGATGCATTGGCAATAGTCCGCGTCGCACCGCTCCGGGGTGGCGTAGAATGCTCAAAAACAGTTTTCGCGCTTCCGGAATATTACACAGAGGTTGTTGCAGGTGGCGACGGGCGTGGCGCAACTGGCGCAGCGTGGTGGAGTAAATGCCGGTGATCGCACTGTTGCGCACCATGGTGTAGAACATACGCAAGATGGCTTCCGGCTGGCGCATAAACAGTGTTTCATCGCGCAGGTCGATTAGCGTACCGCGTAGCTGAAACTCATCGTCGATTGGACGTGGTTTTTCGTCGGCGGGCAGGGCGAGGATGGCTTCATCGAACAGTTGCAGCAGCATCTGGTTGAGTTCGCTGACGCGGCGTGTAACGCGGAAGTAATCCTTCATCATCTGCTCGACGGGTTCGTTACCTTCGCCACTGTAATTCAGACGCTGGGCGACGCTAAGTTGGCGATCAAACAGCAGGCGATTATCGTAACGGCTGACGACCAGATGCAGGGCAAAGCGAATACGCCACAATATATGCAGACATTCGTTTAATTCCGCCCGTTCCGCTGAGGTTAAGAAGCCAAATCCAACCATCTCATCCAGCGATGTTGCGCCAAAATGACGGCGGGCAACCCATTGCAGAGTGTGGATATCGCGCAAGCCGCCGGGGCTACTTTTGATGTCTGGTTCAAGGTTGTAGCTGGTGCCGTGGTAACGCTGATGGCGCTGGTTCTGTTCTTCAACTTTCGCCGCGTAGAACTTGTCGGAAGGCCAGAATCCTTCGCTAAAAATATGTTTTTGCAGTTCGAGGAACAGCGCAACATCGCCAATTAATAAGCGGGATTCGATTAAATTGGTGGCGACGGTTAAATCCGATAACCCTTCCAGCATGCACTCTTCAAGCGTGCGCACGCTATGACCCACTTCCAGCTTTACATCCCAGAGCAGCGTTAACAGCTCGCCCACTTTTTGCGCCTGATCGTCCGGGAGCTTTTTACGGCTTAAAATCAGTAAATCGATGTCAGAAAGTGGATGCAGCTCGCCACGACCGTAGCCACCGACGGCGACCAATGCCAGGTCGGCAATCTGGCTGAATCCCGCTTCAATCCATAACCGTTGCAGGAGCTGGTCGATAAACTCGGTACGCGCCTCAATCAACTGTTCTGCAGAGATCCCATTGTCAAAGGCATCACCCAGCCAACGCTGGAAAGTATCAATATGGGCTTTTATCCCACAAACGGTTAATTCATCACGGGGCCAGGCGCATGGATTTTGCGGTTGACCAGGCAGGGTGGGGAGAGCGGTGTTTGCGTACTGTTCTGGAAGGGTATTCATTGTGCGCCACCCATAAGATTAAATTATCGCATTAAAAAAGCCGGCATTCGCCGGCTTCATCTTATTCGTCGTGCGAGATTATCGCCGGGATGGTGTCATCCTTGCGTAACGTCAGAATTTCGCAGCCGTTATCAGTCACCACAATAGTATGCTCATATTGTGCAGACAAGCTGCGATCTTTGGTTTTTACCGTCCAGCCATCTTTCATGGTGCGGATCTCTTTTTTGCCCGCGTTGACCATTGGCTCGATGGTGAAGGTCATCCCCGGTTTCAGCACGACGTTGGTTTCACGGGAGTCATAGTGCAGCACCTGCGGTTCTTCGTGGAAGCCGCGACCAATACCGTGTCCGCAATATTCACGAACGACGGAGAAGCCTTCTGCTTCGACAAATTTCTGAATCGCCGCACCGATTTCGCGCAGATTAATGCCCGGTTTTACCATGCGCAGCGCCAGGTAAAGGCTCTCTTGCGTTACGCGGCACAGACGTTCGCCCATGATGGTTGGCTTACCGACGATAAACATTTTTGAGGTATCGCCGTGGAAACCATCTTTGATTACAGTGACGTCGATGTTAACGATATCGCCATCTTTCAGCAGCTTGGCGTCGTCCGGGATACCGTGGCATACCACTTCATTAATAGAGATACACACGGATTTCGGATAGCCGTGATAGCCGAGGCAGGCAGAAACCGCGTGTTGTTCATTAACAATGTAATCATTACAGATGCGATCCAGCTCGCCGGTGCTGACGCCCGGTTTAACATACGGTTCGATCATTTCCAGCACTTCGGCAGCCAGTCGGCCAGCGACGCGCATTTTTTCGATATCTTCTGGGGTCTTGATTGAGATAGCCATTAATTCTGTCCATCAGCGTCGGTGATACCGACAATATATATGTAAGTGTCGTCAATGGTATCACACCCGGGCAAATTGAGAATCATTCTGAATTTCGCCAAACGTGCCACTGAACGTTTTCTATAATAGAAAATTCATCGTCTGATGCTGTACACAGCGCCAACAATTATTGGTGTCCACGACGTATTTGTGGTATAAAGCGCGCCGGACTTCCGATCCATTTCGTATACACAGACTGGACGGAAGCGACAATCTCACTTTGTGTAACAACACACACGTATCGGCACATATTCCGGGGTGCCCTTTAGGGTCGGTAATATGGGATACGTGGAGGCATAACCCCAACTTTTATATAGAGGTTTTAATCATGGCAACTGTTTCCATGCGCGACATGCTCAAGGCTGGTGTTCACTTCGGTCACCAGACCCGTTACTGGAACCCGAAAATGAAGCCGTTCATCTTCGGTGCGCGTAACAAAGTTCACATCATCAACCTTGAGAAAACTGTACCGATGTTCAACGAAGCTCTGGCTGAACTGAACAAGATTGCTTCTCGCAAAGGTAAAATCCTTTTCGTTGGTACTAAACGCGCTGCAAGCGAAGCGGTGAAAGACGCTGCTCTGAGCTGCGACCAGTTCTTCGTGAACCATCGCTGGCTGGGCGGTATGCTGACTAACTGGAAAACCGTTCGTCAGTCCATCAAACGTCTGAAAGACCTGGAAACTCAGTCTCAGGACGGTACTTTCGACAAGCTGACCAAGAAAGAAGCGCTGATGCGCACTCGTGAGCTGGAGAAACTGGAAAACAGCCTGGGCGGTATCAAAGACATGGGCGGTCTGCCGGACGCTCTGTTTGTAATCGATGCTGACCACGAACACATTGCTATCAAAGAAGCAAACAACCTGGGTATTCCGGTATTTGCTATCGTTGATACCAACTCTGATCCGGACGGTGTTGACTTCGTTATCCCGGGTAACGACGACGCAATCCGTGCTGTGACCCTGTACCTGGGCGCTGTTGCTGCAACCGTACGTGAAGGCCGTTCTCAGGATCTGGCTTCCCAGGCGGAAGAAAGCTTCGTAGAAGCTGAGTAATAAGGCTTGATAACTCCCCCAAAATAGTTCGAGTTGCAGAAAGGCGGCAAGCTCGAGAATTCCCGGGAGCTTACATCAGTAAGTGACCGGGATGAGCGAGCGAAGACAACGCATCTGCGGCGCGAAATATGAAGGGGGAGAGCCCTTATAGACCAGGTAGTACACGTTTGGTTAGGGGGCCTGCATATGGCCCCCTTTTTCACTTTTATATCTGTGCGGTTTAATGCCGGGCAGATCACATCTCCGAGGATTTTAGAATGGCTGAAATTACCGCATCCCTGGTAAAAGAGCTGCGTGAGCGTACTGGCGCAGGCATGATGGATTGCAAAAAAGCACTGACTGAAGCTAACGGCGACATCGAGCTGGCAATCGAAAACATGCGTAAGTCCGGTGCTATTAAAGCAGCGAAAAAAGCAGGCAACGTTGCTGCTGACGGCGTGATCAAAACCAAAATCGACGGCAACTACGGCATCATTCTGGAAGTTAACTGCCAGACTGACTTCGTTGCAAAAGACGCTGGTTTCCAGGCGTTCGCAGACAAAGTTCTGGACGCAGCTGTTGCTGGCAAAATCACTGACGTTGAAGTTCTGAAAGCACAGTTCGAAGAAGAACGTGTTGCGCTGGTAGCGAAAATCGGTGAAAACATCAACATTCGCCGCGTTGCTGCGCTGGAAGGCGACGTTCTGGGTTCTTATCAGCACGGTGCGCGTATCGGCGTTCTGGTTGCTGCTAAAGGCGCTGACGAAGAGCTGGTTAAACACATCGCTATGCACGTTGCTGCAAGCAAACCAGAATTCATCAAACCGGAAGACGTTTCCGCTGAAGTGGTAGAGAAAGAATACCAGGTTCAGCTGGATATCGCGATGCAGTCTGGTAAGCCGAAAGAAATCGCAGAGAAAATGGTTGAAGGCCGCATGAAGAAATTCACCGGCGAAGTTTCTCTGACCGGTCAGCCGTTCGTTATGGAACCAAGCAAAACTGTTGGTCAGCTGCTGAAAGAGCATAACGCTGAAGTGACTGGCTTCATCCGCTTCGAAGTAGGTGAAGGCATCGAGAAAGTTGAGACTGACTTTGCAGCAGAAGTTGCTGCGATGTCCAAGCAGTCTTAATTATTGAAAAGGAGCCGCCTGAGGGCGGCTTCTTTTTGCGCCCATCTTGTAAATTCAGCTAACCCTTATGGGGCTGCGCTGAAAAGCGACGTACAATGTCGCCGGTATTAATTCATTTCAATCGTTGACAGTCTCAGGAAAGAAACATGGCTACCAATGCAAAACCCGTCTATAAACGCATTCTGCTTAAGTTGAGTGGCGAAGCTCTGCAGGGCACGGAAGGCTTCGGTATTGATGCAAGCATACTGGATCGCATGGCTCAGGAAATCAAAGAACTGGTTGAACTGGGTATTCAGGTTGGTGTGGTGATTGGTGGGGGTAACCTGTTCCGTGGCGCTGGTCTGGCGAAAGCGGGTATGAACCGCGTTGTGGGCGACCACATGGGGATGCTGGCGACCGTAATGAACGGCCTGGCAATGCGTGATGCACTGCACCGCGCCTATGTGAACGCTCGTCTGATGTCCGCTATTCCATTGAATGGCGTGTGCGACAGCTACAGCTGGGCAGAAGCTATCAGCCTGTTGCGCAACAACCGTGTGGTGATCCTCTCCGCCGGTACAGGTAACCCGTTCTTTACCACCGACTCTGCAGCTTGCCTGCGTGGTATCGAAATTGAAGCTGATGTGGTGCTGAAAGCAACCAAAGTTGACGGCGTGTTTACCGCTGATCCGGCGAAAGATCCAACCGCAACCATGTACGAGCAACTGACTTACAGCGAAGTGCTGGAAAAAGAGCTGAAAGTCATGGACCTGGCGGCCTTCACGCTGGCTCGTGACCATAAATTACCGATTCGTGTTTTCAACATGAACAAACCGGGTGCGCTGCGCCGTGTGGTAATGGGTGAAAAAGAAGGGACTTTAATCACGGAATAATTCCCGTGATGGATAAATAAGGGTAAGATTCCGCGTAAGTATCGCGGGGGCGTAAGTCTGGTTATAAGGCGTTATTGTTGCAGGCAGTTTGGTCACGGCCAGCGCGCAGCAACCGGAGCGTACACAAGTACGTGAGGATGGCGAGCACTGCCCCGGGCCAAAATGGCAAATAAAATAGCCTAATAATCCAGACGATTACCCGTAATATGTTTAATCAGGGCTATACTTAGCACACTTCCACTGTGTGTGACTGTCTGGTCTGACTGAGACAAGTTTTCAAGGATTCGTAACGTGATTAGCGATATCAGAAAAGATGCTGAAGTACGCATGGATAAATGCGTAGAAGCGTTCAAAACCCAAATCAGCAAAATACGCACGGGTCGTGCTTCTCCCAGCCTGCTGGATGGCATTGTCGTGGAATATTACGGCACGCCGACGCCACTGCGTCAGCTGGCAAGCGTAACGGTAGAAGATTCCCGTACTCTGAAAATCAACGTGTTTGATCGTTCAATGTCTCCGGCCGTTGAAAAAGCGATTATGGCGTCCGATCTTGGCCTGAACCCGAACTCTGCGGGTAGCGACATCCGTGTTCCGCTGCCGCCGCTGACGGAAGAACGTCGTAAAGATCTGACCAAAATCGTTCGTGGTGAAGCAGAACAAGCGCGTGTTGCAGTACGTAACGTGCGTCGTGACGCGAACGACAAAGTGAAAGCACTGTTGAAAGATAAAGAGATCAGCGAAGACGACGATCGCCGTTCTCAGGACGATGTACAGAAACTGACTGATGCTGCAATCAAGAAAATTGAAGCGGCGCTGGCAGACAAAGAAGCAGAACTGATGCAGTTCTGATTTCTTGAACGACAAAAAACGCCGCTCAGTAGATCCTTGCGGATCGGCTGGCGGCGTTTTGCTTTTTATTCTGTCTCAACTCTGGATGTTTCATGAAGCAACTCACCATTCTGGGCTCGACCGGCTCGATTGGTTGCAGCACGCTGGACGTGGTGCGCCATAATCCCGAACACTTCCGCGTAGTTGCGCTGGTGGCAGGCAAAAATGTCACTCGCATGGTAGAGCAGTGCCTGGAATTCTCTCCCCGCTATGCCGTAATGGACGATGAAGCGAGTGCGAAACTTCTTAAAACGATGCTACAGCAACAGGGTAGCCGCACCGAAGTCTTAAGTGGGCAACAAGCCGCTTGCGATATGGCAGCGCTTGAGGATGTTGATCAGGTGATGGCAGCCATTGTTGGCGCAGCTGGCCTGTTACCTACGCTTGCTGCGATCCGCGCGGGTAAAACCATTTTGCTGGCCAATAAAGAATCACTGGTCACTTGCGGACGTCTGTTTATGGACGCCGTAAAGCAGAGCAAAGCGCAATTGTTACCAGTCGATAGCGAACATAACGCCATTTTTCAGAGTTTACCGCAACCTATCCAGCATAATCTGGGATACGCTGACCTTGAGCAAAATGGCGTGGTGTCCATTTTGCTTACCGGGTCTGGTGGCCCTTTCCGTGAGACGCCATTGCGCGATTTGGCAACAATGACGCCGGATCAAGCCTGCCGTCATCCGAACTGGTCGATGGGGCGTAAAATTTCTGTCGATTCGGCTACCATGATGAACAAAGGTCTGGAATACATTGAAGCGCGTTGGTTGTTTAACGCCAGTGCCAGCCAGATGGAAGTGCTGATTCATCCGCAGTCAGTGATTCACTCAATGGTGCGTTATCAGGACGGCAGTGTTCTGGCGCAGTTGGGTGAACCGGATATGCGTACGCCAATTGCCCACACCATGGCCTGGCCGAATCGCGTGAACTCTGGTGTGAAGCCGCTCGATTTTTGCAAACTCAGTGCGTTGACATTTGCCGCACCGGATTATGATCGCTATCCATGCCTTAAACTGGCAATGGACGCGTTCGAACAAGGCCAGGCTGCGACGACTGCATTGAATGCCGCAAACGAAATCACCGTTGCAGCCTTTCTTGCGCAACAAATCCGCTTTACGGATATCGCCGCGTTGAATTTATCCGTACTGGAAAAAATGGATATGCGCGAACCACAATGCGTGGACGATGTGTTATCTGTTGATACGAACGCGCGTGAAGTCGCCAGAAAAGAGGTGACGCGTCTCGCAAGCTGAGGATAATCCGGCTACAGAGAGTCGTGCTATTTGTTAGCGTAGGGCTTCAGTGATATAGTCTGCGCCATCTGACCATAAGTAGTTGGCTTTATAAGGTCAGGTATGCCGTGGTTTTACACGGCTTTTTTTTGTATAGGCTTCAGTATTCCTGAGTACCGTAAACCCTGTCAGGGAATAAGAAACGCGTGATGTTGTCTGCTACTCAACCACTTAGCGAAAAATTGCCAGTACATGGCTGTCGTCATGTTGCGATCATTATGGACGGCAATGGTCGCTGGGCAAAAAAGCAAGGGAAGATTCGTGCCTTTGGGCATAAAGCCGGGGCAAAATCCGTCCGCCGGGCTGTCTCTTTTGCGGCCAACAACGGTATTGAGGCGTTAACGCTGTATGCCTTTAGTAGTGAAAACTGGAACCGACCAGCGCAGGAAGTCAGTGCGTTAATGGAACTGTTTGTGTGGGCGCTTGATAGCGAAGTAAAGAGTCTGCACCGACATAACGTGCGTCTGCGTATTATTGGCGATACCAGTCGCTTTAACTCGCGTTTGCAAGAACGTATTCGTAAATCGGAAGCGCTAACAGCCGGAAATACCGGTCTAACGCTGAATATTGCGGCGAACTACGGTGGACGTTGGGATATAGTCCAGGGAGTCAGGCAACTGGCTGAAAAGGTGCAGCAAGGAAACCTGCAACCAGATCAGATAGATGAAGAGATGCTAAACCAGCATGTCTGTATGCATGAACTGGCCCCTGTAGATTTAGTAATTAGGACTGGGGGGGAGCATCGCATTAGTAACTTTTTGCTTTGGCAAATTGCCTATGCCGAACTTTACTTTACAGATGTTCTCTGGCCCGATTTCGATGAACAAGACTTTGAAGGGGCGTTAAATGCCTTTGCTAATCGAGAGCGTCGTTTCGGCGGCACCGAGCCCGGTGATGAAACAGCCTGATGGGGGTCGCTTTTGCTGAAGTATCGCCTGATATCTGCTTTTGTGTTAATACCCGTCGTCATCGCGGCGTTGTTTCTGTTGCCGCCGGTGGGGTTCGCCATTGTAACGCTGGTGGTCTGCATGCTGGCAGCGTGGGAATGGGGACAGCTTAGCGGTTTTACCACTCGCTCGCAGCGAGTATGGTTGGCGGTGTTATGTGGGTTATTGTTGGCGCTGATGCTTTTTCTGTTGCCGGAATATCACCGAAATATTCATCAACCGCTGGTTGAAATCTCACTTTGGGCTTCGCTGGGTTGGTGGATTGTCGCGCTATTGCTGGTGCTGTTTTACCCAGGTTCCGCAGCAATCTGGCGTAACTCTAAAACATTGCGCATTATTTTTGGCGTGCTAACCATTGTTCCCTTCTTCTGGGGCATGCTGGCGTTACGGGCCTGGCACTACGACGAGAATCATTACAGTGGCGCAATATGGCTGCTCTATGTCATGATCCTGGTATGGGGCGCTGACTCTGGCGCATATATGTTTGGCAAATTGTTTGGTAAACATAAGCTGGCACCGAAGGTTTCTCCGGGTAAAACCTGGCAAGGCTTTATCGGTGGACTCGCAACTGCAGCGGTAATCTCATGGGGTTATGGCATGTGGGCGAATCTCGACGTCGCTCCCGTCACCTTACTCATTTGCTCTATTGTCGCAGCGTTAGCCTCAGTGCTCGGCGATCTGACCGAGAGTATGTTTAAGCGTGAAGCAGGAATTAAGGACAGCGGTCATTTAATTCCAGGACACGGTGGTATTTTAGATCGTATTGATAGTCTGACGGCTGCGGTACCGGTCTTTGCTTGCTTGTTGTTACTGGTATTCAGGACGCTTTAACGGAAGGTAATATGCTGAGTTTTCTCTGGGATTTGGCTTCGTTCATCGTTGCACTGGGTGTACTTATCACCGTGCATGAATTTGGTCATTTCTGGGTTGCCCGGCGTTGTGGTGTTCGCGTTGAGCGTTTCTCAATAGGTTTTGGCAAGGCGCTCTGGCGCCGAACTGATAAGCTAGGCACCGAATATGTCATCGCCCTGATCCCGTTGGGCGGTTATGTCAAAATGCTGGATGAGCGCGCAGAACCGGTTGTTCCGGAACTCCGCCACCATGCCTTCAATAATAAATCTGTCGGCCAACGTGCGGCGATTATTGCCGCAGGTCCGGTTGCAAACTTCATTTTTGCTATCTTTGCCTACTGGCTGGTTTTTATTATTGGTGTACCTGGCGTACGTCCGGTGGTTGGCGAAATAGCAGCCAATTCGATAGCTGCGGAAGCACAAATTGCACCAGGTACGGAACTAAAAGCCGTAGATGGTATCGAAACGCCTGATTGGGATGCCGTGCGTTTGCAGTTGGTCGATAAAATTGGCGATGAAAGCACCACCATTACGGTGGCGCCATTTGGCAGCGACCAACGACGGGATGTAAAGCTCGATTTACGTCATTGGGCGTTTGAGCCTGATAAAGAAGATCCGGTATCTTCGCTGGGGATTCGTCCTCGTGGCCCGCAAATTGAACCTGTACTGGAAAATGTGCAGCCAAACTCGGCCGCAAGCAAGGCAGGTTTGCAAGCAGGCGACAGGATCGTTAAAGTCGATGGTCAGCCCTTAACGCAGTGGGTGACCTTTGTGATGCTTGTCCGGGATAACCCGGGTAAATCCTTAGCGTTAGAAATCGAAAGACAGGGGAGTCCCTTGTCTTTGACATTAATCCCGGAGAGTAAACCGGGTAATGGTAAGGCGATTGGTTTTGTCGGTATTGAGCCGAAAGTCATTCCTTTGCCAGATGAGTATAAAGTTGTACGCCAGTATGGGCCGTTCAACGCCATCGTCGAAGCCACGGACAAAACGTGGCAGCTGATGAAGCTGACGGTCAGTATGCTGGGAAAATTGATCACCGGTGATGTGAAACTGAACAACCTCAGTGGGCCGATCTCTATCGCCAAGGGGGCTGGGATGACAGCGGAACTCGGGGTTGTTTATTACCTGCCGTTTCTTGCGCTTATTAGCGTGAACTTAGGGATAATTAACCTGTTTCCGTTGCCCGTACTTGACGGGGGGCATCTGCTGTTCCTTGCGATCGAAAAGATCAAGGGCGGACCGGTATCCGAGCGGGTTCAAGACTTTTGTTATCGCATTGGCTCGATTCTGCTGGTGCTGTTAATGGGGCTTGCACTTTTCAATGATTTCTCTCGGTTATGAGAGTTAGTTAGGAAGAACGCATAATAACGATGGCGATGAAAAAGTTGCTCATAGCGTCGCTGCTGTTTAGCAGCGCCACCGTATACGGTGCTGAAGGGTTCGTAGTGAAAGATATTCATTTCGAAGGCCTTCAGCGTGTCGCCGTTGGTGCGGCCCTCCTCAGTATGCCGGTGCGCACAGGCGACACGGTTAATGATGAAGATATCAGTAATACCATTCGCGCTCTGTTTGCTACCGGCAACTTTGAGGATGTTCGCGTCCTTCGTGATGGTGATACCCTTCTGGTTCAGGTAAAAGAACGTCCGACCATTGCCAGCATTACTTTCTCCGGTAACAAATCGGTGAAAGATGACATGCTGAAGCAAAACCTCGAGGCTTCTGGCGTGCGTGTGGGCGAATCCCTCGATCGCACCACCATTGCCGATATCGAGAAAGGTCTGGAAGACTTCTACTACAGCGTCGGTAAATATAGCGCCAGCGTTAAAGCTGTCGTGACCCCGCTGCCGCGCAACCGTGTTGACCTCAAACTGGTGTTCCAGGAAGGTGTATCAGCTGAAATCCAGCAAATTAACATTGTTGGTAACCATGCTTTCACCACCGACGAACTGATCTCTCATTTCCAACTGCGTGACGAAGTGCCGTGGTGGAACGTGGTAGGCGATCGTAAATACCAGAAACAGAAACTGGCAGGCGACCTTGAAACCCTGCGCAGCTACTATCTGGATCGCGGTTATGCTCGTTTCAACATTGACTCTACCCAGGTCAGTCTGACGCCAGATAAAAAAGGTATTTACGTCACGGTGAACATCACCGAAGGCGATCAATACAAGCTTTCTGGCGTTGAAGTGAGCGGTAACCTTGCCGGGCACTCCGCTGAAATTGAGCAGTTGACTAAGATCGAGCCGGGTGAGCTGTATAACGGCACCAAAGTGACCAAAATGGAAGATGACATTAAAAAGCTTCTCGGTCGCTACGGTTATGCCTATCCGCGCGTACAGTCGATGCCTGAAATTAACGATGCTGACAAAACCGTTAAATTACGCGTGAACGTTGATGCGGGTAACCGTTTCTACGTGCGTAAGATCCGTTTTGAAGGTAACGATACCTCGAAAGATGCCGTCCTGCGTCGCGAAATGCGTCAGATGGAAGGTGCATGGCTGGGGAGCGATCTGGTCGATCAGGGTAAGGAGCGTCTGAATCGTCTGGGCTTCTTTGAAACTGTCGATACCGATACCCAACGTGTTCCGGGTAGCCCGGACCAGGTTGATGTAGTCTACAAGGTGAAAGAACGTAACACCGGTAGCTTCAACTTCGGGATTGGTTACGGTACTGAAAGTGGCGTGAGCTTCCAGGCTGGTGTGCAACAGGATAACTGGTTAGGTACGGGTTATGCTGTTGGTATCAACGGGACCAAAAACGATTACCAGACCTATGCTGAACTGTCGGTAACCAACCCGTACTTCACCGTAGATGGCGTAAGCCTCGGTGGTCGTCTCTTCTATAATGACTTCCAGGCAGATGACGCCGACCTGTCCGACTATACCAACAAGAGTTATGGTACAGACGTGACGTTGGGCTTCCCGATCAACGAATATAACTCGCTGCGTGCAGGTCTGGGTTATGTACATAACTCCCTGTCCAACATGCAGCCTCAGGTTGCGATGTGGCGTTATCTGTACTCTATGGGTGAACATCCGAGTACCTCTGATCAGGATAACAGCTTCAAAACGGACGACTTCACGTTCAACTATGGTTGGACCTATAACAAGCTTGATCGTGGTTACTTCCCGACAGATGGTTCACGTGTCAACCTGACCGGTAAAGTGACCATTCCGGGATCGGATAACGAATACTACAAAGTGACGTTAGACACGGCGACTTATGTGCCGATCGATGACGATCACAAATGGGTTGTTCTGGGTCGTACCCGCTGGGGTTATGGTGATGGTTTAGGCGGCAAAGAGATGCCGTTCTACGAGAACTTCTATGCCGGTGGTTCCAGCACCGTGCGTGGCTTCCAGTCCAATACCATTGGTCCGAAAGCAGTTTACTTCCCGCATCAGGCCAGTAATTATGATCCGGACTATGATTACGAATGTGCGACTCAGGACGGCGCGAAAGACCTGTGTAAATCGGATGATGCTGTAGGCGGTAACGCTATGGCGGTTGCCAGCCTCGAGTTCATCACCCCGACGCCGTTCATTAGCGACAAGTATGCTAACTCGGTTCGTACTTCCTTCTTCTGGGATATGGGTACCGTTTGGGATACAAACTGGGATTCCAGCCAATATTCTGGATATCCGGACTATAGTGATCCAAGCAATATCCGTATGTCTGCGGGTATCGCATTACAATGGATGTCCCCATTGGGGCCGTTGGTGTTCTCCTACGCCCAGCCGTTCAAAAAGTACGATGGAGACAAGGCAGAACAGTTCCAGTTTAACATCGGTAAAACCTGGTAAGTGTTCTCCACAAAGGAATGTAGTGGTAGTGTAGCGATGACTTTAGGCGATCAATATAAGATCGCCGGGCCACGCAAAGAACTGCACCCTCCGGTGCAAATGGGATGGTAAGGAGTTTATTGTGAAAAAGTGGTTATTAGCTGCAGGTCTCGGTTTAGCACTGGCAACTTCTGCTCAGGCGGCTGACAAAATTGCAATCGTCAATATGGGCAGCCTGTTCCAGCAGGTAGCGCAGAAAACCGGTGTTTCTAACACGCTGGAAAATGAGTTCAAAGGCCGTGCCAGCGAACTGCAGCGTATGGAAACCGATCTGCAGGCTAAAATGAAAAAGCTGCAGTCCATGAAAGCGGGCAGCGATCGTACCAAACTGGAAAAAGACGTGATGGCTCAGCGCCAGACTTTTGCTCAGAAAGCGCAGGCTTTTGAGCAGGATCGCGCTCGTCGTTCCAACGAAGAACGCGGCAAACTGGTTACTCGTATCCAGACTGCTGTGAAATCCGTTGCCAACAGCCAGGATATCGATCTGGTTGTTGATGCAAACGCCGTTGCTTACAACAGCAGCGATGTAAAAGACATCACTGCTGACGTACTGAAACAGGTTAAATAAGTAATGCCTTCAATTCGACTGGCTGATTTAGCGCAGCAGTTGGATGCAGAACTACACGGTGATGGCGATATCGTCATCACCGGCGTTGCGTCCATGCAATCTGCACAAACAGGTCACATCACGTTCATGGTTAACCCAAAATACCGTGAGCATTTAGGCTTGTGCCAGGCGTCCGCGGTTGTCATGACCCAGGACGATCTTCCTTTCGCGAAAAGTGCCGCGCTGGTAGTGAAGAACCCCTACCTGACTTACGCGCGCATGGCGCAAATTTTAGATACCACGCCGCAGCCCGCGCAGAACATTGCACCCAGTGCGGTGATCGACGCGACGGCGAAGCTGGGTAACAACGTATCGATTGGCGCTAACGCGGTGATTGAGTCCGGCGTTGAACTGGGCGATAACGTGATTATCGGTGCCGGTTGCTTCGTAGGTAAAAACAGCAAAATAGGTGCAGGTTCGCGTCTCTGGGCGAACGTAACCATTTACCATGAGATCCAGATCGGTCAGAATTGCCTGATCCAGTCCGGAACAGTGGTAGGCGCAGACGGCTTTGGTTATGCCAACGATCGGGGTAACTGGGTGAAGATCCCGCAGATTGGTCGCGTAATTATTGGCGATCGCGTGGAGATCGGCGCATGTACTACCATCGATCGCGGCGCGCTGGATGACACTGTTATTGGCAATGGTGTGATCATTGATAACCAGTGCCAGATTGCACATAACGTCGTGATTGGCGACAATACGGCGGTTGCCGGTGGCGTCATTATGGCGGGAAGCCTGAAAATTGGTCGTTACTGCATGATCGGCGGAGCCAGCGTAATCAACGGGCATATGGAAATATGCGACAAAGTGACGGTTACGGGCATGGGTATGGTGATGCGTCCCATCACTGAACCAGGCGTCTATTCCTCAGGCATTCCGCTGCAACCCAACAAAGTCTGGCGCAAAACCGCTGCACTGGTGATGAACATTGATGACATGAGCAAGCGTTTGAAATCGCTTGAGCGCAAGGTTAATCAACAAGACTAACGTTCCATCTTTTGTTCGCCAAACTTTACGGCCTGTCTCATTCTTACGATTGCGGCAGGCCGTGTTATTATTGTCGTTTCTTATATTTTGACAGGAAGAGTATCTTGACTACTAACACTCATACTCTGCAGATTGAAGAGATTTTAGAACTTCTGCCGCACCGTTTCCCGTTCTTACTGGTGGATCGCGTGCTGGATTTTGAAGAAGGTCGTTTTCTGCGCGCAGTAAAAAATGTCTCTGTCAATGAGCCATTCTTCCAGGGCCATTTTCCTGGAAAACCGATTTTCCCGGGTGTGCTTATTCTGGAAGCAATGGCACAGGCAACAGGTATTCTGGCGTTTAAGAGCGTAGGAAAACTGGAACCGGGCGAGCTGTACTACTTCGCCGGTATTGACGAAGCGCGCTTCAAGCGCCCGGTCGTGCCAGGCGATCAAATGATCATGGAAGTCACTTTCGAAAAAACGCGCCGCGGCCTGACCCGTTTTAAAGGGGTTGCTCTGGTCGACGGTAAAGTAGTTTGCGAAGCAACGATGATGTGTGCTCGTAGCCGGGAGGCCTGATACGTGATTGATAAATCCGCCTTTGTGCATCCAACCGCCATTGTGGAAGAGGGCGCATCGATTGCCGCCAATGCTCACATTGGTCCTTTTTGTATCGTTGGACCCCATGTCGAAATTGGTGAGGGTACCGTACTGAAATCTCACGTTGTCGTGAATGGTCATACTAAAATTGGCCGCGACAATGAGATTTATCAGTTCGCCTCCATCGGCGAAGTCAACCAGGATCTTAAATATGCTGGCGAACCGACCCGTGTGGAAATCGGCGATCGTAACCGCATTCGCGAAAGCGTCACCATTCATCGTGGCACAGTCCAGGGCGGTGGATTGACGAAGGTGGGCAGCGACAACTTACTGATGATCAACGCGCACATTGCGCACGATTGTACGGTAGGTAACCGCTGCATCCTCGCCAACAACGCAACGCTGGCGGGTCATGTATCGGTAGACGACTTCGCGATCATCGGCGGCATGACCGCAGTCCATCAGTTCTGCATCATTGGTGCGCACGTGATGGTTGGCGGCTGTTCCGGTGTGGCGCAGGACGTCCCTCCTTATGTCATTGCGCAGGGTAACCACGCAACGCCGTTCGGTGTCAACATCGAAGGGCTGAAGCGCCGCGGATTCAGCCGTGAGGCGATTACCGCTATCCGCAATGCGTATAAGCTGATTTATCGCAGCGGTAAAACGCTCGATGAAGTGAAACCGGAAATTGCCGAACTGGCGGAAACATATCCGGAAGTAAAAGCCTTTACCGATTTCTTTGCACGCTCAACGCGCGGTCTGATTCGTTAATGACTGAACAGCGTCCATTAACGATTGCCCTGGTCGCCGGAGAAACCTCCGGCGATATCCTGGGGGCCGGTTTAATCCGTGCTCTGAAAGAACGTGTGCCCAACGCTCGCTTTGTTGGCGTTGCCGGGCCACGAATGCAGGCCGAAGGCTGCGAAGCCTGGTACGAAATGGAAGAGTTGGCGGTGATGGGCATTGTTGAAGTGCTCGGTCGTCTGCGTCGCTTACTGCATATTCGTGCCGATCTGACAAAGCGTTTTGGCGAACTGAAGCCAGATGTTTTTGTCGGCATTGATGCACCTGACTTCAATATTACCCTCGAAGGTAATCTTAAAAAGCAGGGTATCAAAACCATTCATTACGTCAGTCCGTCCGTCTGGGCGTGGCGACAGAAACGCGTTTTCAAAATAGGCAGAGCCACCGATCTGGTGCTCGCATTTCTGCCTTTCGAAAAAGCGTTTTATGACAAATACAACGTGCCGTGCCGTTTTATCGGTCACACCATGGCTGATGCCATGCCGTTAGATCCAGATAAAAACGCCGCGCGTGATGTGCTGGGGATCCCTCACGATGCTCACTGTCTTGCGTTGCTGCCGGGAAGCCGTGGTGCGGAAGTGGAGATGCTGAGTGCCGATTTCCTGAAAACGGCCCAGCTTTTGCGTCAGACATATCCCGATCTCGAGATCGTGGTGCCGCTGGTGAATGCCAAACGCCGCGAGCAGTTTGAGCGTATCAAAGCTGAAGTCGCACCGGACCTTGCTGTTCATCTGCTGGATGGAATGGGCCGTGAGGCGATGGTCGCCAGTGATGCGGCGCTACTGGCGTCGGGTACGGCAGCCCTGGAGTGCATGCTGGCGAAATGCCCGATGGTGGTGGGATATCGCATGAAGCCTTTTACCTTCTGGCTGGCGAAGAGGCTGGTGAAAACCGAGTATGTCTCGCTACCAAATTTGCTGGCGGGCAGAGAGTTAGTCAAAGAGTTATTGCAGGAAGAGTGTGAGCCGCAAAAACTGGCTGCGGCGCTGTTACCGCTGTTGGCGAATGGGAAAACCAGTCACGCGATGCACGATACCTTCCGTGAACTGCATCAGCAGATCCGCTGCAATGCCGATGAGCAGGCGGCACAAGCCGTTCTGGAGTTAGCACAATGATCGAATTTGTTTATCCGCACACGCAGCTGGTTGCGGGTGTGGATGAAGTCGGACGCGGGCCGTTGGTTGGCGCGGTGGTTACCGCTGCTGTAATCCTTGACCCGGCGCGCCCGATTGCCGGGCTGAATGATTCCAAAAAGCTGAGCGAAAAACGCCGTCTGGCGCTCTGTGAAGAGATCAAAGAGAAAGCGTTAAGCTGGAGTCTGGGCCGCGCGGAACCCCACGAAATCGACGAACTGAACATTCTTCATGCGACCATGCTGGCGATGCAGCGCGCCGTCGCGGGGCTGCATATTGCGCCAGAATATGTGTTGATTGATGGTAACCGCTGCCCAAAATTACCGATGCCTTCGATGGCAGTGGTGAAAGGCGATAGCCGCGTACCGGAAATCAGTGCTGCGTCTATCCTGGCGAAAGTGACGCGCGACGCTGAAATGGCGGCGCTGGATATTGTTTTCCCGCAATATGGTTTTGCCCAGCACAAAGGGTATCCAACCGCTTTTCATCTGGAAAAACTGGCTGAATATGGCGCGACTGAACATCATCGTCGCAGCTTTGGGCCTGTCAAACGCGCACTGGGACTTGCGTCCTGATTCTTGTGTCGAGATTAAGTAAACCGGAATCTGAAGATGTCTGAACCACGTTTCGTACACCTGCGGGTGCACAGCGACTACTCGATGATCGATGGCCTGGCCAAAACCGCGCCGCTGGTAAAAAAGGCGGCGGCGTTGGGTATGCCAGCACTGGCGATCACCGATTTCACCAACCTTTGCGGTCTGGTGAAGTTCTACGGAGCGGGACATGGCGCAGGGATTAAGCCCATCGTCGGGGCAGATTTTAATGTCCAGTGCGACCTGCTGGGTGATGAGTTAACCCACCTGACGGTGCTGGCGGCGAACAATATCGGCTATCAGAATCTGACGTTGCTGATCTCAAAAGCGTATCAGCGCGGGTACGGTGCCGCCGGGCCGATCATCGATCGCGACTGGCTTATCGAATTAAACGAAGGGCTGATCCTCCTTTCCGGCGGGCGCATGGGCGACGTCGGGCGCAGTCTTTTGCGTGGTAACAGCGCGCTGGTAGATGAGTGCGTTGCGTTTTATGAAGAGCACTTCCCGGATCGCTATTTTCTCGAGCTGATCCGAACCGGCAGGCCGGACGAAGAAAGTTATCTGCACGCGGCAGTGGAACTGGCGGAAGCGCGCGGTTTGCCCGTCGTGGCGACCAATGACGTGCGCTTTATCGACAGCAGTGACTTTGACGCGCACGAAATCCGCGTCGCGATCCATGACGGCTTTACTCTCGACGATCCCAAACGCCCGCGTAATTATTCGCCGCAGCAATATATGCGCAGCGAAGAGGAGATGTGCGAGCTGTTTGCCGACATCCCCGAAGCCCTTGCCAACACTGTTGAGATCGCCAAACGCTGTAACGTGACAGTGCGTCTCGGTGAATACTTCCTGCCGCAGTTCCCGACCGGGGACATGAGCACCGAAGATTATCTGGTCAAGCGTGCAAAAGAAGGCCTGGAAGAGCGTCTGGCGTTTTTATTCCCTGACGAGGAAGAACGTCTTAAGCGTCGCCCGGAGTATGACGAGCGTCTGGATACTGAACTTCAGGTTATCAACCAGATGGGTTTCCCGGGTTACTTCCTCATCGTTATGGAATTTATCCAGTGGTCGAAGGATAACGGCGTACCGGTAGGGCCTGGCCGTGGTTCTGGTGCAGGGTCACTGGTGGCTTACGCGTTAAAAATCACCGACCTCGATCCGTTGGAATTTGACCTGCTGTTCGAACGTTTCCTTAACCCGGAACGTGTCTCCATGCCTGACTTCGACGTTGACTTCTGTATGGAAAAACGCGACCAGGTTATCGAACACGTGGCAGATATGTACGGCCGTGATGCGGTATCGCAGATCATCACCTTCGGTACAATGGCGGCAAAAGCGGTGATCCGCGACGTAGGCCGCGTGCTGGGGCATCCGTACGGCTTTGTCGATCGTATCTCGAAACTGATCCCGCCCGATCCGGGGATGACGCTGGCGAAAGCGTTTGAAGCCGAGCCGCAACTGCCGGAAATCTACGAAGCGGACGAAGAAGTTAAGGCGCTGATCGACATGGCGCGCAAACTGGAAGGGGTCACCCGTAACGCTGGTAAGCACGCCGGTGGGGTGGTTATCGCGCCGACCAAAATTACCGATTTTGCGCCGCTTTATTGCGATGAAGAGGGCAAACATCCGGTTACCCAGTTTGATAAAAGCGACGTTGAATACGCCGGGCTGGTGAAGTTCGACTTCCTTGGTTTGCGTACGCTCACCATCATCAACTGGGCGCTGGAGATGATCAACAAGCGGCGGGCGAAGAATGGCGAGCCGCCGCTGGATATCGCCGCGATCCCGCTGGATGACAAGAAAAGTTTCGACATGCTGCAACGCTCGGAAACCACGGCGGTATTCCAGCTTGAATCGCGCGGCATGAAGGACCTGATCAAACGTCTGCAACCTGACTGCTTCGAAGATATGATCGCACTGGTGGCACTGTTCCGCCCCGGCCCGTTGCAATCAGGGATGGTGGATAACTTTATCGACCGTAAACATGGTCGCGAAGAGATCTCCTATCCGGATGTGCAGTGGCAGCATGAAAGCCTGAAACCGGTACTGGAGCCAACCTACGGCATCATCCTGTATCAGGAACAGGTCATGCAGATTGCCCAGGTGCTTTCTGGTTATACCCTCGGTGGCGCGGATATGCTGCGTCGTGCGATGGGTAAGAAGAAGCCGGAAGAGATGGCCAAGCAGCGTTCTGTATTTGCTGAAGGCGCAGAAAAGAACGGGATCAACGCCGAACTGGCGATGAAAATCTTCGACCTGGTGGAGAAATTCGCTGGTTACGGATTTAACAAATCGCACTCTGCGGCCTATGCTTTGGTTTCATATCAAACGTTATGGCTGAAAGCGCACTATCCAGCGGAGTTTATGGCGGCAGTAATGACCGCCGATATGGACAACACCGAGAAGGTGGTAGGCCTGGTGGATGAGTGCTGGCGGATGGGGCTGAAAATCCTACCACCAGATATAAACTCCGGTCTTTACCATTTCCACGTCAACGACGACGGCGAAATCGTGTATGGTATTGGCGCGATCAAAGGGGTAGGTGAAGGTCCGATTGAGGCGATCATTGAAGCCCGTAATAAAGGCGGCTATTTCCGTGAATTGTTTGATCTCTGCGCCCGTACAGACACCAAAAAGTTAAACCGGCGAGTGCTGGAAAAACTGATCATGTCCGGGGCGTTTGACCGTCTTGGGCCACACCGCGCGGCGCTGATGAACTCGCTGGGCGATGCGTTAAAGGCGGCTGATCAACACGCGAAAGCAGAAGCCATCGGTCAGGCCGATATGTTCGGCGTGCTGGCAGAAGAGCCGGAACAAATTGAACAATCCTACGCCAGTTGCCAACCGTGGCCGGAGCAGGTGGTGTTAGATGGGGAACGTGAAACGTTAGGTCTGTACCTGACGGGACACCCTATCAACCAGTATTTAAAAGAGATTGAGCGTTATGTCGGAGGCGTAAGGCTGAAAGACATGCACCCGACAGAACGTGGTAAAGTCACCACGGCTGCGGGGCTCGTTGTTGCTGCGCGGGTTATGGTCACCAAGCGCGGCAATCGTATCGGTATCTGCACGCTGGATGACCGTTCCGGGCGGCTGGAAGTGATGTTGTTTACTGACGCCCTGGATAAATACCAGCAATTGCTGGAAAAAGACCGCATACTTATCGTCAGCGGACAGGTCAGCTTTGATGACTTCAGCGGTGGGCTTAAAATGACCGCTCGCGAAGTGATGGATATTGACGAAGCCCGGGAAAAATATGCTCGCGGGCTTGCTATCTCGCTGACGGACAGGCAAATTGATGACCAGCTTTTAAACCGACTCCGTCAGTCTCTGGAACCCCACCGCTCTGGGACAATTCCAGTACATCTCTACTATCAGAGGGCGGATGCACGCGCGCGGTTGCGTTTTGGCGCGACGTGGCGTGTCTCTCCGAGCGATCGTTTATTAAACGATCTCCGTGGCCTCATTGGTTCGGAGCAGGTGGAACTGGAGTTTGACTAATACAGGAATACTATGAGTCTGAATTTCCTTGATTTTGAACAGCCGATTGCAGAGCTGGAAGCGAAAATCGATTCTCTGACTGCGGTTAGCCGCCAGGATGAGAAACTGGATATTAATATCGATGAAGAAGTGCATCGTCTGCGTGAAAAAAGCGTAGAACTGACGCGTAAAATCTTCGCCGATCTCGGTGCATGGCAGATTGCGCAACTGGCACGCCATCCACAGCGTCCTTATACCCTGGATTACGTTCGCCTGGCCTTTGATGAATTTGACGAACTGGCTGGCGACCGCGCGTATGCAGACGATAAAGCTATCGTCGGTGGTATCGCCCGTCTCGATGGTCGTCCGGTGATGATCATTGGTCATCAAAAAGGTCGTGAAACCAAAGAAAAAATTCGCCGTAACTTTGGTATGCCAGCGCCAGAAGGTTACCGCAAAGCACTGCGTCTGATGCAAATGGCTGAACGCTTTAAGATGCCAATCATCACCTTTATCGACACCCCGGGGGCTTATCCGGGCGTGGGCGCAGAAGAACGCGGTCAGTCTGAAGCCATTGCACGCAACCTGCGTGAAATGTCTCGCCTTAGCGTACCGACTATCTGCACCGTTATCGGTGAAGGTGGTTCTGGCGGCGCGCTGGCGATTGGCGTGGGCGATAAAGTGAATATGCTGCAATACAGCACCTATTCTGTTATCTCGCCGGAAGGTTGTGCGTCCATTCTGTGGAAGAGCGCCGACAAAGCGCCGCTGGCGGCTGAAGCGATGGGGATCATCGCTCCGCGTTTGAAAGAACTGAAACTGATCGACTCCATCATCCCGGAACCGCTGGGTGGTGCTCACCGTAACCCGGAAGCGATGGCGGCGTCTCTGAAAGCGCAGCTGCTGGCGGATCTGGCCGATCTCGACGTGTTAAGCACTGAAGATTTAAAAAATCGTCGTTATCAGCGCCTGATGAGCTACGGCTACGCGTAATCAGCAAATGTTCTGAAAAGGGTCACTTCGGTGGCCCTTTTTTATCGCCATGGTTTGAGCGGGCTATGATTAAGGAAGGATTTTCCAGGAGGAACACATGAATATCATTGCCATTATGGGACCGCATGGCGTCTTTTATAAAGATGAGCCCATCAAAGAACTGGAGTCGGCGCTGGTGGCGCAAGGTTTTCAGATTATCTGGCCACAAAACAGCGTTGATTTGCTGAAATTTATCGAACACAACTCACGAATATGCGGCGTGATTTTTGACTGGGATGAATACAGTCTCGATTTATGTAGCGATATCAATCAACTTAATGAATATCTCCCGCTTTATGCCTTCATCAATACTCACTCGACGATGGATGTCAGCGTGCAGGATATGCGGATGGCGCTCTGGTTCTTTGAATATGCGTTGGGGCAGGCAGAAGATATCGCCATTCGTATTCGTCAGTACACCAACGAATATCTCGATAACATTACCCCGCCGTTCACGAAAGCCTTGTTTACCTATGTTAAAGAGCGGAAGTACACCTTTTGTACGCCGGGGCATATGGGTGGCACCGCGTATCAGAAAAGCCCGGTAGGCTGTCTGTTTTATGATTTTTTCGGCGGGAATACCCTCAAGGCGGACGTCTCTATTTCGGTAACCGAGCTAGGTTCGTTGCTCGACCACACCGGGCCACATCTGGAAGCGGAAGAGTACATCGCACGGACTTTCGGCGCGGAACAGAGTTATATCGTCACCAACGGAACATCGACGTCGAACAAAATTGTGGGTATGTACGCCGCGCCATCCGGCAGTACGCTGTTAATTGACCGCAATTGTCATAAATCGCTGGCGCATCTGTTGATGATGAACGATGTAGTGCCGGTCTGGCTAAAACCAACACGTAATGCGTTGGGGATTCTGGGCGGGATCCCGCGACGAGAATTTACCCGCGACAGTATCGAAGAGAAAGTCGCTGCTACCACGCAGGCACAATGGCCGGTTCATGCGGTGATCACCAACTCAACCTATGATGGCTTGCTCTACAACACCGACTGGATCAAACAGACGCTGGATGTCCCCTCGATCCACTTCGATTCCGCCTGGGTCCCGTATACTCATTTTCATCCGATCTATCAGGGCAAAAGTGGTATGAGTGGCGATCGGATGGCAGGAAAAGTTTTCTTCGAAACGCAATCAACCCACAAAATGCTGGCGGCGTTGTCGCAGGCATCACTGATCCACATTAAAGGTGAGTACGACGAAGAGGCGTTTAATGAAGCCTTTATGATGCATACCACCACCTCGCCCAGTTATCCCATTGTTGCTTCGGTTGAGACAGCGGCGGCGATGCTGCGTGGTAATCCGGGCAAACGGCTGATTAACCGTTCAGTAGAACGAGCGCTGCATTTTCGCAAAGAGGTCCAGCGGCTGCGGGAAGAGTCTGACGGCTGGTTTTTCGATATCTGGCAACCGCCGCAGGTGGATGAAGCCGAATGCTGGCCCGTTGCGCCTGGCGAACAGTGGCACGGCTTTAACGATGCGGATGCCGATCATATGTTTCTCGATCCGGTTAAAGTCACTATTTTGACACCGGGGATGGACGAGCAGGGCAATATGAGCGATGAGGGGATCCCGGCGGCGCTGGTGGCAAAATTCCTCGACGAACGTGGGATCGTAGTAGAGAAAACCGGCCCTTATAACCTGCTGTTTCTCTTTAGTATTGGCATCGATAAAACCAAAGCAATGGGATTATTGCGTGGGTTGACGGAATTTAAGCGCTCTTACGATCTCAACCTGCGGATCAAAAATATGCTGCCCGATCTCTATGCAGAAGATCCCGATTTTTATCGCAATATGCGTATTCAGGATCTCGCGCAAGGGATCCATGAGCTGATTCGTAAACACGATCTTCCCGGTTTGATGTTGCGGGCATTTGATACTTTGCCGGAGATGATCATGACGCCACATCAGGCCTGGCAACGACAGATTAAAGGTGAAGTAGAAACCATTGCGCTGGAACAACTGGTCGGTAGAGTATCGGCAAATATGATCCTGCCTTATCCGCCTGGCGTACCGCTACTGATGCCAGGAGAAATGCTGACCGAGGAGAGCCGCACGGTACTCGATTTTCTGCTGATGCTCTGTTCGGTGGGTCAGCGCTACCCCGGCTTTGAAACGGATATTCACGGCGCGAAACAGGACGAAGATGGCGTTTACCGCGTACGAGTCCTAAAAATGGCGGGATAACTTGCCAGAGCGGCTTCCGGGCGAGTAACGTGCTGTTAACAAATAAAGGAGACGTTATGCTGGGTTTAAAACAAGTTCATCATATTGCGATTATTGCGACGGATTATGCGGTGAGCAAAGCTTTCTACTGCGATATTCTCGGTTTCACGCTGCAAAGCGAAGTCTATCGCGAAGCGCGCGATTCGTGGAAAGGGGATTTGGCGCTTAATGGGCAATATGTGATTGAGCTTTTCTCATTTCCGTTCCCGCCGGAGCGCCCCAGCCGACCGGAAGCTTGCGGCCTGCGTCATCTGGCTTTTAGCGTTGATGATATCGATGCGGCAGTGGCGCATCTTGAAAGCCATAACGTGAAATGTGAAGCCATACGTGTCGACCCGTATACGCAAAAACGCTTCACGTTCTTTAACGATCCTGACGGGCTGCCGCTGGAACTGTATGAGCAGTAAGGCTTGTCATCGCCACATTTGCCCGGTAACGTGCCGGGCATTGCTACTGTAAAATCGCACCATCATGACACTCACGCTCAATAGACAACTTCTCATCTCACGCCAGATTCTGGTGGCCTTTAGCGGCGGGCTTGACTCCACCGTTCTGCTGCATCAGTTGGTGCAGTGGCGGACGGAAAATCCGGGCGTCACCCTGCGCGCTATTCATGTGCATCACGGTTTAAGTGCCAACGCTGATGCTTGGGTGAAACATTGTGAAAATATCTGCCAGCAGTGGCAGGTGCCGCTGGTGGTTGAGCGTGTGCAACTTGCGCAAGAGGGGCTAGGTATTGAGGCTCAGGCGCGGCAGGCACGTTATCAGGCATTTGCTCGTACCCTGTTACCTGGTGAAGTGCTGGTTACAGCGCAACATCTCGACGATCAATGTGAAACGTTTCTGCTGGCGTTAAAACGTGGTAGCGGCCCTGCAGGGCTTTCGGCTATGGCGGAAGTCTCGGAGTTTGCCGGAACGCGGCTGATCCGCCCGTTGCTCGCCCGCACACGGGGAGAACTGGAGCAGTGGGCGTTGGCGCATGGTTTACGTTGGATTGAAGACGAAAGTAATCAGGACGACTCATACGATCGTAACTTCCTGCGCCTGCGCGTAGTGCCGTTATTGCAGCAGCGTTGGCCGCATTTTGCCGAAGCAACGGCCCGCAGCGCTGCACTTTGTGCTGAGCAAGAGAGCCTGCTGGATGAACTGCTGGCAGATGATTTAGCACACTGTCAAACGCCGCAGGGGACGCTGCAGATTGCGCCAATGCTGGCGATGAGTGATGCCCGTCGCGCGGCGATTATCCGCCGCTGGCTGGCAGGGCAGAATGCACCGATGCCTTCCCGCGACGCGTTGGTGAGGATCTGGCAGGAAGTGGCGCTGGCGCGAGAAGATGCTTCCCCCTGTTTACGTTTGGGTGCGTTTGAAATCCGCCGCTATCAGTCGCAACTGTGGTGGATTAAATCCGTCACTGGGCAAAGCGAAACCATTGTGCCGTGGCAGACGTGGCTACAACCGCTGGAATTACCGGCGGCGCTGGGAAGTGTACAACTTACTGCGGGAGGCGATATTCGCCCTCCGCGTGCAGACGAAGCGGTCAGCGTGCGTTTCAAAGCGCCAGGATTGCTGCATATTGTCGGCCGCAACGGCGGACGTAAGCTAAAGAAAATCTGGCAGGAACTGGGCGTACCGCCGTGGCTGCGTGACACCACGCCACTGCTGTTTTATGGCGAAACGCTGATTGCAGCGGCAGAGGTATTTGTGACGCAAGAAGGTGTGGCCGAAGGTGAGAATGGCGTAAGTTTTGTCTGGAAGAAAACGCTTAGTTAAGTGAAAGCCGGATAAGACGCTTCAAACGTCGCATCCGGCGAAAGTCAATCAGGACTCGCTCACCACCACCGTACCAATTTCCGGGTGGCTAAAGCTGGTAATTTTATCCAGGCGTAGCTCGCGGGTTTCGCCAGCAGCTTCAACGACCAGATATTCCACATTTTTGCGGGAGACTAAATCGCTGGCCTTCCCCTGCAGTTTTTCGCCATCTTTCAGCTCAAGTGTCAGCATTAAATGATGCTGGCAGGCGAGCTCAAGATTATCGTAATCATCACAATTGATTGGTTGATACGTATCATTCATTGACATAATCGCTCACCAGTAAGTTTGCCGCAGCGTATGCTGCTTTTTCCCTGACAGCCTCAGAAAGGGCATCGTCGGCAGCCATTTCATTCAGCACTTTCAAAACGCAGCCCAGCGCGTCCGGAACGTATCCTAAGTCTCCGCTGGCGATTTCCGCGTACCGCTTGCGTATTAACTCACAATATTTTTCCACATGCCCTCCTGTCAGCACTCTGACTTAACCGTGGATGCAAGTCTAAGCCTACGAAGATAAACTCTGTTTCGCAAGGTGACTATACCACACTCATTTCTGCAATATCAGCGCCGCAACTGCATGTATTCCGTTACAATGGCCTCCTGATTCGAAAGGAGTTTTCTTATGGCGCTTAAAGCGACAATTTATAAAGCGACGGTTAATGTGGCCGATCTCGACCGCAACCAGTTTCTCGATGCCTCTCTGACGCTGGCGCGCCATCCTTCAGAAACCCAGGAGCGCATGATGCTGCGCCTGCTGGCGTGGCTGAAATATGCTGATGAACGTCTGCAATTTACCCGAGGTTTGTGTGCCGATGATGAGCCGGAAGCGTGGCTGCGTAATGATCATCTGGGCATTGATTTGTGGATTGAACTGGGGCTGCCGGATGAGCGGCGGATTAAGAAAGCCTGCACCCAGGCCGCAGAAGTGGCGCTGTTTGCCTATAATAGTCGGGCGGCGCAAATCTGGTGGCAGCAAAATCAGAGCAAATGTGCGCAGTTTGCCAATCTTTCTGTCTGGTATCTGGACGACGAGCAACTGGCAAAAGTGAGCGCCTTTGCCGATCGTACCATGACGCTGCAGGCAACGATTCAGGATGGGGTGATTTGGTTATCGGATGATAAGAATAATCTGGAAGTAAATTTAATCGCCTGGCAACAACCTTCATGATTATGATTTCCCGACATGTTGCTATCCCCGATGGCGAGTTTGAGATCACTGCTATTCGTGCACAGGGCGCGGGCGGACAGCATGTTAATAAGACCTCAACGGCTATTCATCTGCGTTTTGACATTCGAGCGTCCAGCCTGCCAGAGTATTACAAAGAGCGCCTGCTCGCTGCCAGCCATCATCTGATTAGCAGCGATGGAGTGATAGTCATCAAGGCACAGGAATACCGCAGCCAGGAACTGAACCGCGAAGCGGCGCTGGCTCGGCTGGTGGCAGTGATTAAAGAATTAACAACAGAACAAAAAAACCGGCGACCGACACGACCTACCCGCGCATCAAAAGAGCGCAGGCTGGTATCGAAAGCACAAAAATCAAGCGTGAAGGCGTTGCGCGGCAAAGTGCGCGGCGGTCGGGAATAAAAAGAAGGAATGGATGGTGAAAAAAGCGATAGTGACAGCGATGGCTGTAATCAGCCTCTTTACTCTGATGGGATGTAATAATCGAGCCGAAGTCGATACGCTTTCTCCGGCGCAGGCCGCTGAACTGAAGCCGATGCCGCAAAGCTGGCGCGGCGTGCTGCCGTGTGCTGATTGCGAAGGTATCGAAACCTCTCTGTTCCTCGAAAAAGATGGAACCTGGGTGATGAATGAGCGTTATCTGGGCGCGCGTGAAGAGCCTTCCTCTTTCGCCTCCTACGGTACATGGGCGCGAACCGCTGACAAACTGGTATTAACCGACAGTAAAGGTGAAAAGTCATATTATCGGGCGAAAGGAGATGCGTTGGAGATGCTCGATCGTGAAGGCAATCCGATCGAATCGCAGTTCAACTATACACTGGAACCGGCAAAATCCAGCCTGCCAGTGACGCCGATGACTCTACGCGGCATGTATTTTTATATGGCTGATGCGGCAACCTTTACTGATTGTGCGACCGGAAAACGTTTCATGGTAGCGAATAACGCTGAGCTGGAACGGGGCTATTTGGCTGCCCGCGGCAACAGCGAGAAACCAGTGTTACTGTCAGTAGAAGGTCACTTTACGCTTGAGGCTAATCCGGATACTGGTGCGCCGACCAAAGTATTTGCGCCCGATACGGCAGGTAAATTTTACCCGCACCAGGATTGCAGTAGTTTGGGGCAGTAAGCCATCGTGAGACAGAAACAAACGAAAAATTGCCTGATGCGCAGCGCTTATCAGGCCTACAGCCAATAATGCAACATTTTGTATTAGCACGATTTTGTAGGCCGGGTAAGGCGCTCACGCCTCATCCGGTATTTTGTGGACGAGGCTGGCTTTTATCACTGAGTCAACCCAACGAAGCGACCCGCTTTGATATAAATCCCTGGCTTCAAGTGCCCAATATACTCTAATTGCGTTTCTGGCTTAAACGCAGAGACATCGCCAGTACGCATATGCATCAGATCGGCAGGGCTAATCCAGCCAGACTGTGCCAGCGTAAGCGGATGTCCGGCTTTGGCAAATGCATCAGTGACAAATTCCGAACAAAACCACGACTTTTTGTCTCCTTCGCTCACACTGCTTAACTGCGCTTTCGCCAGGCCGCTGACGCACTGTTGGCGAAAATCCTCGGAGAACGGATTCAGTGAGCACATCTGGCGAGTCACCATAAATGGAATAAATTCGACAATGCCGCGATAGTTATAACCGCTATCTTTGATTTTATTGGCAAACGCGGTAATTTCTGTGGCTTGTTGCGGGGTAAGATCCGGGACTCGTAAGACGAAAAGCTTATCACTATGCTTCATCGCTTTTTTAAGGGAAACAATCTGGACGCCATCTCCTGTCGCTTCTGCAACGTTATTATCTCCCAAAAAGATTGCAACGTGGCTCACTGAGGAAGTGCTGAAGACGCGGATACCAAATGAGGTTACCCCGAGGCTTGAGGAGAACAGTAAATCGCCGGGTTTGAGATCAGGTTCTGTTATTTCTTTTATTGATTGTTCGGTGAAAGAGCTTTGATGCTGGAATTTGACTGCCCATGTTTTTGCCTCGGTATCTACCGCTGTGGCTGATGAGTCTGGCTGGCTGATATCAACGGTACAGGCCGAAAGTGAAAGAAAGCAGGGGAGAAGCAGGCGGCAATGCGCCTTTGGTTTATCCATTTTATACAATCCATGTAAAAAAGGGTCCTGAAATTCAGGACCCTTTCTGGCATCAGCCTTTAATCTGTTTCACCAGATAATCGACGATGTCACCGGTCTTAATTAACTGTTTCTCACCGTTACGACGGTATTTGTATTCGATATCGTCGTTGTCGAGGTTACGGTCACCCAACACGATAGTGTGCGGAATACCGATCAGTTCCATATCAGCAAACATCACGCCCGGACGTTCTTTGCGATCATCCAGCAGCACTTCGATACCCTGTGCGCGCAGTTCGCTATACAGTTTCTCAGCCAGCTCCTGTACGCGGAAGGATTTGTGCATATTCATCGGCAGAATCGCCACCTGGAAAGGTGCGATAGCGTCAGGCCATACGATGCCGCGTTCGTCGTAGTTCTGTTCAATTGCCGCCGCTACTACGCGCGTTACGCCAATACCGTAGCAACCCATAGTCAGGATCTGATTACGGCCATCTTCACCCTGAACGGAGGCTTTAAGTGCTTCGGAGTACTTAGTACCCAGCTGGAAGATGTGACCGACTTCGATACCACGTTTGATCAGCAGCGTACCCTGGCCATCCGGGCTTGGATCGCCAGCCACTACGTTACGGATATCCGCAACTTCCGGGGTTGCGACATCGCGATCCCAGTTGATACCGAAGTAGTGTTTGCCATCGATGTTAGCACCAGCAGCAAAATCACTCATCGCCGCAACAGTACGGTCAATTACTACCGGAATCGGCATGTTTACCGGACCCAGTGAACCCGGACCGGCTTTAACCACCGCACGAATTTCTTCTTCAGTCGCGAAAGTCAGCGGGCTTGCAACCTGCGGCAGTTTTTCTGCTTTAACTTCGTTCAGCTCGTGGTCACCACGCACCAGCAGCGCAACCAGCGGGAAGCTACTGCCTTCAACCGCTTTAACCAGCAGAGTCTTCACCGTTTTCTCAATCGGCAGATTGAACTGTTCAACCAGTTCCGCGATGGTTTTCGCGTTCGGCGTATCAACCAGCGTCATTTCCTGGGTAGCAGCAGCGCGCGGTTCTTTCGGCGCGATAGCTTCTGCCAGCTCAATGTTCGCTGCATAGTCAGAGGTGTCGGAGAAGACCACATCGTCTTCACCGCTCTGCGCCAGCACCTGGAATTCGTGAGAGGCGCTACCGCCGATAGAACCGGTGTCGGCCTGTACGGCGCGGAAATCCAGCCCCATGCGGCTGAAGATTTTGCTGTAGGCCGCATACATTGCATCGTAGGTTTCCTGCAGGGATTCCTGAGAGGTATGGAAAGAGTAAGCATCTTTCATCAGGAATTCGCGGGAACGCATGACGCCGAAACGCGGGCGCACTTCATCACGGAACTTGGTCTGGATCTGATAGAAGTTCAGCGGCAGCTGTTTGTAAGAGCTCAGCTCGTTACGAATCAGGTCGGTAATCACTTCTTCATGAGTTGGGCCAAGTACGAACGGACGGTCACCACGGTCAGCAATACGCAGCAATTCCGGGCCATACTGTTCCCAACGACCACTCTCTTGCCACAGTTCAGATGGCTGAACCACCGGCATTAACACCTCGATCGCACCGGCGTTGTTCATCTCTTCACGCACGATGTTTTCGACTTTTTTCAGAACGCGCACGCCGGTCGGCAGCCAGGTGTATAACCCGGAGGCCAGCTTGCGGATCATCCCGGCGCGCAACATCAGCTGATGGCTGATCACCTCGGCGTCGGCAGGTGTCTCCTTAAGAGTGGAGAGCAGGTATTGGCTAGTACGCATGTTGTTACGGTTCCAGTTGGAAGGTAGAGCAGGCTCAAGGCGAGCCTGGGACAAAAAAAGTGATTTAGTTTACCAGTGCAAAAGAAATGTCAAAAGAGAAGGGCGCGAATTTAACGCGGTTCCAGCGCAAAGACTTCAAAACCAGCGTCGGTGACGCGCCAGCGAACGTTAAAATTATGCAGCCAGACGGCATAGGTTTTGCCCGTTTCCTCACCTTTACGATAGGCTGGACGCGGGTCCTGCGCCAGTACTTCGCGGATAAACAGCGTTAACTGCGGATAGCGCTTCTCCAATGTCAAAAGCTGCTTTTCGACCTCTAAGGTAAAACTCACCGCCATCTCTGCCGCTGGTGCACTTTGCGCATAGCTGGCACTGGCATCAGGAAGCGATTCGGCAAAGGGAAGATACGGTTTGATATCTACCACCGGCGTACCATCGACCAGATCCAGACTGCCGAGCTTCAGAATCACGCTATCTTTATGACAAATAACTTCCTTCAGCTCTACCAGCGACATACCAATCGGGTTAGGGCGGAAAGTAGAGCGTGTGGCGAAAACGCCCATTCTGGCGTTACCGCCGAGGCGCGGTGGACGCACAGTCGGACGCCAGCCGCCTTCCATTGTTTGATGAAAGACAAAAAGGATCCATAAATGGCTAAACGCTTCCAGGCCGCGAACGGCGTCGGCCTGGTTGTAGGGAGCAATGAGATGCAGTTCACCGTTGGCGCTTTTTACCAGACCTGGCTGGCGCGGAACGGCGAATTTTTCTTTATAGGGCGAGCGAATAACGCCTATTTGCTCGAACTGGAAACTGCTCATTTCGCCGTAATGTTAAGCGCAGAACCGATACATACAGCCTGACGATAGCAGCCTGGCGTACCGCTGGTAACTTCGCAGCTATGCAGTAATACCGCATTGGCTTTCATTTTAGAGGCATTGATTTGCATCCGCTTACGCGCGGTTGGAATGCTCGGCGGAGAGTCCTGATTAGAGGCCTGGCAAGAATCGCCACTGACTTCACCGAGATCGCGGAATGGTTTGCCGACTAATTCTTCTGCATTGGTATAAATTCGGACCGGCGCGGCGCGCGGTGCTTTCGGTTTTGCAGGCTCCGCTTTCGGCTGGGGTGCAGTGCTTTGAACGGGTTCGACAGGGGATCTGCTTAACATGGAACAGCCGCTTAGCATGAGTGCTACTAAACAGATCGGTAAAGCACGCATAGTATTTCCTCAATGTATGATCAAAACGTCAATATTGAATCAGGAGCTTGTAAAAATGACAAGACGGGCAAGCGCCCGTCCTGAATGATATTACAAATTGTGGAAACAGCCTAAAAATTACCAGCCTTTAACAGCGCCACCGTTAAACACTTTGTTCGCTGCTTCGTAAACTTCGTCAGACTGATAAGCCTGGACGAATTTCTTCACATTCTCTGCGTCTTTGTTATCTTCACGCGTCACGATCAGGTTTACGTACGGAGACTCTTTATCTTCGACAAAGATACCGTCTTTCGCCGGAGTCAGGCCAATCTGGCTGGCATAGGTGGTGTTGATAACCGCCAGAGCGATTTGCGCATCGTCCAGAGAGCGCGGCAGCTGCGGTGCTTCCAGCTCAACAATTTTCAGGTTTTTTGGGTTCTCAACAACATCAAGAACTGTTGGCAACAGGCCAACGCCATCTTTCAGTTTGATCAAGCCCACTTTTTGCAGCAGCAGCAGTGAACGACCAAGGTTAGTCGGGTCGTTTGGCACGGCAACCTGCGAACCATCCTGCAGTTCATCCAGCGATTTGATTTTCTTGGAGTAACCGGCAATCGGATACACAAACGTGTTGCCTACTGCGACCAGTTTGTAGCCACGATCTTTCAGTTGCTGATCAAGGTACGGTTTATGCTGGAAGGCGTTGGCGTCGATATCGCCTTTGCTCAATGCTTCGTTTGGCAGAACATAGTCGTTGAAGGTGACCAGCTCAACGTCCAGGCCATATTTGTCTTTCGCGACTTTCTGCGCGACTTCTGCAACCTGCTGTTCGGCACCAACAATCACGCCGACTTTAATGTGGTTTGGATCTTTTTCATCCTGACCGCAGCCTACCAGTGCCAGTGATCCAATCAGGGCTCCCACTGCCGCAAAGGTTTTGAATTTGAACGCCATACCTTATTCCTTCTTCAATTATTTATGTTGTGTTGAACGTTATTTGCGAGTGACAGCCCGGACGATGCGGTCGCCTGCGAACTGAATTAAATAAACCAGAATGACCAGCAATACCAGTACCGTATTCATCACCGTCGCGTTGTAACCGATGTAGCCATACTGATAGCCAATCTGACCCAAACCACCGGCACCGACTGCGCCACCCATTGCGGAATAACCGACCAGAGTAATCAGGGTGATAGTTGCTGCATTCACCAGACCTGGCAACGCCTCCGGTAACAGCACTTTGCGCACGATCTGCATCGGCGTAGCACCCATTGCGCGGGAAGCTTCAATTAACCCGGTTGGGATCTCCAGCAGAGCGTTCTCGACCATACGGGCAATAAACGGTGCTGCACCAACGGTTAACGGAACAATCGCTGCCTGCAAACCAATCGATGTACCGACAATAACGCGAGTAAACGGAATCATCCATACCAGCAAGATAATGAACGGGATGGATCGGAAAATGTTCACAATCGCAGAAACGGTACGATACAGCTTCGCGTTAGCAATAATTTGCCCCGGACGCGTGACATAAAGCAGAACGCCAACCGGCAGACCAATCACAAAGCCAAAAAAACCGGATACGAAGGTCATTGCCAGCGTTTCCCATACGCCACGAACCAGCAGCCACATCATCGGCTCAGACATAACCCAGTACCTCTACTTTTACATGGTGTTCCTGCAGCCAGGCAATGGCGGCTTGCGTATCTTGTTGTGTGCCGTGCATTTCAGTCAGCATGATGCCGAACTTAACGCCACCGGCGTAATCCATCTGCGCGCTAATAATGTTGTTATTGACGTTGAAACGACGCGCGGTTTCAGAAAGCAGCGGGGCATCGACCGATTGACCGGTAAACTCCAGACGCAGCATCGGCACGCAGTCAGTGAATGGCTCCGCTTGCAGACGTTCCTGGTAATCTTCCGGGATATCCAGATGCAGGGTCGACTGAATAAACTTCTGCGCTAGCGGCGTTTTCGGATGCGAGAACACTTCACTTACCGTGTCCTGCTCGATCAACTCGCCATTACTGATCACCGCCACGCAATCACAAATGCGCTTCACAACGTCCATTTCGTGGGTGATCAACAGAATCGTCAAACCCAGACGACGATTGATGTCTTTCAGCAGTTCGAGAATAGAACGTGTTGTTGCCGGGTCCAGCGCGCTGGTGGCCTCATCACACAGCAATACTTTGGGATTGCTGGCTAACGCACGGGCAATCGCCACACGTTGTTTCTGCCCACCGGAAAGGTTAGACGGGTAACTATCATGCTTATCGCCAAGACCAACCAATGACAGTAATTCTGTCACGCGACGTTTAATCTCGTCTTTCGGCGTGTTGTCCAGCTCCAGCGGCAGTGCCACGTTGCCAAAAACAGTGCGCGAAGAGAGCAGGTTAAAATGCTGGAAAATCATACCAATCTGGCGGCGAGCTTTGGTCAACTCGGATTCTGACAGCGTGGTCAGTTCCTGACCATCGACCAGCACACTACCCTCGGTTGGGCGCTCCAGCAGGTTTACACAACGGATAAGCGTACTTTTACCCGCGCCTGAGGCACCGATAACGCCATAAATTTGTCCAGCTGGCACATGCAGGCTGACGTTGTTCAACGCCTGGATGGTGCGGGTGCCCTGGTGGAACACTTTGGTGATATTCGAAAGTTTTATCATTGATTATTTATTATCGTCATTAAGTTAGTCGTGGCATTTCGAATGCCTGAAACGGTCAAAGCCGTCAATGAAATGGATGTTAAGGCATCCAGACGTCTAAATCAATCAGGTTTATGCGAAGAGCACTTTCTTGCAGGTCGAAACATGCGATACTAGCGTCACATGCCTTATTAAGGAGCTATAAAAGGTGGCGAAGAGCGTACCCGCAATTTTTCTTGACCGTGATGGCACCATTAATGTCGATCACGGCTATGTCCATGAGATCGACAACTTTGAATTTATCGACGGTGTTATTGACGCCATGCGCGAGCTAAAAAAAATGGGCTTTGCGCTGGTGGTAGTAACCAACCAGTCTGGCATTGCTCGCGGTAAATTTACTGAAGCACAGTTTGAAACGCTGACCGAGTGGATGGACTGGTCGCTGGCGGACCGCGATGTCGATCTGGATGGTATCTATTATTGCCCGCATCATCCGCAGGGTAGTGTTGAAGAGTTTCGCCAGGTCTGCGACTGCCGCAAACCACATCCGGGGATGCTTTTGTCAGCACGCGATTATTTGCATATTGATATGGCCGCTTCTTATATGGTGGGCGATAAATTAGAAGATATGCAGGCAGCGGCTGCGGCGAACGTGGGAACAAAAGTGCTGGTGCGTACGGGAAAACCTATTACGCCTGAAGCAGAAAACGCGGCGGATTGGGTGTTAAATAGCCTGGCAGACCTGCCGCAAGCGATAAAAAAGCAGCAAAAACCGGCGTAATGATTAAAAGATGAGCGGTTGAAATAAAAATGCATTTTTCCGCTTGTCTTCCTGAAACGACTCCCTATAATGCGCCTCCATCGACACGGCGGATGTGAATCACTTCACACAAACAGCCGGTTCGGTTGAAGAGAAAAATCCTGAAATTCAGGGTTGACTCTGAAAGAGGAAAGCGTAATATACGCCACCTCGCGACAGTGAGCTGAAAGCCGCGTCGCAACTGCTCTTTAACAATTTATCAGACAATCTGTGTGGGCACTCGAAGATACGGATTCTTAACGTCGCAAGACGAAAAATGAATACCAAGTCTCAAGAGTGAACACGTAATTCATTACGAAGTTTAATTCTTTGAGCATCAAACTTTTAAATTGAAGAGTTTGATCATGGCTCAGATTGAACGCTGGCGGCAGGCCTAACACATGCAAGTCGAACGGTAACAGGAAGCAGCTTGCTGTTTCGCTGACGAGTGGCGGACGGGTGAGTAATGTCTGGGAAACTGCCTGATGGAGGGGGATAACTACTGGAAACGGTAGCTAATACCGCATAACGTCGCAAGACCAAAGAGGGGGACCTTCGGGCCTCTTGCCATCGGATGTGCCCAGATGGGATTAGCTAGTAGGTGGGGTAACGGCTCACCTAGGCGACGATCCCTAGCTGGTCTGAGAGGATGACCAGCCACACTGGAACTGAGACACGGTCCAGACTCCTACGGGAGGCAGCAGTGGGGAATATTGCACAATGGGCGCAAGCCTGATGCAGCCATGCCGCGTGTATGAAGAAGGCCTTCGGGTTGTAAAGTACTTTCAGCGGGGAGGAAGGGAGTAAAGTTAATACCTTTGCTCATTGACGTTACCCGCAGAAGAAGCACCGGCTAACTCCGTGCCAGCAGCCGCGGTAATACGGAGGGTGCAAGCGTTAATCGGAATTACTGGGCGTAAAGCGCACGCAGGCGGTTTGTTAAGTCAGATGTGAAATCCCCGGGCTCAACCTGGGAACTGCATCTGATACTGGCAAGCTTGAGTCTCGTAGAGGGGGGTAGAATTCCAGGTGTAGCGGTGAAATGCGTAGAGATCTGGAGGAATACCGGTGGCGAAGGCGGCCCCCTGGACGAAGACTGACGCTCAGGTGCGAAAGCGTGGGGAGCAAACAGGATTAGATACCCTGGTAGTCCACGCCGTAAACGATGTCGACTTGGAGGTTGTGCCCTTGAGGCGTGGCTTCCGGAGCTAACGCGTTAAGTCGACCGCCTGGGGAGTACGGCCGCAAGGTTAAAACTCAAATGAATTGACGGGGGCCCGCACAAGCGGTGGAGCATGTGGTTTAATTCGATGCAACGCGAAGAACCTTACCTGGTCTTGACATCCACGGAAGTTTTCAGAGATGAGAATGTGCCTTCGGGAACCGTGAGACAGGTGCTGCATGGCTGTCGTCAGCTCGTGTTGTGAAATGTTGGGTTAAGTCCCGCAACGAGCGCAACCCTTATCCTTTGTTGCCAGCGGTCCGGCCGGGAACTCAAAGGAGACTGCCAGTGATAAACTGGAGGAAGGTGGGGATGACGTCAAGTCATCATGGCCCTTACGACCAGGGCTACACACGTGCTACAATGGCGCATACAAAGAGAAGCGACCTCGCGAGAGCAAGCGGACCTCATAAAGTGCGTCGTAGTCCGGATTGGAGTCTGCAACTCGACTCCATGAAGTCGGAATCGCTAGTAATCGTGGATCAGAATGCCACGGTGAATACGTTCCCGGGCCTTGTACACACCGCCCGTCACACCATGGGAGTGGGTTGCAAAAGAAGTAGGTAGCTTAACCTTCGGGAGGGCGCTTACCACTTTGTGATTCATGACTGGGGTGAAGTCGTAACAAGGTAACCGTAGGGGAACCTGCGGTTGGATCACCTCCTTA